>JAPLSP010000605.1 GCA_026398575.1 Candidatus Sumerlaeota bacterium | reverse complement strand
CCTTTGCCCATCACGCGGATCGTGCGCCCTTCCAGGCTCACATCGCCGCAATTCATGCCCACCAGTTCCTTCAAACGCACTCCCGTCATGCTCAAGAGCGACAACAGGCAAAAATCCCGCAAACTTTTGACGTCGTCGCTGCCGGTTGTTTCGAGCAAGCGCCGCAGATCGCCTTCGATCAGGAAGACCGGCAGTTTCTTTGTTTTTTTCGGATTGCGCACGCCGTCCGCCGGGCTGTGTTCCAGAAAGCCTCTATCCACACAGAACAGGAAGAACTGCCGGATCGCCGACAGCGCGCGGCACATCGCCGAGGCGTTATAGTCATGCTTGGATTGAAGGTGGGCGAGGAAGTCGCGGATATCGTCCGGATTGATGGCCTCGAGCGCCATCAACTCCGGATTGCGCTCGCGCAGCCAGTCGCGGAACTGGGATAAGTCATACTGATACGCCACGCACGTTCGCGGCGCCAGGTTGCGTTCGACGCGCAGGAAGGTGTCGAACCGCGCTATCGCATCAGGCATTTGCCGGGCCATCGCCCATCACCAGAACTAGGAGCAATTCGAACAGGAACATAAATGCCAACGGGCAAGATTCTACAAAGGCCCTTATCTTTGCGCCAGAGTCTTTTTAGGATTTTTAATTAGGAAGATTATTTTAGGTGACGCCCGGCCATAGCTTCGCCAAAATCGCATCCACTTCCTTCTTCAGTTCCTGCGCCGAGGCAGGACGGTTTTCCGGTTTCTTCTCAAGCAAGCGCATAATCAGCCGGTTGACATCCTGCGGGATTTGAGGCTGGAGGTCGCTGGGGGCGACGGGCGGAGCGTTGATCTGCTGATAAGCGACGTCGCCCGTGGCAAACGGCGGCGAGCCGGTCAGCAATTCAAACAGAACGATGCCGGTCGAATACAAATCCGACCGCGCGTCAATCCGACCTCCCTGGACCTGCTCGGGCGACATGTAGCGCGGCGTGCCGACCAGCGCTCCTGTGGGCGTGAAGGTCGCCTCTTCCATGTGCATGATGCCGAAATCCGTGATCTTGACCTGGCCTTTCGAGTTGACCAGGATATTGTCGGGCTTGATGTCGCGATGGATGATATTCTTGGCGTGAGTGGCCGCGAGCGCGTCGCAGAGCTGGCGGATGTAAAGCAAATCCTCCCGGATATCCTCCCAAGGCAGCGGGAAGTCGCTGTCGAGCCGATCCTCGATGCGCGCGCGCAGCGAAGGGCCGTCCACGTATTCCATGACGATGTAGGACCGCCCCGACAGCGGATTGAGGTTGTAGTCGTAGATCAGAACGATGTTCGGATGATTGAGCGTGGCGGCGACGCGAGCCTCGCGAAAAAAGCGTTCGATCGCTTTGGTGTTGTGGATCAGACCTTCGCGCAGGATTTTCAGCGCCCGGACCTGGCCGTTTTTGACGTCGCGGATTTTGTGCACGGTTCCCATGCCGCCGCTGCCGATGCGCTCGATGTAGGTGTAGCGTCCGATCGCCTGATCGCCGATGAGTTTGCGCATGTGGGGATCGTCGGGCGAGGATCCGCCGCCGCTTTCGAGTTTGGCCTGGAGCAGGGCGATGGTTTTTGAAATATCCTTGTAGTCCGGCCGGTAACGGGCGATCAGTTGCGCGGCCCGCAATGCTTCGCGATACAGGTTGGCTTGCGTCAGATCATTCAATAAGCGCTCGAGGCCGTCCAGATCGGGCTGCGCCGGCTCCATGGCGCAATAGCATTCCAAGGCCAGAGTAAGGTTGCGGGACCGGGCATAAGCCGACGCGAGACGCTGAAGCGCCTGGCCCTCGCAGGGCGGAAATCGCGCTGCGGATTTATACTCGGCGATGGCTTTGGACACGTCGCCGGTCAGAAGATATAAATCGCCGGACCGCAACCGCAGGTCCGGTTGATTGGGATTGTCCGTCAGCGTTTGCTCATACAGGCGGCGCAGGCCGGCGCGCGCATCCTTGTGGCTGCCGTCAATTTGCAGCGCCTGCTCGAAAAGCTCGATGGCGCGGGCCGGGTTGTTGCGCGCGGCAAAAAGGCCGCCCAGCTCCGTCAGGAGGCTGGCCGTCAGGTCCGGCGGTTTTTGCGCCAGCGCCTCTTCGATGCGCTGAATGATGGGCGCCGGATTCGCGCGGCCGGCGCGCAGCGCCGCGGCATAGCGGGCCAGCGCGCGGGTCCATCGGCCTTCCTCGCGCTGCATGTCGCCCATGGCCAGCTGGGTTTCCATCTCGCGGTCCTGCTCTTGCGTCAGGCGCGCTTCGCGCTGCGCGAAGTCGTGTTCGCGGATGAATTGGCGGATATACGTGGCCGTGTCATGTTCGCCGGCGCGGTCCAGCGACAAGCCGATGACGCCGAGCAGACCCTTGACTTCCGGATCGGGGGGCAGGGCGCGCAGGAGATTGAACGCCATGCGATAGTCGCCGGCGTCGCTCAAGCGGCGCGCCAGCGTCTTGACAAAGTCGGATTCCAGCGCGGCGCGCTCGCCGATCTCTTCGACGCAGGCGGCCGCCGCGGGCAAATCGCCCCGGTCGAAACGCAGCCGGGCGATCCGCAGAGTGATAATATCGCGCTGTTCCGAGTCTTTGAGGCGGTTGCGGCGGCGCAGCAAGAGGTCGCACAGCATATCCGTGGCCTCGAGGGCGCAGGCGTGCATCGCTTCTTTTTCATCCTGCGGCGTGGCGCTGAAATTCCGGGTCTCCGGGTCCGGATCGAATGGACAGGCGATGGCGGCTTCCAGCAACGTCTCGGCCAGCGCGTCCCGTCCGCATTCCAGCGCCAGCCGCGCGTAAAACACGGCCGGCCGCCCCGCGATCAGCGCTGCCCGGTCCGATTGCTGCAGGATGTCCAGCAGGCGCAGCAAGGGGCGGAATCCCTGGTCCATGGCGCGCTGGCACGAATCCGCCGCCGCGCTGAAGCGTCCGCGCAGGAACTGAAGATCGGCGAGGGTTTTGAACAGATCGGCGGACTGCGGATATTGCGCCGCCCAGCTTGCGATGATTTCGATTTTATCATCGAGCGTTTTCACGTCCGCCGGACGCAGGGGAATTCCCAGGCGGTCGTATTCCGTCTGTTCGTTGACCACTTGCAGGATGCTGCGCAACAGGCAGGCGATGCTCAGCGCCCGATGCGCGGAAGGCTCGGGGAGCGCCTGGCGGGCAGCGGCTTCATAAACCGGGATGGTTTTTTCCTGGAAGACGCCGGCTTTGGCATACGCCTCGGCGAGCGGACGCGTGAGCGCTGCGTCGTCCGGCGATTCGGCTCTGGCCGCTTCGAGGCGGCGTATTTCCGCGGCTAATAGGCTGGCTGCCATTGGGTCGAAAACGTCACGGTGAAGATGGCGCCCTTTCCGGGCTTGCTTTTGATGGTGATCTGTCCGCTCAAGGCGTGCGCCAGCTTTTGAGAGATGGTCAGGCCGATGCCGATCCCTTCATGGCGGCGCGTCAGCCGTTGGTCCGCCTGGAAGAAGGGATCGAAAATTCGTCCCATGTTTTCCGGCGCGATGCCGTCGCCCGTATCCTCGATCGTGATCGCCAGCGTGTCCTTGAGCAGATGGAATCCGGCTTCGACGCTGGCGCCGGGCCTCGAGAATTTGATCGCGTTATCCAGGAGATGATAGAGAATACGCTCGAGCGCCGTCTGGTTGGAGCGGATCACCGGCGGCGGCCCGTCGGGCAGGTGTGTGTTCACGGTGATCTGCTTGTTCGCCCGGCGCGGCTCGACTTTTTGCAGCGCGTTCAGCAGCGCGGACAACGGGTCCACTTCTTCCATATCCAAGTCCACCAATCCCTTGGCCTCGATTTCCGCGATCTGGAGCAGGTCGTTGATCATGTCGCTCAGCAGGGCGCCGCGTTTCAGGGCGCGTTCCAGGAGCTCGGCCTGTTTGGGTGAGATTTCGCCCGCGCGTCCGTGCATCAGGAGATCGCAAATTCCGAGTATAGCCGTCAGCGGGGTGCGCAGCTCATGCGAAATGATCGAGAGAAAACCGGTCTTGAGATGATCCATCTCTTTGAGATCGTTCAATGCGGCCGTCAAATGGCTGAATAATTCGGCGTTTTCCAGCGCCAGCGACGCCTGTCCGCGGAACCACTCCAGCAACTGAATATCCTCGGAATCCATGGGGCGCGGGCGGAATTTTCGATCCGCCAGGATCAGCGCGCGCAGTCCCTTGCGCGTCGTGATCGGGACGATAACAAATTCATCATCCAGAATGCCGTCCAGCGGCGGCGGCAGCGCGGCGCCGGGCGTTGGGCGAAGGCAATGAAGCGACTGCCGGTTCGTCGCCGCCTGAGCCAACAGGTCCGGAGCGTCCGTTTCCCCCTCCGGACAAGCCCAGGAAACGCCTTGCACGGCGCGCGTCAGTTCCGAGGCCTCGGCGCTGGATTGGATCGTCGCCACCCAGACGGTGCTCGCTTTCAAGTCGTTGAGCATCTCGGTCAGCGCCAGATTGCCGGCGCAGGAATCTCCGCCGCCGGCGCCTTGTGGTTGGCGGCGGTGGATGCGATCCAGCGCTTCCTCCTCGGCCGCCATTTCGCGGTCGAAGGCTTCGAGCTCCTCGGGCGATTGCGGCCCCAGCGCCAAATGCCCCTCGAAACGCAGGGTTTTGGGATTGTGCGTCAGCAGAATGGCGCGCGTATATCCGAGGCCGCGCTGCGAAACCAAGGCCGACAAAATCAGCGCGTGAACATCGGAGGGCGCCAGGCTTCCGCTCAGAGCGGAACTGATCCGGTTGATCACGCGCATTTTCTGCAGCAAGAGGGCCAGCGGTCCCGTGTCACTCGCAGTATCCATGGTTCTTTGCTTCGCTTCCCGATGGCGGCATTGGATCGGATCCCCGCGTTTTACGAGGCGTCCGCCAGTTTGTTTGTCAAGGCTTCTTCCTCGGAATTGACGACCTTGAGAATGCGGGTAAATCCCAACATTTCGAGCACTTTCATCACTTTTTCCGAAGGCCGGACCAGGACGATGTCGCCTTGTTGCGATCGGATGCGTTTGGTCCATTCCATCAGCGATCCGATTCCGGCGCTGGAGATATAGATCACGTCTTCCATGAGAAGAACCAATTTCCTCAGCTCCGCGCGCCAGGAGTCATTCATGCCCTTGTCAAACAGATGCACCGTCTGGGCATCGAGATAGCCGGACAGTTTCACAGCCATGATGGCGGCGTTTGCCGCGTCTTGACGAATATTCATTTCCAGCGATTTCACCGGTCGTCTCCTCTTCTTCCCGGCATTGCAAGCAAATCCGCGCTCAAAAACCTCGCACATCACTTCCCCGGCAAGGAATGGATAATCGCACAAGCCGCTTGCGGTTCGCAAAGCTTCTTTTGTCCATCGGATTCTCCAGCGGCCTCTTTCACGCCTGCGCCCTCTGGGCCGGCGCCTGCCGCAATTTTTGCTCCTGGCCGGCATGATGGATGGCAATCATCGTCAGGTCGTCATATTGCGGAATGCCCTGCGTAAAATGCGCCACGTCCTGGGTGAGGGAGTCCACAAGGCTTTGCGCGCTGCCCCGGTGCGTCTCGAGAGCGCGCAACAGCCGGGCTTGGCCGTATTCGGTCTGCGTGGCGTCCATCGCCTCGATGACGCCATCGGTATATAAGACGATCATGCCTCCGGGCGGCAGAGCGATCTCCATTTCGCACAGGATATCAAACACATCGTCCAGCGCCAGCCCCAGCGCAATGCCTTCGGGCGTATGCAGATGGACGGAGGCGGTTTCCGGCGCCAGCGTGATGACCGGCTCATGGCCGCAGCGCGCAAACCGGAAGGTATGGCGCCGGTGATCCAGCACTCCATAGATCATCGTGACGAAGATGGTGTCGTTCGTATCGCTGACCAGACGCCGGTTGAGGCGCTTGAGGGTTTCCCTGGGCGTGAGTCCCGTCTGGGCGATTTCCCGCAACAAGGCGCGCACCATGGACATGATGAGCGCGCCGGCGATGCCTTTGCCCGATACGTCCGCGATCACGATGCCCGTATGGCTCTCGTCAATCGGGATGAAATCATAGTAGTCGCCGCCGATGTCGCGCGCCGACTGGCTGTAGGCGGCAATCTCAAATCCGGCGATCCGGGGCGTTTCGTGCGGCAGGAGAACCCGCTGGAATTCGCTGGCGAGCTGCAAGTCTTGCTCGATTTTTTTCTTTTCCGCCATTTCCTTGTAGAGATTGAATATCTCGACCGTAATGGAGGCGTGAACGGACAGCGACACCAGCAAGTCAAGGTCTTCTTCGCTGAATAATTTATGCTCCCGCTTGTTGATCAGAACGCAGATGCCCAATGCCCGGTCGTGAACGATGAGCGGCGTCAGAATCAGCGATCGGAAAGGCGCCGCGGCCAGGGCCGTGCCGGATAAGCGCGAATCCTGGGCCGCGTTGGCGATCAACAGCGGACGGCCTTCGGCCGCCGCCCGTCCGATCACGCCTTCGCCCCAGCGAAGGCTCGTGCCGTTCGCCATGCCCTGGCCGGATCCGGGATGCGCGGTCAGGCCGCCGGCGACCGCTTCCGGCAGGGGCGGGAATGGGCCTGCGACGCTGCGTGCGACGAGATACTCGCGCTTTTCATCCAGCAAAAAAAAGGCGCCGGATTCCGCCAGCGTGGTCTCCACGATGAAATTGGCTATCGTCTGAAGCGCGTCTTCCAGATTCCGGTCTTTGATCACCTTTTCGCCCAGGCGGTCTATGAAGCGGAAAGTGGCTTTGCGTTCCTGAAGGATCTGCAGTTTCTCCTGGGTCATGCGGTTGATATATTTCCATTGTAAAAAGACAATGCCAAGAAACGCGATGGCTTCAAGAAGGACGATTGTAATGAATTCAAAAAGAGCCATGCGTGCCGCCGAAATACCGCATATCGCGCTAAAAGAGTGAGATTTCTTCCTTTTCCTTCCCGCCGGGGCCTGTAGCGCCTTTAGTGAATCGCATTCGGTTTGGGCGTTCAAGGGCAAAGTTATTTATCGTGTGATTTCATCCTAAAAAATCCATTGCTCCCGCAAAAGAAATATTGTTAAGTTCCTTGCGCTTTGCGTAAATAAAAAACAACAGTGGTTTCGAAAGAGTATCGGACACCCCCCATCTCCTCCTGACTAACCCGCTATGCCTATTCATTCACCCGTTCAGCTGGAGCATCACACATTCCCAGGCGTAAAAGCGGCGATCTTATCAAGGAAAGCCCGTAAAGAGCTGTTTCTTGCCGCCAGCCTTTCCCAAGGCCAAACGCCGGCGGAAATGTTTCGGAAGATTGAGCGTATCACTCAGGAACATGGAGCGCGCATTGTTTCACAGGAAGTTTTTGGCCTCCCAAACCGCGATGGGGAGGCGCCCCGCGCGCTGCGCGATGCGCTCGGTGAGCCGCAATGGCCGGTAACCTGGGTCAATAGCATCACGAATCCGTCGCCCGCCGGAACGCTTGTTTGGGCGCTGACGGATACCGCCGTCACCCCGGTCATGCTGGATAATCGGATCGTCGGCAGCGCCTGGGAAGATGCCGATTGCCGCTGGCGGCGTTTGGGCGACCTGAGGCCTGCCCTGGCGCATGCTTCGCTCGCGCGGCAAGCCAGCGAGACGTTCGTCAGCATGGAAGGAGCGCTCCTGGCTTCCGGCATGAGCTTCTCAAACGTTGCGCGCACATGGCTCTATAACGACGATATTCTCGCCTGGTATAAAGAATTCAACCTGGCACGCGACGCATTCTTCCGCACGCGCGGCGTCTATGACCGCATGGTGCCCGCCAGCACGGGCATCGGCGGCGGCAATCCCTTTGGAACGGCCATCATCGCGCAAGCGCTGGCGGTGGATTTCAAAACGCCCCAGGCGAAGGTTTTTGCCGTGCCCTCGCCGCTGCAATGTCCCGCGCTGGAATACGGCAGTTCCTTCAGCCGGGCGGTGGAGCTCGACTTTCCGGATCATCGCCGACTCCTGATCTCGGGAACCGCCAGCATCAACCCCGATGGACAGACGGCGTATCCGGAGGATATGGCGGGACAAGTGAAGCTGACGATGGAAGTAACCGGGGCGATTCTGAGCTCGCGCGAGATGTCATGGGCCGACGTCACGCGCGCCATTGTTTATGTCGCGCGCGCAGGCGATGAGGCGGTTTATTATCGCTATTGCGCCTCTCAGGGATTGAAGGATATTCCCGAAGTCGTCACCTACAACGACATCTGCCGCAGCGATCTGCTATTCGAAATCGAAGTGGACGCCATTCGCGTCAAGTAGGCGCGAGACGCCGGACCGCGCAATGAATAGCTATCCCGTGTGTTTCAACAAACAGTAAGGCGCATCGCAAAGAGATGCTTTTCTTGCGCTCCGTTGCGCGGTCCGGCGTTCCGCGCCTACTCACTCATTCTTCCGTTTTCATCCAGTCAATTTGCGGCCACTTGCCGGCGGGCGTGTTTTGCTGCGGGGCGCCCGGCGTGCTGCGGCCTTCCTTGACGTATTTCGCCAGCAGCGCGGTAAGCCGGCGGACGACGTCGGGATGCTTGTCGTAGATATTGTTCTTCTCGCCCGGATCGGCCTTGAGATCATACAGCTGGCGCGCAGGAAGCCCTTGTTTGCGGGCTTCCGGATCGGTCGGCTCTCCCCAGCCGCCGGAGCCCGGGCACATTTCCAGTTTCCATTGCCCTTGCCGGATCGAGAGCTGCCCGTTGATGGATTGATGCACGGTCGCTTCGCGCAGGGGGCGCTCGATATTCTTTCCTTGAAGCGCCGGCAGAATGCTGACGCTGTCTTCGCCGGCGTTTTCCGGCAATTTCACTTTTACGATGTCGGCAGCCGTGGCCATCAGGTCCGTCAGGCAGATTGTCTCGTCGCAGACGGCGCCGGGCTTGACGACGCCGGGCCATCGCGCAAAGAATGGAATACGATGCCCTCCTTCGAAGATGTCCGCCTTGTAGCCGCGATAAATGTAACTCGGAAAATGCCCGCTTTTCTCCATTTCCTTCGGCTTGTCCACATAAGGCGCAAAACCATTGTCCGAGGTGAAAATAATCAAGGTCGAGCTGCTCAATTTCGCATCGTCGAGCGCCTTGAGAATCTGTCCCACTGTCCAATCCACCTCGAGGCAGAAATCCAGATAGGGATGCAGGCCGCTCTTTCCCTGGAATTCCTGGCGCGGAACAATGGGCGTATGGGGCGCCGTCAGCGCGAGATAGAGGAAGAACGGCTGCTTTGCGGCGGCGCGCTCGTGAAGATGCGCAACGGCTTTGTCTGTGAGTGTCTTCAAAACATCAATCGCCTCGAAGTCCGCCTGCGCCGGGCCGGGGCGATGAAAAGCCTTGGTGGTGGTGGGGACGCCGACCGTGCGGTTGTTTTCAATATAGATATACGGGAACATGTCCAACGAAGCGCTGATGCCATAGAAATAGTCGAATCCGAGCGCAGTCGGCGAATTGGCGATGGGCTTGGTGTAGTCTATCGCTTCATGCGGCGCTTTGGGTTTGGCGGCTTGAGGTTTGGCGGCGGCGGATTTCGCGGCGGCGCCATCGGCGGCATCGCCTTCCGCGCCTTCCTTTGGATACCCAGGCCAGTCCATGCCCAGATGCCATTTGCCAATGCAGGCGGTATGATAGCCGTTGCTTTTCAGCAAAGCGGGCGTCGTCAGGCGTCCTTCTTCGATCAGGCGCGGCGAATAGCCATTGAGCACGCCGCTCTTCAGGCGCGAACGCCAGGGATAGCGCCCCGTCAGTATCCCGTAGCGCGTCGGCGTGCAGACGGCGGCCCCGGCGTGCGCATCGGTAAAGCTCATGCCTTCCCGCGCAAGGCGGTCAATATTCGGCGTCTTGATCTTCGCATTCTTATTCAAAGCGCTCACGTCGCCATAGCCCATGTCGTCCGCCAGGATATAGACAATGTTGGGCGGCGTGGCGTTTGCATTCGGGGATGTTCCGGCGTTTTTTTCATCGGCGGCCTGCGCGCATTGCAAAAT
>JAPLSP010000613.1 GCA_026398575.1 Candidatus Sumerlaeota bacterium | reverse complement strand
CGAAGGGCAATGGAATTCTGCATTGCGCGCGCATCATGGCCAGCGCGGTAAAACGGGTTGACAGGACCGCGAAAGAAATGACAGAAACTGGGGCAGAGAAGTTGCTCGATATGCGGTGGCGCATTATCGGCGCGTTTTTTTTCACAAAGTTTTTCCAGGAGGGTTAAATGAGAATCGCTTGCATGATTTCGGCGGCAATTATTTCTTTGAGCATGATGTGCGCGGCGCTGGCGGCCGAGGCGCCGTCCAGTGTCAAGGAATTCGCCCGCGCGATCCCGGTGGCTTATGATGTGGACGTTGTGGTCGTAGGCGGATCGAGCGGGGCCGTCGCCGCCGCCGCCGCTGCCGCCGAAGCGGGCGCCAAGGTTTTCCTGGCGGCCCCGCGCCCCTATCTGGGCGAAGACCTTTGCGCGACCATGCGGCTTTGGCTCGATGAAGGCGAGACGCCGTCTCACCCGCTGGCGCGCAAACTATTTTCGCCGGATATCACGTCCAAGACGGCCGTTCCACTAAACGTCCGGTCGCTCCCATTCAAATATGACTCCAGCGTAAAAGCAGCCGGCAAGCATCCCGATCCAAGTTTGTCGCGCCTTTCAGACGGCGAAGTGGGCATGTCGAACAAAGACAGCGTTGAATATGACGACGACGTCACGATCACGGCGTCGCTCGAATCCCCGCAGGAAGTCAGGGAAGTCCAGGTGATTGCCTTTTATCGCGCCGGCGACTTTGAACTCGGCGCCGTTGCGCTGCAAACCAGCGATGACAAAAAGAACTGGAAGGACGCGGGAGCGCTGATGATCGGGCAGGCGAGTGACGAGATCCAGGTCGCATCGGTGGCCGCCAACCTGAAGGCTCGCCATTTCCGTTTCACCATCAAACGCGCTGCCGGCCTCTCGCGCATTTTACTGGGAGAAATTGCGCTGGTTCCGGCTTCGCAGGCGCCCGCTCCCATCCTGGCACAGCCCGCTCCAAGCGCGGCGTTTCGCGGCCCGGTCCGTCCGATGCGCGTCAAGAAAGAGCTGGATGGCGCGCTGCTGGCGGCAAAGGTGAATTTTCTCTACAGCTGCTATGTCACCGATGTCTTGCGCGACGCTCAGGGAGCGCTGTGCGGCGTCGTTATGGCCAACCGGGCCGGGCGCCAGGCGGTCATCGCCAAGGTAATCATAGACGCGACGGATCGGGCGAGTGTGGCGCGCATGGCGGGCGCGGAGTTCCAGCCGTACCCCAAAGGGCCGCAGCCGTTTACGCGCATCGTGGCCGGCGGCGAAGTCCGCACGACCGAAGGCGCCGTGGCGCGCGCGACCGGGCTGGGTTATCAAGGCGACGCGAAGAGCGGCCCGATTGAGCTTGTCGAATACGCGCTTACAATCCCCATGGCGGACGGATCGTTCGCCTCCTTCGCCAAAGCCGAGCAAATCTTTCGCGATAAAACTTACGGTGAAACGATCCAAGCCGACACGGATGAAATCTTCCAAGTTCCGCCGGATGCAATGAAAGGCGCGGTTTCAGCGAAGGGCGAATGGAAAGGCGCAGGCGCCCTGGATTTGGGCGTGTTCCGTCCGGCAGGGGCCGCGCGGCTCTATGCGCTGAGCGGTTGCGCTGACGTGCCGCGCGACCAGGCTGCCAAACTCCTGCGCCCAATAGCCTACATCGAGGCCGGCGCCCGCGTGGGCGCGGCGGCGGCCGCCGAAGCCAAATCCCTTTCCGCCGTCAAGGAGGCCAAAGTCGCGCCGTCCAAGATCGCCGAGGGCGCGCCCGCTCCCGCCGGTGACGTGAAGGAAATCCTCAATGGAGTGCGTCCGACGCAGCAAAATCTCCCGACGATCCCCTCACCGGAACGCTCCTTGCCGGTGCTTGGCGTTTATGACGTCGTGGTGATCGGCGGCGGAACGAGCGGCGCTCCCGCGGGCATTGGCGCGGCGCGCTCGGGCGCCAAAACGCTCGTGGTTGAATATCTGCACGGCCTGGGCGGCGTCGGAACCATGGGACTGATTTCGACGTATTATCACGGCTATCGCGGAGGATTCACCAAGGAAGTACCCGGCGGAAACACTTGGAATCCGCGCCAGCGGGCCGAATGGTGGCGGCGGACGCTGCGCCAGGCCGGCGCGGAGATTTGGTTTGGCGCGCTTGGATGCGGCGCCTTTGTCGAAGGCAAGCAGGTCAAAGGCGTAGTCGTTGCCACTCCCGAAGGGCGCGGCGTGATCCTGGCAAAAACCGTCATTGATTCCACCGGCGCCGCGGACGTGGCAGCCGCAGCCGGCGCCAAAACCGTCAACACCAACGCCAATGAGCTGGCGGTCCAGGGTACCGGCCTGCCGCCCGTCAAGCTCGGCGCCCGTTACACCAATACCGACTTCACGATCACGGATGAAACGGACATGATGGATGTGTGGAACCTGTTCGTTTACGCCAAGGAAAAATACGCCACTGCGTTCGACATGGGACAGTTGATTGACACGCGCGAACGCCGCCGGATTGTCGGCGACTTCACCATGACGGCCCTCGATCAAATCAGCAATCGCGTCTATCCCGATACGATTCACGTCGCGCAATCCAACTTCGACAGCCACGGCTATACCGTGGATCCGTATTTCATGCTCGAACACCCCGACAAAAAATCCATCACCGCCAATATGCCGTATCGCTGCCTCCTGCCGCAGGGAATGGATGGGATGCTGGTCACGGGACTTGCCGTCAGCGTACAACGCGACGCGCTGCCGGTCGTCCGGATGCAGCCCGACCTCCAGAATCAGGGCTACGCGGCGGGAATGGCGGCCGCCATGTCCGCCAAGAGCGGCAAGGACCTTCGCGCGATAGACATCCGCGGCCTGCAAAAGCAGCTCGTTGGGCTCGGTATCATTCCCGAGAGCGCGCTGACGGATAAGGACACCTATCCGATGCCGGCCCCCAAGATCGCCGAGGCAGTCGCCAACGCCAAAGACGATTACAAAGGCGCCTCCGTTATCATGCAGCAACCCAAAGAAGCCATGCCGTTCCTCAAAGAGGCGTATAAGAACGCCCCCAATGACAAAGAGAAACTTATTTATGCCCATATTCTTGGCGTGTTGGGCGAACGCGACGGCGTTCCGACGCTGATTTCCGCGCTCGATGTCGCCAAGGAATGGGACAAAGGATGGAAATATACCGGCATGGGGCAATTCGGCTTCTCGCTGAGCCGCATGGATACCTATATCGTCGCGCTGGGCCGCGCTCAGGACAAGCGCGGAGTAGCGGCGATTCTAAAGAAAGCGGAATCGCTCGATTCGAACTCCGAATTTTCGCATTTTCGCGCCGTTGCGCTGGCGCTCGAAGCGATCGGCGACAAGCCGGCGGCCGGCGCGCTGGCTGTATTGCTGAACAAGCCGGGAATGCGCGGCCACGCCGCCACGGACCCGAAAAAGGCGGCGGAGCAGTCGGGCGCCAATCCCAACGATAACAACGCGCGCAATGCGTCGCTGCGCGAGCTGTTCCTGGCGCGCGCGCTCTATCACTGTGGCGACAAGGACGGCCTGGGCAAGCAGATCCTGACCGAATACTCGAAAGACCTGCGCGGGCATTGGGCGCGTCATGCGCAGTCGGTGCTGGACGGGCAATAACGCGCGGCAAGCGCTATTCACCAAGACAAAATGATATTTCGTTGAATACTCCGGAAACAGAATGGAAAGGACGCTCGATGAATTCCGCCGATGAACGCCTGAAGATTTGCCAATCCCTTGGATTCGCATCCCAGACGGAATTGTTTCAGTTCATTTCCGTCGAGGCCAAGAAAGACCCCGACGCCTTGCTGCAAAGAGGGTTGAATGCCAAAAACCTGGCGGCAGCCGGATATCCTCCCGCAGGTCTGGGCAGGATGGGCTATGATAACGAGGCGCTGAAAAAACTGGGATGCGCCCTTCGGCCAAACGGCACGCCGGAACCGCTGGACGACTCCGACGATCAAAACGGCGGCGGCGCTGCCCGCGTGTCGAAGGCGGGGAATATCGTTCCCATGTCGGCGCGTCCCGGTGTTCCCAAGAAAGCCTGATTCTGCGAGCCATGCGCGAGCGCAGCATTCGAAACGCCTTGATCGCCTTCCCGCATCCAGTGTATCTTTGGCGCGCTAGGAAATGGGAGTAAAAAGGTTTTCAACCATGACGAAACGAGAAATCGAACAAACACGCGCCTGGGTCGAGAATTGGAAAACGCTCGGGCCTATTCTTGAAGAGATGCGCCGAAAAGAGCTGCGGGATCTTAAATATGAGGATCATTACGGCGCCGTGGCTTCTCTTTTGGAGATAGGCGTCCGATTTGGCCGTCCGCGCACGACGAGCGGGATGGTTGAGATGCAGCGCCTTTTCATGAGGGCTCGCCCATGAGCGATCACTTTGTCGCTGGCTTGGAATTCCAATCATTCTTTCAAGAGCGCGGCTGGCCATTTTGCATCGTTGGAGGCGTGGCCATTCTGCGCTGGGGAGAGCTGCGAGCTACGGCAGATGTTGATATCACTCTCTTCACGGATTTTGGCAATGAGGAGTTATATATCAATGAAATGCTGGGCCGTTTCCGGTCGCGCGCGCCCAATGCGCTGGAGTTTGCTTTAACGCATAGGGTTTTGCTTCTTTTGGCGTCCAACGGGATGATGGTTGATGTGGCCTTGGGTGGGCTTCCGTATGAACGCCAGATTGTCCAGCGCGCATCGCTCTTTGAATTCTTGCCAGGATTCACACTGATGACCTGTTCCGCTGAGGACCTTGTAGTCATGAAGTCATTTGCAGGACGCGAAAAAGATTGGAGAGATGTCGAGAGCATTTTAATCCGCCAGCAAGGGAAACTGGATTGGAAATATATCAACGAGCAATTGAGCGAGCTTTG
>JAPLSP010000420.1 GCA_026398575.1 Candidatus Sumerlaeota bacterium | reverse complement strand
CCGGCGCTCCCAGTGGCGCTCCCAGTGGCGCTCCCAGTGGCACTTCCAGGAAGGAGATATTTATGAATAATATTAATCGCCAGATTACGTTGGCGGCGCGGCCGGTTGGGCTGCCGAAGGAATCGGATTTTAAGATGGTTGAATCGCCGGCGCCGGGTTGCGGGGCGGGGGAGGCGGTGGTTCGCAATATTTATTTGTCGGTGGACCCGTATATGCGCGGGCGCATGAGCGACGCCGAGTCGTATGCGGCGCCGCTGCAGATCGGCGAGGTGATGCTCGGAGGCGGCGTGGGCAGGGTGATTGAATCCAGTTTTCCGGGGCTGGCGCCGGGAGACATTGTGGGCGGAATGCTTGGCTGGCAGGACTATGCCGTCGCCAAGGGAGAGAGCCTGCGCAAGATTGATCCGGGGCTCGCGCCCATTTCGACGGCTTTGGGAGTCCTCGGGATGCCGGGCATGACGGCGTATTTCGGCCTTCTGGACGTCTGCCATCCCCAGGCGGGTGAGACGGTTGTGGTGTCGGGTGCGGCGGGCGCCGTCGGTTCGCTCGTGGGGCAGATCGCCAAAATCAAAAGTTGCCGCGCGGTTGGAATCGCTGGATCGGACGTGAAAATCGCCTACCTCCTGAAGGATTTGGGCTTTGACGCCGCCTTTAATTACAAAACCTGTTCCGACTATCACAACAAGCTCAAGGAACTGTGCCCCAACGGCATTGACGCCTATTTCGACAATGTGGGCGGCGCCCTCACCGACGCGGTCATCAGCGTCATCAACGTGAAAGCGCGCATTGCGGTCTGCGGGCAGATCTCGCAATACAACCTGAAGCGGCCTGAGCGCGGCCCGCGCTGGCTTTGGCTTATGATCGTCAAGCGCGCCAAGGTCGAGGGATTCATGGTGATGGATTATGCTTCGCGATTCGAAGAGGGACACCGACAGATGGCGCAATGGCTCCAGGAAGGAAAGTTGAAGTATCGCGAGGATATCGTCCAGGGGCTTGAGAACGCTCCGCAGGCTTTCATCGGGATGCTGCAAGGTCGCAATATCGGTAAGCAATTAGTTCAAATTAATGAGGCGTGATTGCAGAATTCCGCCCTTATTAGGCCCTTATCACCCTGCGAACGACAACTTGTTGTCGTTCATGGTAATCCGTTTAATCCTTTAATCCGCGGTGGAGTTTTTTTACCACGGATTAAAGGATTAAACGGATTTTGCGCCGTGAAGCAGCATATTTTTCAAAACTGAGTTTCAAAAATCTTAGCTTGCTTTGCTCCCAGTCGAACCGTTAGATTTTGTTCCCCTGCCGGAGATGGATTTCCCCGGAAAGGTGGGTGTATGTCTTTGAGCCATTTCTAAAAAAGGGTAACGAATGTTTTTGACTCGCAAAAGTACGTTCTCAGTTCTGCTTGTTCGCCCGTCGAAATATGACGATGAAGGATATGTAATCCGCTATTGGAAGGGCGTGCTTCCGAGCAATACGCTCGGCGTGCTCAATACGCTGGCGCAGCGCGAAATCGAATCCGGACGGTTTGGCAAAGACACGCGCGCTCAAACGGTCTTGCTGGATGACGTGGTCCAGGATATAGACGTCAAGGGGCTGTCCAAGAAATATCTCGGCGCCAAGCGCCGCGCGGTGGTGTGTCTCGTCGGAGTTCAGAGCAATCAGTTCCCGCGCGCCACGGACCTGGCCACGCGCTTCAAAGAGGCGGGATTCGAGGTCATGATTGGCGGCTTTCACGTCAGCGGTTCGATGGCGCTGGCCAAGACGACGCCGCCCGAATTGAAGGCGCTGATGGACGGCGGCATCACGCTGGTCAAAGGCGAAGTCGAGGACGTCTTCGGCGATTTGCTTGAAGACGCGTACCGCGGCCGTCTGAAGCTCTATTACGATATCGTTGAAAGACCGGACCTGGAAAACGCGCCGGTTCCGCGCGTGGACGGGCGCTATCAGCGCCGCTTCCTCTTCCCCCAGTTCACCACGATTGACACCGGCCGCGGCTGCCCCTTCGAATGCTCGTTCTGCACGATCATCAACGTCCAGGGCCGCAAGATGCGCTGCCGTTCTGCCGACGCCATTGCCCGCCAGATCGAAGACAACTATCGCCGCCACGGCGTAGTTCATTATTTCTTCACCGATGACAACTTTGCGCGCAACCGCAACCGCGACGCCATTCTGGCGGCTCTGACGGAGCTGCGCGAAAAAAAGAATATCCCCCTGAGTGTCATGATGCAGGTGGATACGAAGGCCTGGAAGATCGAAGGTTTTTGCGAGCGGGCGGCGCGCGCCGGTTGTTCGCAGGTGTTCATCGGCGTCGAATCGCTCAACGCCGCCAACCTCGAGGCCGCCGACAAACGGCAAAATGTCATCGCCGATTATCCCGAGATGGTCGCCACCTGGCGGCGCCACGGCATGGCCAGCCACGGCACGCTCATCATCGGCTTCCCCGGCGACACGCCCGAGTCCGTGGCGCGCGACGTGGAAACCTTGAAGGGTATTGGCTTCGAGCAGTGCTCGTTTTTCATGATGACGCCCCTGCCCGGCTCGGCCGATCACGCCAAGATGCGCGACGAGGGCGTCTGGATGGCGCCGGACTTCAACGAATATGATTCGTGCCATGAGACGTTGCGCCTGCCGAACTTCGAGCCCGGCCAGTGGCGCAAAACCTATCTGGCGGCCTGGAATTCGTTTTTCGGTTTCGAAAACATGCGCGACGTCCTGCTGCGCAGCAACAATCACACGTATTGGGGCATCTTGAAGAACTTCATGTGGAACTGCAATTCGTTGCGCGAGGGCATCCATCCGATGATCGCGGGATTCTGGCGCTTGAAACCGCGCGCCGACCGCCGGCCCGGGTTCGCCGTCGAGGGACGATGGGCGCATTTCAAGCGGCGCACGAGAGAAAGCTGGCAAACCCTGCGCGCCTGGAAGAGCCTTTTTCTGGAGCTGGAGGAGTTGTGGCTTCAGACGCGGATGCGTCCGGCGGTTGAAGCGCGCATGGCTGAGGCGGCCAAGTATCTCGCCTCCCTGCGCGCGCAGCTGAGCGAAAACGCCGGACAATGGAGCGATGCGATCGGCGCCCGGACGGCCGGCGCGCGCAAAGCCATGAGCGAAAGCGGCGCCAATGCGCGCGAATGGCTCCAGGTCAAAGCCAACGAGATTTCCGAACGCATGGAAGAAATGGCCCGAAGGCTCGAGGGCCTGCGCTGTGTGCATGACCGCATGGGCGAAATCACCGTTTGGGTCGAGAGCCTGCGGCGCACGCTCAAACGCATGGGAAAAATTGTCAACCGGCTGAATACCCCGGAGGCCGTGGAACACCGTTCCGAAAAAGTTGCGCATCGGCTGGAAAGCCTGCGCAGCGCGCTGGACCGCACGGCCGAAATGATTCACCGGCTTGAAGGCATGTATCACGACGGCGTCGTCAACCGCTTCCGCATCGGCTACGACTATCTGCAGGAAACCCGCTTCAAACTCAGCGAAGGCCCACTGGGAGGTTTGACCAGCCGCTTGCTCGTCCGGCTGAACAACCGCGGGCGCGGAAAGTTCCTCGCCACCCGGGCCAATCTGAACGAGTATTGGCGGCGCATTCGCGAGTGGCTGATGCGCGGACGTGTGTTCCGCCTCATGGCCGAAACGCCGCGCCTCGCGCTTACGGCGCTGAAGGAAATACGCCTGACCCTGACTTTCCTGATTTATTTCCTGAAAGAGCTAAACTGCGACTGAGAAGCTTTTCAGCGCCGCGATCGTGGCTTGCGCCATGCGTTCGATGGTGAAGCGCTCGCGGATCGCGCGGCGTCCGGCGCTGCCAAGGACGCGGCCCAATTCCGGTTCTTTCATCAGGCGCGCCACCGCGGCGGCCAGCGCTGCACTGTCTCCCGCCGGAAACAACAGCCCGCCCTGCGTGGCTTGAATCCATTCCGGAAAGCACCCGCTATCGGGAAGAACCACCGGCGTTCCCGCCGCCAGCGCTTCGGCCATGGGCTGGCCTTTGGAATCCGGATGCGTCGCGGGCTCCGAAAAACAGCTCAGGCCGGATAAAAAGCGGATTTTCTCCGAACG
>JAPLSP010000479.1 GCA_026398575.1 Candidatus Sumerlaeota bacterium | reverse complement strand
CGCTGGATGCCCCGCCCCTGCCCAGCGCGACCAAACCGCGCGCATCGCGTCCCGAGGCTAACTGGACTCCTTTTTCGGAGGCGCTCGATGAACCTCCCGATCCGCAGACGATCAAATCGCGCCCCAGGCCGCCGGCGCCTGCCGCAATTGCGCCTAGAGCCTCAAGGGAACAAGCCCCCGACGCGAAACTGCATGATACCTCTGACTCGGATGATTTCCTCTCCATCTCGCGAGTGCTCAACGAAATACCGGCGATACAGACCGATCAATCGTCCCAGGACGACTTGATGTCAATTTCAAGAATCCTGGCGCCTCCGTCTCTGGAGGACTCGCCGCCAGCGCCAGCCGCCCCGGCGCGGCAAGCGGCGCCAATTTCACCAGCGCGGCAAACTACGCCTCTGCCTTCCCAAGCGCCGAAGAATCCTCCCTCCCCTTCCGGCGCCAGAGTTCCAGTGGCGCCGCATCCAAAGCAGGCTCAGCCGCCGAATCCGCCCGCTCACACTCCCAACGCGCCACAGCGGCAGCCCGGACAGGCGCCGACTCCGCCTCCGGCGCGTCCCCCGGTTCCGAAGGCTGAGGATTCCGGCGATCTGATTTGACGCCGCAAGAATCATCTCAAATTTACTATTGTGATGTAACCTTTCGGCCTGTTGCTGTGTCTAATATATATAGATGATTCATTCTCGCGTTGCGCAGCCCCTCAATCCCGATTGACCCACCTTGATTTTCTCCGGATAATCCGCGCCGCGAAACGATAACTATGACGCCTGCCGCTCAGAAAAAAACGCCAATTGAATTGGAAGAAAAACGGAAACCATCTGTTTCTTCCGATGGCGCCGGCGCATTGCATTTGGGTTCGGCGAAAGTGGGACATGCGGTTGGCGCCATTCCCGCAAAGAAGCAATCCGATGTAGCACAGGCTGGGAAGCCTGTGCCACTGACGAAGTTGGATACACAGGCTGCGAAACCTGTGACACTGACAACACAGGCTTGGAAGCCTGTGCCACTGACGCCTTTCGAGGGCGCCCGCAAGCCTTGGAGCGCCTGGCAGCGTGGACTGTTTTTGGGGATTGTGATCGGGCTGGTGGGGCAAGCCTATGTGGATTTCACCTCGTTTGCCGTGTTCTGGAATATTGCGACGCTGACCTTTTTCAGCGTTGTCGTCGGCGCAAAAGTGCTGGCCGTATTCGCCGGGCAATTCCGCTGGTTTACCACTTCCATCTCCGCCAAAGCGCTGAAGGCGCTCGAAAACGATTCGCTCCCGGTCTATACGGTTCTTGTCCCACTTTATAAAGAACGGGATATTCTGGAAGACTTGATAGTAGCGCTGAAGCGGCTGGATTATCCCACCGACAAGTTGGACATCCAGCTGCTGCTGGAGGAAAACGACCTCGAAACGCAGCTGGAGTTGCAGCAAGTTACATTGCCGCCGCACATTCGCGAAGTGGTGGTTCCCGATGGCCGCCCGCGCACCAAACCGCGCGCATGCAACTACGGCCTGGAACATGCGCGCGGGGAGTACCTGGTTGTTTTCGATGCCGAGGACCGTCCCGAGCCGGACCAGCTGAAAAAAGCCGTCATCGCTTTTCGCAAGATGCCGCGCAGGGTTGCCTGCCTCCAGGCGCGGCTGAATTTTTACAATGGCTATCAAAACCTGCTGACGCGCTGGTTCACGCTGGAATACTCCGCTTGGTTCGACCTGTATCTGCCCGGACTGCACGCCATGCGTTCGCCCATTCCGCTGGGCGGCACGTCGAACCACTTCAAAGTCGAAATCCTGCGCCGCATCGGAGGATGGGACCCCTGGAACGTCACGGAAGACTGCGATCTGGGCATCCGTCTTAGCCGCGCGCGCTGCGGCATCCGCGTCTTGGAATCCACCACGTGGGAGGAAGCGCCCTGCAAGCTCAGGCCGTGGATGACGCAGCGTTCGCGCTGGATCAAAGGCTATTGGCAAACCTTCCTGGTTCATACGCGCTCGCCCTTCCGTTCGCTCTGGCAGTTGGGGCCTTGGAAGTTTTTGATGATGGCGCTCACAGTGGGCGGCCAGGTAATGACGCTGCTGTTGATGCCGGTTTGCTGGGCCATTCTGGGGCTTTGGTACGTCAAGCAATGGAAGCTCTTCGATCCGCGCGAGGAGTGGAGCATCGTCCTGCTCTACGCTACGATCCTGATGGGTCTTTTCAACGGTTACTTTGTGCTGATTCATCTGATCGGCGGACTGCGCCGGCGATACTATCGGCTGATGCTGCCCGGCCTGTTCATGCCGCTGTATTGGCTGATGATGAGCCTGGGCGGATGGTTGGGCTTCTTGCAGTTTTTCAGCGCGCCGTTCGCATGGCTCAAGACGCCGCACGGCCTGTTCAAAAAATCAAAACGCGGGCGCGCCCTGGCCGCCGCGCCCACGCCCGCCGTCGCGCGCCCGTTGATGAGCGCCATCTGGACGCTGATCCCCTTCGCCGCCGGCGCCGCGTTGCTGATCGCCGTCGCGCTGTCGGTCCCCGACTATCTCGATGTCAATGCGCAGATCACGAATGCGTCCGTGCGGCTGGACGGCCCGTGTGTCGAGGATGAGAAAAAACTGGACGCCTCGTGGTTCAACGCATCGGACGTCACGTTCAACGTCGCCCTCAAGCGCGGACGCAATCCGCAGGCGACGAGCTCCACCGAGCCGCTGGCGCCCACCGATCCGATTCCGCCGGGCGCATTGCGCGCGGTCGTCTATCTCAAAGTGATGGACGGCGATTGGTACCAGACGGTCGTGGATGACTGCCCAACCACGGGCGACGTCCTTTCCATCCGCCTGCCGCTGACCGGGGGCGCATGGACCGGGGCGCAATCCTACAACGCCTGGGGACAGTGGGACCTGCGGCGCGTGCGGGCGGCGGGCGTCAGGATTTTCGGCGCCATTGATTCCATCGAGAACATACGGATCAAGGACGTGATTCCTTCCGGCAAAGCGCCCGAAGGAGCGTTCCAGGCGCAAATCGTCAAAGTCGCGAACGAAGCGCCGCAATACAAGGTCTATGAAGCGCGCTTCGAGCTGGCCCGCGAATATGAGAATCCTTTCGATCCGGGCCAGGTGGATTTATGGGGCAAGTTCAAAGCGCCCTCGGGAAAGGAGCAGACCTTCCCCGCTTTCTATGGCCAGGACTATATGCGCAAAGCCGTGGGCGCCAGCGAATCGCTGTATCCCAGCGGCAAACCGTATTGGGCCGTGCGCTTCATGCCTTCGGAGGCGGGCGTCTATAACTGGCGCCTTTCGGGCAAAGACCATACCGGCGCGACGATCGAGACGCTGCCGCGTTCCTTGCGCGTGACGGCGGCGCCCGGCCGCGGCTACCTGAAGGCCGACGCCAAGCGCGAATACTTTGTTTTCGAAAACGGCGAGTTCTTTTATCCGATTTCGCTCAACCTGTGCTGGCCGCGCGACGGGCGCACCATCGGCTTGCAGGGATTCAATTATAAGAATCCCAACAATGGGACGCTGCTGTTCGGCGACTTCTTCCGGCAGATGAACGAAGCGCACGTCTCGGCGGGACGCGTCTGGATGACGCCGTGGTGGTGCGGCCTGGAATGGCGCGACGACTATCCCTCCTACTACGGCATCGGCAAGTACAGCCTGCAGAACGCCTGGCGGATGGACTATCTGATGCAGCAGGCCGAGAAGAACAACATCATGCTGGAAATTACGCTCAATCATCATGGCCCCTGGACCATGCGGCATGATGAGCAATGGGCTAGCAATCCTTATAACGTCAATAACGGAGGTTTCTTGAACAACCACCCGGAATCCATGACCGACCCGAGGGCCAAGGAGCTCTTCAAGCGGCGGCATCGCTATTGCATCGCGCGCTATGGCGCCTATCCCAATCTCTATGGCTGGGTGATGGGGATCGAAGTCGAGGTGATCAACGGCAGCGAATCGGTCCGGGCCGACTGGCACAAGGAGATGGGAGAGGATATCCGGAAGGTGGACGGGGGGCGGCACATGCTGACCACAGAATTTCTAGGATACAACGGCGATTCGTCCATCTGGGAACTCGATCAGATTGACTATACGCAGGCGGCCGGCTACACGCAGGACAGTTTCGTTGACGTGCTGCGCAGCCGCACGGAACACTTGCGGCAATTCGGAAAGCCCGCCATCATCGAGGAATACGGCGGACACGCCTTCGGAACCTCGCTGTATCATCTGGCGCTCCAAATCCATAATGCGCCCTGGATCGGATGGAATACGCCGATGGCCGGGACGCCCATGCCGTGGTGGTGGAACTTCATCTTCGACTGGAAGCTGGAGCGCTACTGGGGCATCTTCGCCGACTATATCAAAGGCGAAAACCTGAGCGGCAAGACGTGGAAGTTCGAAGATCTCGCGGTGGATAACGCCCCGGGTCTGCGGGCCATGACGCGCGTCGGCTCGGACCGCGCTTATGCCTGGGTCTATCACAATCGCATCGCGCAAAACCCCTTCAACAATTCGCAGGTGTTCACCGACGATCCCAAAGCCAAGCTCTTCGAACCGGTGGAAGATACCGGAATAACCATCAACGGCCTGAAGAATGGCCGCTACGCGGTGGAATGCTGGAGCACCTGGATTCAGGGAAAGGTCATTAAATCCGAGGCGACGGTTACCGACGGCAAACTCCATGTCAAAATGCCGATCCTCTCGCGCGACATCGCGATCAAAATATATCCTTTATGAATTACGAACCAGGGCGCCCAAACTCGCAAGCCCAAACACTCATCCCCGAAAGCGCGCGGCAGCCCTGGGCGCCCTGGCAGCGGGCGCTGCTGACTGGCGTCACGCTGGGATTGGCCGGGCAGGCATGGCTCGATTTTGACTCCTTCATTTTCTACTGGAGCATTGCCACCCTAATTCTTTTCTCCTTCGTCATCGGCGTCAAGACGCTCGCGATATTCATGGGCCAGTTCCATCGCTTCTCCGTCGCCGTCTCCGCCGAAGAAATCAGCGCCCTGTCCGATGCGCCGCTGCCCGTTTACAGCGTTCTGGTTCCACTCTATAAAGAGCCCGAAGTTTGCGAGGATCTGATCGCGGCGCTGGAGCGGATGGATTATCCAACAGATAAGCTCGACGTGCAGATTTTGATCGAGGCCGAAGACCATGTAACGCGGGAGGCATTGGACCGCCTTTCTTTGCCGCCGCACATCCGGACGGTGGTGGTTCCCGATGGCCGCCCTCGCACAAAGCCTCGCGCCTGCAACTATGGTCTGCAGGCCGCCAAAGGCGAATACCTTGTTGTATTCGACGCCGAAGACCGCCCCGAGCCGGACCAGCTGAAAAAAGCCGTCGCCGCTTTCCGCAAACTGGGAGCGCCACTGGGAGCGCCACTGGGAGCGCCACTGGGAGCGCCACTGGGAGCGCCGGCATCTCTGCCGGCGCGTGAAGTTATATGCCTGCAAGCCCGCCTGAATTTCCATAATGGCTTCCGGAACCTGCTGACACAATGGTTCACGCTCGAATACTCGACGTGGTTTGATCTATACCTGCCGGGATTGCATGGATTGCGCTCGCCGATTCCTCTCGGCGGGAGCTCCAATCACTTTGTCACGCAAGCCTTGCGCCGGCTGGGAGGCTGGGACGCCTGGAACGTTACAGAGGACTGCGATCTCGGGATGCGCCTTGCCCGCACAGGCTATGGCGTTCGCATCCTCGATTCGACGACGTGGGAGGAAGCGCCCGGCCGGCTGCGCGATTGGATGTGGCAGCGTTCGCGCTGGATCAAGGGCTACTGGCAAACCTTGCTCGTTCACACGCGCTCGCCCTTGCGCTCATTGCGTCAGATGGGTCCGTGGAAATTCCTGATGATGCTGACCGCTGTCGGCGGACAGGTGTTGACGCTCCTTCTGGCGCCGGTCTGCTGGGCGCTTCTGGGAATATGGTTCGTACAGCGCTGGAAAGTTTTCGATCCCGCGCAGCCATGGACGGTGGTCTTGCTGGCTGTAACCATTGCCTTGGCGCTGTTCAATGGAGTCTTCATCCTGATTCATCTCATCGGCGCGATGCATCGCCGATACTACCGGCTTATGGCGCCCGGACTGCTCATGCCAATATACTGGCTGCTGATGAGCGCCGGCGCCTGGCTTGGTTTTTTGCATTTCTTCCTCGCGCCTTTTGCCTGGCTCAAGACGCCCCATGGCGCGTTTACGGGCGGCGAAGAAGAAACAATTCGCAATGCGGATGCAGCTTCCAAAGGCGCCAAGAGCGCTCGCGCCCGCGCCGCCGCATGGACGCTGATCCCTTTCGCCGCCGGAATTCTCGCACTGTGTTTCGCCGCGTTCTACATCCCCGAAAAAATGCATATTCTGGAAAAAATGCAAAGGGCTTCCATCCGCTTGGATGGTCCCTGCGCGCAGGATGAAACTTCCGTCACCGCTTCTTGGTTCAACTATTCGGATGTGACCTTCAATATTGACCTCATGCGCGCGCCTGTTTCCTCGGCGCCGCTGGAAGCGAGCGTTCCCATTTCGCCGGCGGCGGACGGCATCATGCGCGCCATTGTCTATCTCAAGGTGATGGACGGCGAATGGTACCAGACAATATCGGACGAAAGCCGGACAAGCGGTACCGGGGCGGTGGTGCGCGCATCGCTGCTGCAGGGCGAGTGGACCGGCGCGCGGCGCGACGCCGCATGGGGACAATGGAATCTGCGGCGTGTTCGGTCCGCCGGCGTCAAACTCTTCAGCGCGCCGGAAGCCATCGCCGGGATTAAGATTAAGCAGGTCATTCCCTCCGGCGCCATGGCTGCAACAACCGTGCCCGTCACTGCCGACACATCCGCGACACTGCCCGCATCCGCATTGACAGCGCGCATCCTGGATTCGCCCAAGCCGGCCTTGCAGCGCGCGGTTTACGAAGCGCGCTTCGAGCTCGACCGCGAATATGAAAATCCCTTCGATCCGGATCAGATTGACCTCTGGGGCCATTTCGCGGCGCCTTCGGGAAAGACGGTTTCCTTCCCCGCTTTCTATGCGCAGGATTACACACGTTATACCAGTGGCCCCATCGAGAATCTTTTCCCGTCCGGCAGGCCTTACTGGGCCGTGCGATTCATGCCTGCCGAAGCGGGCATTTATTCCTGGCGCCTTTCAGGCAGGGACTTTGCCGGTGGACGCCTGGAAACAACCTCCTGCGCGCTGAACGTCAAGCCCGGCGACGGACACGGCTACCTTAAACCGGATCAGGATCGCGAACACTTCTCCTTTGAGAACGGCGAATTCTTCTACCCCATCGGCTTGAATCTCTGTTGGCCGCGCGACAAGCGCGCCCTTCTGCTGCCGAAATATAAATACCAGAATCCCCACACCGGCACGCTGCTCTACGGCGACTTTTTTCGCCAGATGCAGGAAGGCGGCGCCACGATGGGGCGCCTCTGGATGACGCCTTGGTGGTGCGGCTTGGAGTGGCGCGACGACTACCCCGGCTATTATGGCATCGGCAAATACAACCTGCAAAACGCCTGGCGGTTGGATTATCTCTTCCAGCAGGCTGCGCGCCATAACGTCATGCTGGAGCTCGCCATCAATCATCATGGCCCCTGGACCATGGTCTGGGACCATGATTGGCAGGACAATCCCTACAACGTTCGCCAGGGAGGATTCTTGAAGAACTATTCGGCGTGCCTCACCGATGAAAGAACCATCAAGCTTTTCAAACAACGGCATCGCTATTGCGTTGCGCGCTATGGGGCGTATCCCAATCTTTTCGCATGGGTATTGGCGACGGAACTGGACGTCGTGAATTCCGACGCCACCACGCGGACCGCATGGCTGCGCGACGTGGGCGAGCACTTGCGCCGGCTGGACGCCGGGCGGCATATCATCTCGACGGAATACGCCAGCCCGCGAGGCGATACATCCGGCTGGAAATTAAATACAATAGACTATACGCAGGCTTCCGATTACACGCTCAGCGGTTTCGTGGATTTGATGCGGGACCGCATCTGGCGTCTGAGTGAGTTCAAGAAACCGGCGATGATCGAAGAATACGGCGGCAGCCCCCTGGGCACGTCGCAGCTTCACCTGGCTCTGCAAATTCACAACGCTCCCTGGATCGGATGGAACATCCCGGTCGCCGGCGCGCCAATGCCGTGGTGGTGGAACTTCCTGTTCGACTGGAAACTGGAGCGCTATTGGCGCATCTTTGCCGACTACATTCAAGGCGAAGACCTGCGCGGGAAAACGTGGAAATACGACGCGATCGAAGTCCAAAATGCCCCAAGGCTTCGGGCGTTGACGCGCGTCAGTTCGGATTGCGCTTATGCCTGGGTTCATCATAACTATATCGCGCAGGAGATGCACGAGAACAAAGAAATTTTCAAAGACGATCCGGGGTCGGGATTGTTCGACGCTGTCGAAGGCACCTCCATCACACTCAAGGGATTGAAGGACGGGGTGTATAAGATAGAATTCTGGAGCACCTGGATCGCCGGTAAAATCCTCCGCGATGAAAGAACCGCCAAAGACGGCGCCCTAATCATCAATCTCCCCATCCTCACGCGCGATGTGGCCATCAAGGTAAAACCGAAGCTTTAGAGGTTGGAAATCGGGTGTCAGAGGAATCTATGCTTCACAAAAACTTCCAAGGCATAAAGACAGGAAATTTTAGCCGGGCTTTAGCCGGCTCCTCATTGCCCCCGGCTTTAGCCGGCGGGGAGTTTGCAGATAAAGATAATGGAGCGCGCTTCAGCGCGGCTTCTCGACACGCTTCAGCATTCATGTGCCAGGCTCAATTCAGGCTAAAGCATGTCGAGAAGCCGCTCTAAAGCGCGCTCAAAAAGGGGCAGCCCCTCAGCCCCGCCGGCTAAAGCCGGGGGCAAGGAGGAGCCTGCTGAAGCAGGCTAAAATAGCAAGCCTCAAGACGATGCTACTTTGTTTTGAATAGGCAAGATACGGATTTTGAATTTTGGTAATTGAGTTTTGGAAATTGAGTGTTGGATATTGGATGTTGGATATTGAGCACTAACTATGCGCGTTCTTGTTACAGGCGGCGGCGGGTTTCTTGGACGGTATATCGTTGAGAATCTCGTAACGCGCGGGATTCAGGTTTGTAGCCTGTCGCGCAGGCGCCATCCTGAGCTCGATGCGCTTGGTGTGGAGACCGTACAAGCCGACCTGCGCGACGCCAAAGCGATCGCCGGCGCATGCAAGGGCTGCGATGCGGTCTTTCACGCAGCTGCCCTCGCCGGCGTCTGGGGAAGCCGCGAAGCTTTTTATGAAATCAACGTTGACGGAACCGCCAATGTCCTGCGCGGATGCCAGACGCATGGCGTGCGCTATCTCATCTATACATCCTCGCCCAGCGTTGTCTGGCGGTCCGGCGATCTCATCAACGCCGATGAGTCGCTTTCTTATCCCGCGCGCTTCAACTGCCTCTATCCGGAAACCAAAGCCGCTGCCGAGCGCATGATTCTGGCGGCCAATGGATCGCAAGGGATGATGACCGTCTCGCTCCGTCCGCATCTGATCTGGGGCCCGCGCGACACCCAGCTCATCCCGCGCATCCTCGAACGCGCGCGCGCCGGACGGCTGATCCGCGTCGGCGCAGGAAAAAATCTCGTGGATATCGTTTATGTGGAGAACGCGGCGGATGCGCACTTGCTGGCTTTGGACCGCTTGATGGGAGGCGGCAAGGGCTTGGATGGTTCGCCCGTCGCCGGGCAGGCGTTTTTCATCTCGCAAGGCGAACCGGTCAATTTATGGAACTGGATTAATGATCTGCTAGAGCGGCTTGAGCTCCCCAAGGTCCACCGCGCAATCCCCTATCGCGCAGCCTGGCTGTTGGGCGCAGCCATCGAGCTTTTTTATTCCGCCTTCCGCATCTATCGCGAACCACTCATGACCCGTTTCGTCGCCCATCAACTCGGCGCCTCGCACTACTTCAATATCTCCCGCGCCCGCCATGCCCTCGGCTATGCGCCTCGCGTCTCCACAGAGGAAGGATTGGCGCGGCTGATCGCATCCATCAAGAACGGCATCAAGGCGTGAAATATTTCTCGAGGATGCGCCCGAGGATTTGAAAGCCGCGGTCATTGGCGTGCACGCCGTCGCGCTTGAACCAGCCGTAGTCCTTGCCGGAGTCTTGGACGTATTTCCACCAGGTTCCAGTCATGTCAATAAATTCGCACTGCTCCTCGTCGCTGAGGCGCTTCAGCCGCGCGCGGTAATCGCTGCTGCCGGGATCAATGTCATACGTCCACTTTTTGATATGCGCGTCCGACACAGCGCCGAAGGCGGGCGTCATGAGCAGGATTTCCGGCGACTGTTTGGCGCGAACCTGATGGATGACTTCGCGGATCGCGTCAACGTCTTCGCGCTGGCTGATGCCGCCGATCATCAAAAGGTCCGGCTTGTGCCGCAAGACCCACTCCTCGACGCGATTCTCATCCTTGTACCACCAGCACCCCGTCGAGCCGCGCACGGAGAGGACTTTTTCGATCTTGCATTTGGGATACAGGCGCCCGAGCAGAAGTTCATACTGCGAGGACGAGGTGTCGCCGATGATGCTGTCTCCCAGCATCACGATCTTGAGCGACGGCCCCTCACGCAGACGCTGCATGGTTTTCGGCAGGCGTTTCCAGCGGTCAGTGGGCGGCGCATATTTGAGCGGGTCCATGCGCGAATAGATCGCGTCAATTCTTTCGAGCGGCGTCATTCCCTTGAATGGGTCCTCCGCGTCGCCATCCACGAGCAACCACCCAATGTGCGCGCTGCGTCCAGCGCTTTCGGAAGGCTGCTTTTCGGCAACGCGCAGCCGCATCTCGTGCGGTTGATTCGGATCAAGCCCCTGAGCCGCCGGCCGCCCCAGCGCGCGAACACCGCCGGCGAATTCCTTGCTGAATTTAAAACAAGGCTTCCATTCGCCGCCGTCCACAGAAGACTCGATGTCGCCCGAATCGGGTCCGGCGACGCCAAAGAATCCCGCCGCCGCGCCTTTGAATTTCAGGCTCAGGATGGCGCCCGACCGGTCGCATTCGAGCACATGCAAGAAGCGCTCACTCGTGCTGCGCCGCCCCATTTTCCATCCGTCCTCCATCTTCGCCCAGTCATAGGGCACGCATCGCGCTTTGTCCATCGGCGCCGCCGAGAGCGGCTTGGGCATCGCGTGGCGCTTGATCGGCGCGCTATCCTGTTCGAGCGCGGCTTTGCATTGCGCAACGAGCGGTTTGAGCGCCTCGAAATAAAGCCCGTGCAGCTTGCTTGAAGCCAGCCCCACGCTCGTGAAGCAATCGTCTATCTTCGCCTCGCCCGACTTGATTTTCTCGGCGGCGAAGCGTGCCAGGTTGACGCTGGGGATTTTGTAATACTCGGCGATTTTTTCGTGCCAGGACACAGCCGGAGGCGTCTGTCCTTGCGCAACCGCTTCCCATTGATCCTTGGCAAGCGAATAAACAAACACAATATCGGTGGAGGAATCCGACGCCCAAATCTGCCGCACAATGCCTTCCATCGCGGCAAGAACTTGCGATTCGTTTGCGCCCGCGTCCTCGACGGCAAAGTCCACGATAACCAGCGCCGCGCCGCCATACAGCGGGTCGGTCTTCGTCCGAAAGGCGCCGAGCCAGGAATCCGTTCCCGCAATGGACGCGTTGTTTTCCGCCAGAACAGCCTTCGGGAACTGTTCGCGCAGATGCTTCATCAGGAGCGCGCGATAGCTGGTCTCAGGTTTTACAAGCCCTGCGCCTGCCGCCGACGAGCCGCCGAAGAACGCGATCTTCGTATAGACGCCGCTCTTCTGGCTGTCCGAGAATTTTCGGAAGCTGCTGCGCAGCCCATCGCGCGGCTGGATATATTCCGCCGCGCTGAGCGAAGAAGAAATGAGCGCGACAAGGCTCATGGCAATCCAACAACTCCCACTCGCAATTGGACGCGTTCCAGGCATGGTATTCTCCTTGTCATTTTTTGTCTCACGTTCCGGATAGTTCTTCAATCTTGGTTGGGCAATCCGTGTCCATTCATAAGGCAGACGATGTCCCGGAGGGACAAACGATAATAGCCCACCGTTTCAACGGTGGGCGGCATGACGCCATCCATTTTAGTCCCGGAGGGACGGATGAAATCTCTTCATTGGAGACC
>JAPLSP010000170.1 GCA_026398575.1 Candidatus Sumerlaeota bacterium | reverse complement strand
TTAGCGCCACCAAATCGTCTTCATCTTCGGCGAATTCGTAACTAAGGAGCTCGTCCTGTTGCGCAAATGGGGCATTTAGAGCTCTGATCCTGTCCGGTTTCTCGCAGTCCTCCGGAACCGAGACAAAGGTACTGACAGCATCTGTGATTTCCAGCAGTTGATTTTCGGCGAGATTGAGACTGCCCCGCAATCGGATTGCGTCCTCTGGACTAGGATTGGAAGCCAGACGCTCGGTGGTATGCTGCACAAACTTGGCATAGGTCCCAGGAACTTCGAACAGTCGGGCCGAGAGCATCTCCCGCTGGGCCAGCAGTCCGATGCCATTCATCCGATTTGCCAGTCCAATGGAAGCTAAGTTCCACGCTAACGCAGCCTGTGAAAACTGCGGAATGCTGAGCTTGATATCCTGCAATGCGGCAAAACGAGCGGATATCCCATCAAAAACGGATGCCTGAGAGCGCATCATTTCAATAAACGCCAAGTGCGGCGCTGTGATGCTTTCGCTGAGAATGCGCATCTGAGCAATCCGCTTTCGCACATCTTCAAGAATAAGTGGCGGGATGAGAAGCTCAGTATGTAATCGGGTCTCCTGCTGTATCGCAGCCATCGTTTGGAATAAGGCGGTCATTTGTACCGGTGGCTGCATTGCTTTGGCGATGTCTGCAATTGACACGAAGCTTGGTGAAAGTTGGATCGCTTTGCCGAGTTCCTGAAATTTCACTAGGTATTCCTGCTTTTGCATCGCTGCTGCAAGTTCGGTTAGCGCCCGGCTAGGGGCCAACGCTATTTCTACTTGTGCGCGATCTGCGGCGGCTTCTCCTGATGGTTGATCATTAAGGTGCGAACTGCTCATGATTTTCAGCCAGCGCTGCAAACGATATCAGATTCTAAATCATCGGGCTCAGACAACGACATAGTCAGCTAAACATAATGAAGAAGCTAGTCTGACCCGCGCGTCAAGGTTTTTCCGAGTTCCTGTTCGTAAACTCTGCTATAATTGATATCATGCAACTCTATCAAGTAAGTCTTTCTTGGCACTCGCTCTTATGGCGTTGCATTTCTCGGTGGGTTTGTGATGATGATTACAATCGGGCTGTAACTCTCAGCGCAGGCCAGCGGGGGAAATGAATCATGAACCATCTGCAACGCAGAGAATTTCTGAAGATCGCTGGACTTGGCGCAGCGGCGACGGCGACTGGCTGCTTGAGCAGCGCGTTCGCGGCTGGCGAATCTATCGCCGGCAGTCCAGCTTCCGCTTCCGCCAATTCCGCCTCCGGCAAGCCTAATGTCATTTTCATTCTGGCTGACGACATGGGCTATGGCGAGGTGGGATGCTTTGGGCAGAAAAAAATCAAGACGCCGAATCTGGACAAGATGGCGGCGGAGGGGATGCGGCTGACGCAGAGTTATTGCGGCTCGTCGGTGTGCGCGCCGTCGCGGTGCGCGCTGATGACCGGGCTGCACCTCGGACATACCGCCATCCGCGCCAACCGCCAGCTCAAACCCGAAGGCCAGGAGCCGCTGCCGGCGGGGACGTTCACCGTGGCGCATCTGTTCAAATCCGCCGGCTACAAGACGGGCGCCTTCGGCAAGTGGGGACTTGGGTTCGTGGACTCGACCGGCGCGCCGGACAAGATGGGGTTCGACACGTTTTTCGGCTACAACTGCCAGACGCAGGCGCACGAATACTATCCCGATCATCTCTGGCGCAACCGCGAGCGCGTTGAACTCGACGGAAAGACGTATTCGCACGACCTGATCGCGAAGGAGTCGTTGCAGTGGCTGCGCGCCAATGCCAAGTCGCCGTTCTTCCTCTACCTGCCCTTCACGATCCCGCACGCGAAGTATCAGGTTCCGGATCTTGGCCCTTATGCGAACGAACCATGGGCCGAAAACCTGAAGACCTACGCCGCGATGATCACGCGCATGGATGCCGACATTGGCCGGCTTTTCGCGCTGCTGAAGGAACTTGGGCTGGACGAACGGACGCTGGTTATTTTCACCAGCGACAACGGCGCAGGCGCTCCGGCGATGATCAAGGCTTTTGAGAGCAATGGCGGGCTGCGCGGAATGAAGCGCTCCATGTATGAGGGCGGCATCCGCGAGCCCGGCATCACGCGCTGGCCCGGCAAGATCAAACCCGGCGCCGCGAACGATACGCCGTGGGCATTCTATGATTTTCTCCCCACAGTGTCCGAAGTCATTGGCGCGTCGCTTCCGGCAGGCGCGAAGACGGACGGCATCTCCATCGCGCCGGCGCTCTTCGGCGGCGCGACGGCCAAGCGCGAGTTCCTTTATTGGGAACTGCACGAGCCGCGATTCATGTGGGCCGTGCGGATGGGCAATTGGAAAGGCGTTTGCCCCGCTCCCGGAAAGCCCATCGAACTCTACGACCTTTCCAAAGACCCGACCGAGGCGAACGACCTTGCCGCCGCGCAGCCGGACGTTATCAAGCGCATCGCCGCCATCCATGAAAAGGAACACGTCGAAAATCCGCTCTGGCCGGATCCGAAGCTGGAAGCAGGCGCCGCGGCAGCCCCGGCAGGCAAGAAGCGCGCTGCCAAGGCGAAAGACGCCAAGGGGAATGAGGCCAAGGCGCCGTGAAGAAAGGTCAAAGCGCCGCAGCCCAATTGCAGCAACGGCGTGTACAGGCAGAATAATTGAGGGCAGAATGATAACTTATTACTGTGCAGACGCGGGCGCAAAATGCGAGGAGCATAAAATTTAGAGGTTTAATATGACAGACTTCAGACGACGGGATTTTTTGAAGATGGCCGGCCTGGGCGCGGCCGCGCTGGCCATTTCGCACCAGACTGGCGCCGCTAATTTCGCAGCGATCGCCGGGTCGGACCCGTCGGACCGGTCGGACCCGTCAGACGCAAAAACTGCAAAAATTAAGCGCCCCAACATCCTATATATCATCTGCGACGACCTTGGGATTGGCGACGTGCAATGCTTCAATCCGGAGCATGGCAAAATCCAGACGCCAAATATTGACCGGCTGGCCTCGCAGGGCGTGATGTTCACCGACTGCCACGGCGGCTCGTCGGTCTGCACACCGACGCGCTACGGGATTCTCACCGGGCGCTATGCCTGGCGTTCGCGGTTGCAGTCGGGCGTGCTGGACCTTGCCGATGCGCCGCCGTTGATCGCTGAAGACCGCCTGACGGTTCCGGCGCTGTTGCGATGGTACGGCTATCACACCGCCTGCATCGGCAAATGGCACCTTGGATACACATTCGATCTCAAAGACGGCGAGAAGGCGCCTGCAAAAAATAAAAAAGCCCCCGGCGAGAAAAAATTGTCGGCGGGCGTTCCCGTTGGAACGCATGTTCAAAGCGGCCCGACGACGCGCGGGTTCAATTACTTCCTCGGTTTCTCCCATGCGCGCGCCATCAGCACCCTGATCGAGAATGACCGCGTCGTCGAAGAGATCGAGCCGATCGAGATGCTGCCTCGCCTGACGCGCCGCGCCGTGGAATATCTGGGCGAGCGCGCTGCGGCGGCTAAAAGCGGTAAGCCATTCTTCCTCTATCTTCCGTTCAATTCGCCGCACACGCCGATCCTCCCAACGAAAGAATGGCAGGGCAAAAGCGGGATCAATGCCTACGCCGATTACGTCATGCAGACCGACGCCTGCGTGGGCGAGGTTCTCGCGGCGCTGGAGAAGAACGGCCTTGCTGAAAACACGCTGACGATTTTCACAAGCGACAACGGCTGCTCGCCCGCCGCCAAGATCGGCGAGCTCCAAAAATCCGGCCACGAGCCCAGCGCCATGCTTCGCGGATACAAGAGCGACATCTGGGACGGCGGACATCGCATCCCGTTCATCGCACGCTGGCCGGGAAAGATCAAAGCCGGCACGCGCGCCAGCCAGCTCGTCTGCCTGACCGACCTCATGGCGACGTGCGCAGAACTGATGGGCGAGCGGATTCCCGACGGCGCGGGCGAAGACAGCTTCAGCTTCCTGCCCGATCTGTTGGGAAGCGGCCACAGCGCGCGCCGCGACATCGTTCATCACTCGATCAAAGGATTCTTCTCCATCCGCAACGCCAACTGGAAGATGGAACTATGCGCAGGTTCCGGCGGCTGGGGCGCGCCAAACGACGGCGAAGCGCTCAAACAAAAACTGCCGGCGATCCAGCTCTACGACATGGCCAAGGACATTGGCGAGAAAACGAACGTCCAAGCCGATCATCCGGACATCGTCGCGCGATTGACCAAGATGCTGGAAAAGCAGGTCGCCGAAGGCCGCAGCACGCCGGGCCCGCCGCAGAAGAACGACGTCGCGGTGAACATCTGGAAGAAAACCGCCGCTGCCGGCGCCGCCGAGGAAAAGAATTCCGCCAAGGAAGGATAGAAAAATGGGAACAATGAGATCACGAAGCAACCGCGCCGCAATTCTGCCGCTCATTGCCTTTGCGGTGGTGATATTCCTTGCAGGCGCCCTCGTCCATGCCAAGCCGCTCATCACGGAAGGCGAGACGGATCCCGTCGAGCAGGATCTGTTTCCGCCGCTGGTCGAGGCGCTGGGAGGCGGGATGAAAACGCCCGGCAGCGCCATTGGTCCGGATGCGTCGCTGGCGGACGTCATGGACGCGCCACAGTTGCAGGCGGCCATTCGCAAACACGATCTGCGCCTGATGTGCGGGCCAATGCTGGGCGTGGTAACGGAATCGTCGGCGCGGTTTTGGGCGCGCACGTGGGGTGAGGCGGAGATGCAAGTGATTGTCGGAACCGACGCGAAGTTGGAGGGCGCGATCAAGTCAAAGCCCGTGAAAACGCGCAAGGACAACGATTTCACAGCAGTAGCGGAGATTGCCGGCCTGAAGCCGTTTACGACCTACACCTACGATGTGCTCGTGAACGGACAGACGGCGCTGAAAGGCGAGCGTCCCACCTTCCGCACGTTTCCGGCGAAAAGCCAGAAGGTGAAGTTCGACGTCGGCTTCGGCGGCGGCGCGCAATACATCCCGGCGAATGAAGGCGTCTGGGCGACCATCGCTGCGGGCCGTCCGCTCGCATTCCTGTTTCTGGGCGACAACGTCTATATTGACCTGCCCGAGCGCCGGGACGTGCAGCGCGTCTATTATTATCAGCGGCAATTGCGGAGCGAGTATCGCCGCATGTGCGCCTCGACGGCGATTTATGCCGTCTGGGACGACCACGATTTCGGCGCAAACGATTGCTCCGGCGGGCTCGATCCATTTCGGCCTGCTTGGAAGCTGCCGGTGTGGAAGGTTTTCTGCCAGAACTGGAACAACCCTTACTACGGCGGCGGAGAAAAGCAGCCGGGCTGCTGGTTCGACTTCTCCATTGGCGACGTGGATTTCTTCATGACCGACGGACGCTATTATCGCGACTTCAAAAGCGGCACGATGCTGGGGCCGGCGCAAAAGGCGTGGCTGCTGGAGCGGTTGAAAGCCTCGAAAGCGACCTTCAAGGTCATCGCCTCGGGCACGCTCTGGACGGACCAGGCGGATAAGAGCGGCGCGGACTCCTGGGCCGGCGTGAAGGCGGAACGCGACGAAATCTTTTCGCTCATCGCCCGCGAAAAACTCCGCGGCGTCATTCTGATCTCGGCGGACCGGCATCGCACGGAAATGTGGAAGATCGAACGCCCCAACGGCTACACGCTGTATGAATTCGAATCGTCCAAGCTGACGAACGATCACACCCATCCCACGAGGAAGGAAGCCCTGTGGTCCTACAACAAGGGCAATTTCTTCGGGGTGCTGAGTTTCGACCTGACGCCCGCCGATCCCGAAGTGACGTACAAGGCGGTCAGTTCCAGCAACGAAGTCCTGCATGAACTGCGCCTCAAGCGCAGCCAGTTGGAAGATAAATAATCATTTATCGCGCCAGTTGCTTCCACGCTTTCTGATACCGCCGAAGTCGCGCGACATCGCGGTCCGTTAATTCGTCCAGACGCCGGATATCCATGTTGTCTTCGAGGTCGGCCAGCTTGACGGCGCGCGCGATGGGATTCGGACGCAGTCTCTTCAGATAATCGTCGTACGAAATATCCTTGTCATGCGTCAGCAATTTTATCGCCTTGAGGATGGGAGCTGGAAATTTTTCATCGAGAAGATCCTTGAGTGTGAAATCGGAATCCTCGATCACATCATGCAGCAGGGCGACAATCATCTGTTCTTCGGTTTTCACGCGTATCATAACGCGCAACGGATGGAGGATATAGGGCTGTCCGGCCTTGTCTTTTTGCCCCGTATGGGCGCGGGCAGCCAGCATCAGGGCGCGCTCAAGCAATGAATGGATTACCATGCGTCATTCCTCCTCGATTATTGCGCCCCTTTATTTAGGCCCGACTTTGTAGCGGGGCGGGGCGGGAAGTTTCTGCGTGGGATCGCTGACAGTAATGCTCGGTGTGGCGCCGTCGCCATTCAGCATCAATAGACAGGGTTGCTCTGCTGTGATTGTCTGTGCGTTTCGGGTGTCTAGAGCGCCCGGCTCATAAAAGGCGGCCTGCGTGACATTGCCTTGCGCATTGCAGACCGCTTGAAGGCGCGGCGTGTTTGATAGAAGCGCAATGCCCGGCTGTTTGGCTTTTTCCGGCATGGCTTCGGGTTTGACTCCGGGCAATTCCAAATAAGCGTAGCCGGCGCTGCGCGGGCGTACGCCGTGCTCGATCGCCAACAAAAAGACGGGGCCTTTGAGGTCGGCGTCCGAGACATGCGGCTTTTCCTCCACTTTGCGCCAGCTGCCGTGCTGTTCGCCCAGGGAGATTCTCACTTTCGATGGATTTGGGAAGACGTATCCGACGCCGTCGTGCCAGACCCATTCGATGTTTGGCAGGCGATGGTCGCCGCGCTCTAGTTTGCGCGACTTGCCGTTTTCGCAGACAAGGACGTCCCCTTTCAACCAGCACTGATTGATGGTTGTAACCACAGGTTCAGCGGCGTCGCTGACGATCCCGGCGCCGAGGCAGGCGATGGCGTCGTCGAGGAAGAACCATGCCTTGCGCGCCTTGACGCCGTCGCGAACGTAGTCCAGCGCGGCGCAGCCGATCTGTCCGTCGCTGACGCCGCCGACAAAGTCGCTGTCAATGTGATAGCTCTTGGTCAGTCGTAGCGGTCCGCCGGGGCGCGGCGCGCACGTCGTTCCGGGGATCATCCGCCAATCCCAGACCGGCTGGATGTCCTCGTATTCGGCGCCCGCGCAATAGATGAAAACGGCGCCGTCCGCGAGGTGATAGCCCGACATGTTCTCGCTGTTGACTATTTCGCCTCCGATTACGCGCCGCGAACACATCTTGACCGAGGCATAAAAACCGGGGCGGCGCTGGATCATATAGTCCGAGCGCCAGAAGTTGCGATTGCCGATCAGATCGTTGACAGCGCCTTCCTGGTTTCGCTTGAGAAACGCTTCGTATTCCTTGGCGCGCGCCGTATCAACCGTCTTCATGCGCTCCATGGCGTCGGCCACCGACCGGCCTTTGCTCGCTTGCGTCCCCCGGCCCAGCTGCCGCCCGCAACTGCTGAAGTCCATCCTGCCCTTCCAAACGACCCACGCCTCGCCCTGGATAAGATAATCGTGGACGATGTCCATCTTCTCTTTGGGGTAGGCGAACGGCGTACCGCTGAAAACTTTGAGCCATGAGACGGCGCTGTGCGCGAAAGCCAATCCATAGTTTCCGAACTGCTGCTGCGCGCCGTGTTGATGAAAACTGAAATCCGGCTGGATGCCCTCCTGCTTGGTGACGCGGATTTCCTCGCCGATCACGCGCGCGGCCTCCAAGACCAGCGCGCGGTCTTTCAGCAACATGCCGCGCACCAGCGTGATGCTTGCCACCCAGACGCGGTTTTGCCCCGTCATGCCGATCTTTCCGCGCGGCATGATCTTGTTCACCATGATCGCGCGCTCGTCGGGCGTCAGCTCATCCTGCATCAGGATGGCGATGTCGCCGGTCACCATTGGCACGCCGATCGTGTTGTACCACCAGTTTGGATTTTGAAAATCGTTCTTCAGCCAGTATCCCAGCGCCAGATGAATCGCCCTGCCCAGCGCGGCGTCCTTGCGGCTTGCCGCCTGCGGATTCTTATATTCCCGAACCATCGAATAAACGCGGGTCAGATGCGCGTAGGCCTGCCAGCCGCCGCGCGTCTTGTCTTGGTAGTTGACATCCCGCCACGAGCCATCGGCCTGCAGCGACTGGGCCAGATTCTTCGCGTCGCGCGCGCCTCCGCGCTCGAAGATATAATCCTTATACTGCTTTGTCAGCAGGTCGAAGTCATCGGCTTGCGCAACAGCCGCCAGCGCCCAGATTATTAGGACTGCCGGAAATCTGATCGTGTTTTGCAAGTCTCGTGTTCCCTCTCTCTTTATCAATATTGCCTTGCTTTGTTTCCTTTTAATAATCACTTGCCGCGTTGCGTTGCGGTTTTGCGGCGTTGGTCCAAAACTTCGCGAATGCGGTCCACGACAATCGCCAGCAGGACGAGCGCGCCGAGGAACGAATTGGCATAGTAGTCGTTGGCTTTGATCGCCACCAGGCCGTACTTGATCAATTCATAAATAACGGCGCCCATGAAAATCCCCACCGCTGAAACAATCCCGCCCGCGAGCCCCGTGCCGCCGATGATGGCCACGGCGAAGGAGATCAGCAGCCAGTTGTCGCCGGTTTCGGGCGCCGCGGAACCGGACTTCGAGGCCCACATGATCGCCGCCAGCGCGGCGAAAAATCCAGAGAGAACATTGGCCCAAACGATCATCGCGTCGGTGTTGATGCCGGACAGGCGCGCTGCATCCGCGTTGCCGCCCGTGGCCAGCAATCGCCGGCCAAAGACGGTATGGCGAAACATATAGGCCACGGCGATCAGAATGATGATCACGAGAATGAAGAACAATGGGACATCCATCGCCGGATTTTTCGCTCCGAAGGATTCCAGCAAACCTTTTTGCCCCAGATACGTGAAGGAGGCGGGCAGCGCGTATGGAAATCCCTGGGAAATTCCCGAACGCATCCCCATGAACACAAACATCATGGATAGCGTTACAATGAAGGAGTCAATCTTCAGGCGCGTCATTAGCTGGCCGTTGATCATTCCAGCGACGGCGCCCGCTACGAGCGTGACGGGAACGGCGAGCCAGCCCGAAAGCCCCATCTTGTCCATGCAGAGTCCGAGCACGACGGTGGTGATGCTGCCGATGGCGCCGACGGAAAGGTTCATCCCCCCGACCACAAGACACATCGCCTGCGACAGCGCGATCAAAACGAAAAAGGCCACCCACACCGAAATGATCTTCATCGTATAGGCGGCCAGGAAATTTCCGGAGATGACGGCCAGTGCGCCGAATAAGATAGCGGTGGAAATGACCAGGCCGATGGTCCGCCCGCTGAAGAGCTGCCCGGCGGCCCGCATCGGCGCCACTGAAACTGCAAGCGCCAGCGACGAGGCAGGCGCTTTGGGTGTGTCAGACGCGTCGGACCGGTCGGACGCGTCGGACCGGTCGGACGCGTCGGACCGGTCTGACGCGTCGGATTCTTGAATTTTTGGTCCAGATTTGTCTTTATCTGGTTTATTGCTTTCCATAGAACACCTTCAAATGATTATCGTATGGTCCAAGAATAATCGCTAAGCCAGGTATTGTCCGATAGCTGTGCTGACTTCTTCGTAGGTTTTGTTTTTTTCATCCACGCCGGTGATTTCGCCAACGATACGCTGTTCTTTGAAGACAAGGATGCGGCTTGAGACCTTGATGATTTCGGGCATGTCCGAGGAGATAAGGATGATGGATTTTCGCCGCTTCTTGGCCAGTTCCCAAATCAGCCGGTGTATCTGCTCCTTGGCGCCGATGTCCACGCCCACGGTCGGTTCGTCAATGATCAGGATGTCGCAATCGGCAGCCAGCCATTTGGCGATGCAGATTTTCTGCTGATTGCCGCCGCTCAGGTTCTCGGTTCGCTGATTCAAGTCCGGCGTCTTGATGCTGAGATCACCCACCATGCGCCGGGCGATGTCCACCTCGGCGCGCGGATTGATGCAGCGCGTGAAACGGTTGATGATGTTGCGCCAGATCGTGATCGTGATGTTGGTCTGCACGGGCGATTTCAGGAGCAGGCCTTCCTCCTTGCGATTTTCGGTGACGTATCCGATGCGATAGCGATAGAGGCTGTCGCCGACGTTGCGGATATGCGTCCTCTGTCCGCGCACGTAGAGCGCGCCCGAATCCATCCGGTCCTCGCCGATGATGATGCGCGCCATCTCCGTGCGGCCCGCTCCCACCAATCCATAAAAGCCGAGCACCTCGCCTTCATAAAGCGTGAAGCTGACATCGTCGGCCTTTTCGGCGCGTTTGATATGATCGGCTTTCATCACCTCGACCGTGCGATCCACGTCAAGCGCGCCGAGATGTTCGTCCTTGCAGTCGCGTCCGATCATCATCTGGACCAGATCGGGAATAGTCAGCTCCGAGATCGCACGCGTCCCGACGAATTTGCCGTCGCGCAAGACGCTGACCTTGTCGCAGAGCGCGAAAACCTCCTCGAATTTGTGAGAGACGAAAATGATCGTGACGCCCTGGCTCTTCAGCTCGCGCAGAATGCGGAAAAGATTCTGCGCCTCGTGATCGGTGAGCGAGCTGGTTGGCTCATCGAGCAGCAGCACGCGGGCATTGGCGGCCAGCGCCTTGGCGATCTGCGTCAGCTGTTTGTGCGCGGCGCTCAGGCGGCGCATGCGCATGGTCGGCGGGAAGGACAGGCCCACCATGTCCATGTATCTTTTCGCCGTCGCATTGACCGCTTTCCAGTTGACGATCCCCGTCGAACCGTAGGCGATCATCTTATCGAGCATGATGTTCTCGGCGATGCTGGATTCGGGGATGATCTGGATTTCCTGGAAGACGATGTCTATTCCGGCGCGGAGGCTGTCGTGATAGGTGCGGAAATGCAGCGGCTTGCCGTCGTAAATGATCTGGCCGGAATCGGGCTGATAAATGCCGGTGATGATTTTGATGGCCGTGCTCTTGCCGGCGCCGTTTTCGCCGACGAGCGCATGAATTTCGCCCGGCTCGAATCGCAGCGAAACATCGTCCAGCGCCTTGACGCCGGGAAAACTTTTGCTGATGGAATTTAACTCCAACAAGACGGGCCTCGGTATCGAGAGAGAATGCTTTTAATGCTCTTACATAAGTGTCCGCGCCGCTTACGCGCCTATGCAATATGCAACGCGGGCGGCAATTGAATCAAGTTTGGACAACTCCATCCGCCCTATCTTCTTTATAAACCGTGTCAACGACAGCAACTTTATCTGATTGCAGTCCGCTGCACATTCCTTTGCCAGGTTATTAACACGGCTTGGAGAAACATATAAGAGCCAGGGAGTTTCTGTGTAATACTCTTTCCAGTCCGTCAGCGGAACGACGATTCGCAAAGCCAATCGCCCTACCAGATCAAGATTCATCACAACTCCGGGACGAGTTTTAGCAATCTCGGAACCTTCTTGAGGGTCAAATCGAATCAGCCAGATATCGCCTCTATGCGGATTGATCATAGAAATCCTCCGGGCCACAGGCCTCGAAACCGGCCAAGTTCCCTCCTTTGCAGTAGTCTTTCCTTACGCGCATGACGGCTTTCTTGAATATTTTCGCCTGTTCCGCCGGGCTAAGCGAGCGCAAGTACTCAATAGAATACTTCGATTTGGAAAGGCTCGTTTTTGGTTTGGCAAGATTCGGAGTTCTTGCGTACGGGGGCCGAATCCTCAAGGTCGAGGACCTGCCTGCTTTTTCGAATTTTCGCCAGTCTTTTTCCGGCACAAGAACGATTGATTTTCCCTTTTTATTTCTGACACGAATTCTTTCGCCCTCATTGGCAACACGGCTAAAGATTTCCGAGGAAATTCCTGATTGAGTGATATTGATTATTGACATAAACCAGCACCTCCTGAATTAAAGTTTTGCACGATCCTTATTTCGCGGGCGGCGTCAGGTATTTTGTTTTCAAATCGGCCAGGATGCCGTCGGTGATTTTTCGCACTTCCTGCGAGTAGGTGTCAACGTTGCTCTTGTTGACGATGAGCATGCCCGCGTTGACGAACTGATAATCTTTGACTGGCTTCCAGCCGTCCAGCATCAGCTTCAAGATGGCGCAGGGAATGTAGCCGTGGCCGAAGGGATTCTGTGCGAGCGTCGCGTCAATCGAACCATCGCGGATGGCCTGGAGGACCGTCGGGCCGGTGTCAATGCCGATGTATTTGATGCGCTTGTTTCCCGGATTCTTGTGCCATTCGGTCAGGATGGCCGCCGCCGCGATCGTCGGGTTGTAGCCGGTGGTGATGATGCCGTCAATCTCTCCGCCACGCGCGGCCAGGGCGCTCTGAATCTTGTTGGTCGCTTCGGCCACCTGCGTCATATCGGCGATGGTCTGGATGATTTTGACGTTCGGGTGCTTGGCGACGATTTCCTTGATGCCTTCGTCGCGTTTCCTGGTGTTGATATCGGTCACGGTTTCGAGGACGTTCAGGATATTGCCCTTGTCGCCCATCAGCTTGATGAGTTCCTCGCAGGCGGCCATCGCCGCGCCTTTGATGTCCGTGGCCACGGTGAAAGAGGCCGGCGTCGGGAGGCCCGGCTCGGCGCCGTAGGCCACCACCGGGAAGCCTTTGCTCGTCAGCCCCTTGAACAAGCCATTGGCGCCGGCGGCGTCGGCGGGATAAATGCTGAACGCCTTGTGCCCTTTGGTTGAGAGCGATTCGACGTTTTGGTTTTCGTTGTCCTGCGTCCATTCCTGGCCGACCATGGTGAATATCTTGACGTTCAGGTCCTTCGCGCAGGCTTCCACGCCCGCCTTCACTTCGCTGATATAGGGATGCGGCATGCAGCCATACCAGGCGATCGGCTCGACGTCGCTGCTTGCTCCGCCGGATTTGGCGCCGCCTCCCGCTTTCTTTGCGTCCGCGCCCGTTGCGGCGCCTTCCTTCTTGGCGCCGGAACTGCTGTCGCCGCCGCAGCCGATGATGGCGCCGCCAATCAAGGCGGCAATCATCGCCGCCGCAATCATGGAGAATATTTTCTTCATCATTAGACCCTTTCCCAGGTGAGATATGGTTCCAGCGCGCCAAAGAGCAAACGCCGGAAAAGTATCGGCGATTTTTTATCTGCCGGTCAATGCGGAATGGTGGACGGGGTGGACGAAGCGCATAAGATGGGTCAGCTGAACGAAGAGCATAGGAGGGGGCAAGGCGGATGGGGCAAAGAGGAGTGCGATTAGAGCGGGCGCAGGTCGTTGGCGGGGACAAACGTCCGGCTGCCGTTCGGCAGTTTGATTTCCGTCCAGCCGCCCGCAAGATTGGCGGCGCGCAGGACGCGCAAGCCGGCCGGCAGATCGAAATCCTTGCCGGCTTCCAGGCTCGGCGCCGAATGGCCGATCACTACGCCGGAGGCGGTCACGATCGCCCAATCTTTTCCATATTGGCTGTAGGCCTTTGCGCCTGCGATGACGGCAAAGATGATGAGGGCAATCGTGCCCAGTCTCCCGAGCGTCCGCATCCAGCTGCGCAGTCGCGGATGCCGTCCCAGCGCCGCAAGGGCGAATCCCAGCAAGCCGATCCACCAGGCGCCTGCCGCGATCAGCAGCGATTCCTGAAGCGTGAAGAATCCCGCGAAAGCAATGAACGGCCAAAACAAAACGAAGGACGCGGGATGATTTTCCGGCGGCGACAACCGCAGCAGACTGGCGCGGATATCCGCGTCGCGCGGCGCCAGGCGCGCCGCTTTTTCGAAGCTCCAAACGGCCAATCCCGGCTCGCTCGCCTTCGCATAAGCGATGCCGGCATTGTAATAAATTTCCGGATAATGCATTCCTGCGGTGATCAGCGCCGTATAGCGCTGCGCGGCGCCTGCGAAGTCTTTCTCCGAATACAGGTCATTGGCCTCGCGAAAAACCTCGCGCAACTGATACGGAGACAACAACTTGACCTTGGCGGCGTCGAACTCTTTGGTTGGGGCCGCCAAAGCGAACGGAGACAGGGAAAAGATTAATGTAAAATGTAAAAGGAGAAATGAGAAATGAGAAACGAGAAAGCGCAAATGAGAAATGCAAAATGAGAAATGAGAAATGAGAAATGAGAAATGACGAAACGAGCGAACGCGCGAATTTCCATTGTTGGCATTCGCTAGTAAGGACGCGGCAATCCGGTTGTTTCTCTTTGCGACTTTCATTTTACATTTCTCCTTTCTCATTTTCCATTTTACATTCACTATTTCTCATTTTCCATTTTACATTAATCAGTTTACTTGAGTTTTCGTTCCAGCTCCTTCACCAGCTGCTTCGCTTCTTCCCATCGTTCGGCGCTGGTCTCGGGCGAACCGGGGGCATAGCGCGCCGCATCGCAGGCTTCGAGGAAAGCCACCAGCCGCTCTCCCAGCGCATGCCCTTCTGAATTTGCCCGCGCCGCCACGGCCGCGCGCAGTTCTTCATTCGTCGCGCCCGCCGCCGCCAGCGCGCAGCGATCCGCCACCAGGCCGCGCAGCGCTCGCGCCGCCTCGGCATAGAAAGCCAGCATGTCGTTTTGTTTGAGCGCCGCCGCCGCGCCCTTCAGGCGTTTCGACGCGCGTTCCTTGGCCGTACTCGAACGGGCGAAGGCCTCGTCCGTCGCCATGCGCTGCCGGCGCGCGCCCAACACGAGCGCCAATCCCAGCGCCGCCAAGGGAATCACGTTCGCTCCCCAGAACAGCCAGTTGTCATAAACAGTCTCCGGCGCATGAAATTGCAGGTCCAGTCCCGGCTTGAGAGGGGGCAGGTCCGTCAGCATGCGAACGCTCGAGCCCTTTCCCGGCGCGTTGGCCGGATTGATTCCCGAAGGCGCAGACACGATATTGAGGCTTTGTTTGCGGTTGGGATCCACCTCCACCTTGATGGGGATCGGATTGCTTTGCGCCGACTCATAGCGTGCCGTGCGCGGATTGAAAAAGGAATAGACCACGGGTGGAATCACGCGGTCGCCGGGCATCGTCGGCTGCAAAACAATCTCGAATGTTTTCTTGCCGCCGTATTGGCCGTCCTTCTGAACCGCCGCATCCGCCTTGCCCTTGCTCTCGAAGACTTCGATGCCCTCGATCTTGCCCAGTTCCGGCGCAGGGATGGCGCCGACGTTGCCAGCGCCCGCGACCGTCACGACTAGGTTGATCATCTCATATTCTTTGACCGCGGCCTTGTTGACGGCGGCGCTGACTTTATAATCGCCCACAGCGCCGCTGAAGTTGGCGGGTTTGCCCGCGGTGGGCAGCGGTTGAACGTTGAGGGTAAGGGTTCGCGCCTGCGCACTGGCTTCGACAATGTTATTCCCAAACAGGAAGAAGTCCCGCTGCCTTTGCTTGACGCTCAGCCCGACTTTCGCCTGGAAGAGCGGTAGCTCGATCGCTCCCGCGCGCAGCGGGAAGACAACGGCCTGCGCCAATACCCATCGGCGGAACTGGACATTGTCAATGACCTCGGAGGCTATATCCGGATTTTGACGCGGATTCGCCTGAAACGTCGGGACAATGAGCAGCGAATTATTCGACGTCTCCAGTGGCGTATAGTTGTATCCCGCATAGGATTGATAAATATCCACGGCCACATAGAGAAGGTACGTAACCACCACCTGCTCGTAAGGATAAGGATTGATTTTCGAGATTACAGGGCGAACGAAAATGCGCCCTTTGATCTCATTTGTGATACCTGGATTTCCCGCCGCCTGCGCGGGCAGAATGCCTTCCTTGGTGAGGGTTGCCGACATGCCCTGCGATACCTGCTCGCCTGCGATCACTTGGACCGGATTGCTGGGAAAGGCCTTGCCGCCGACGACCGCGGTTGCCGCCGGGATTGTGAGCGTTCCCTTCTTCATCACTTTCAGAGTGACGGAATAAGTAATGGACGCTGAAGCGTTTCCATTTACGATGCTATAGTTTTTCGAGCTGGTTGCATTCCCGGCAACGAAACCATCCAGAGCTGGCGTCTGAAACTGCGCGTCCCCCGCCCCCTCTACCTTGATGATATAAGTAATCTCATCGCCCACCATCGGGCGTGCATTGTCCACACCCGCCGTCACCTGGATTTGCTGCCCCCGCGCCGCAAGGGCGACTGCTCCCCAGAGGCCCGTTGCGCAAACTGCAATATATAATAATCGGATGCGATTCATTTAAAGTTTGACGACCGTCGCCGGCTCGAACGACTACCAATCCCGCTTCATATCCAACGTTCCGCCTTGCGGACGCAGCGCTTTCTTCAGCGCTTCTTTGTCTTCATCCTGCAATGTGTTGAGCAACTGCCGCGCGTCTTCGGGCGTCATTTCCTGAAGCTGTTTGTTGTCGGCTTGGTTCTGTTCTCCCTGGTTCCCTTGATCCTTCTTATCCTTCTGCTCCTGTTTTTGTTTTTCCTGGTCTTTTTTCTCTTGATCCTTTTTCTCCTGGTCCTTCTTCTCCTGATCTTTCTTTTCCTGGTCTTTTTTCTCCTGGTCCTGCTTTTGTTGCTGTTGATCTTTTTTCTGTTGATCCTGCTTTTGTTGATCTTGCTTTTGCTGGTCCTGCTTCTGGTCTTGTTTCTGATCTTTTTGCTGTTGCTGCTTCTCCTGCTGCTCCTTGATTTTTTGCAGAACCTCTTTGTAACGCCGTTTGCTCATCTCATAGTTATATTTGGAATCTTCGTCCTGCCGGTCGGCGCGGATGGCGTCCTGGTTGGCCTGCATCGCCGCCTCCAGCTTCTTCAGGGCGTCTTCGTATTTCTGTTCGCCGATCAGCTGCTCGCCTTCGCGGAAGCGCATCACGCCGACGTTGTAGCGCGATCCGGCATAAAGATCGCGGTTGGGCTGGGGGTCTATCTTCGCGAATTCCTTGTCGGCGTCCTCGAACTTGTTCTCCCGCGCCAGCGCCGATCCGATGTTGAAATACAGCTCTTTCGATTCCGGCGCGTCCAGTTGCGCCGCGCGATAACGTTCGAGCGCCTCGTCGTATTTCTTTTCCTGGAGGAATTGGTTACCCTGGCTGTTGATCTGCGCCAGGCTTTCGGCATGAACCGGCGCGGCCACCAGGCAGACGAACAGCGCCATCGCTGCCGCTGCGCCCAACCATCTCCGGCGCGGCGATGTCAATCCCGAAGGGATTGAACCTTTCTTAATAAATAATGACAGCATCTTGAACCTCACAATGATTCTGAATTCCGAATTCCAACTTTTCCTGGCGGCGCGGACACACACGCACGAACACGGACTAACACGGACTTTGTGACCCTTTCCCCTCTCCGCGTCTCCCCTCTCGCCACCAGGATGGTGGCGCTCCCAGTGTCTCCGCGTCTCCCATCTATTTAGCTTCGTCCGCCTTTTGCCGGTCGTTCTGCGTCAATTCCCACGCGAGTAAAAGCGCCGCGATCAGTAGAAACCACGCGAAACGCTCCTCATAGATCGTATAGGTTTTAGATTCCTCCAATTTTTTATCCAATTGCGAAATGCTGGAATAAACTTCCTCCAGCTCCAGATCGCCGCTCGGTTTACCTTCGATGTATTTGCCGCCCGTCTTCAAGGCGATCTTTTCCAGCGTTTCCGGATTCAAGCGGGTATTCACGGGATTGCCTTCGGGGTCTTTCTTGAAATCGCCCCCTTGCGGGATGGGGTTGCCCTGTGGCGTGCCGATGCCGATGGCGTATATCTGGATTTTCTCCTTGGCGGCTTCATCCGCTGCGCCCAAAGGATCGGTTCCCTGATCCTCCCCGTCGGTCAGCAGCACCAATACTCCGCGAACCTTGGTTTGATCGAGTTTCGTGTTCTCGCTCGAGGCCCGGCGGAAGGCTTGCGTCGCCATGCGAACGGCCGTTCCGATCGCGGTTCCCTGAACCGGGACCGTATTCTCGTTGATCCCGTCCAGAATATCCATTGCGAGACCGTAGTCCAGCGTCAGCGGGCATTGAACGAAGGCCGTTCCTGCGAAGACGACAATGCCGACGCGGTCTCCGCGCATGCGCCGGATCAATCCGCGCAATTCCTGTTTGGCGCGCGTCAGGCGGTTGGGCGGAATATCGCGCGCCAGCATCGAGCGCGAAGTGTCAATCGCGATCATGATGTCCACGCCTTTTTTCTCGATGGGCCGTGTGTGAGCGCCCCACTGCGGGCGGGCCAGCGCGATGATGATGAACGCGATGGCCAGCCCCAGTCCCGCCATCTTGGCAATCTGCTTGCGGCGGCTGGTTGTTTCGATCAACCGTTCAATGACCTTGACGCCAGCGAATCGCTCTAATAATCTGCGTTTGCGCTGAAGAACCCACCAGAAAAACAAGCCCATCAGCGGCAGGGTAAATAGCAGAAATAGAATTTTGTCATATTCGAACCGCATAGCCGAACTCCGAGTTCCAATCCCCAAACTCCTAAGGTAGTTTTAGAAATCGTGTATATCCTAACAATATTTCCAATAGCAAAATGCCCAATGCCGGCCAGACCAGCCAGGCCATTTGCTCGCTATAGTTCACGTACTGATTCTCTTCGATCTTGGTGGTTTCCAGTTTATTGATATCTTTGAAAATTTTCTCCAGGCTTTTGTCATCCGTCGCGCGGAAGTACTGGCCGCCCGTATTTTTGGCGATCATCCGAAGCGTGTCTTCGTCAAGGCCGGCGTCCTGAACGGTGAACCCGCCGAATAACCCCATGCCCGGCGCCAGCGCAGGCCCCGTGCTGCCGACGCCGATCGTATAGACTTTGATCTTCAGCGCCTTGGCTAAATTGGCCGCCAACTCGGGTGAAATATTCCCCGAATTATTCTGGCCGTCGGTCAGCAGGACGATCACTTTGCTCTTGGCCTTGCTGTCTTCGAGCTTCTTGACGGAGTTGGCCAGGGCCAGTCCGATGGCCGTGTCGTTTTGCTGATGCTGAATGATATCGAAGTTGACGCGTTTGACGAAGTCCTCGATGACGCCATAGTCCAACGTCAGCGGAACCAGCATGAAACTGGTCGGCGCAAAGACAATGACGCCGATCCGGTCGCTGGTGCGGCCCTTGACGAAGTTGATCAGCACGCGCTTGGCCGCTTCGAGGCGGTTCGGGTTGAAATCGCGCGACTGCATGCTGCCCGAGCAGTCGAGGGTAACGATGATGTCAATTCCTTCGCTTTGTATGCGGCGCTGGGCGATGCCGTATTGCGGCCGCGCCATCGCCAGGATGAGCAGCGCCAGAGCCAGCAGCCGCATCCAGGCCAATATTCCGCGCATCCGCAACGCCAGCGACGGCCTGGCCGCGCGCAGATGCCGCACGTCCGAAAATCGCACGGTGCCGCGCTTGCCGTGCGCCACGCGCCGCGCCAGAAGGTAGAGCGCGGGTAGCAGAATCAGCGACAGCAAGACATATTTATTGGCAATTTCAAACATGGACGGTCGCCTCCTGTGTCACGGGAGGTTGGGGCGAAGGCGCCGTTGGCGGCGGCAGCGGAGGCGGAGAAGGAGGAGTGGTGGGCGTCTGCGGCGCCGAAGGTTGCGCGGGCAGGGGGGGCGGTTGCGCCGGCGGATTGTCGGCGACGATGCGGCGCGCCTCCTCGATGGCGGCCGAAGCCTGCTCGCGGTCCGCGGGAAACTTGGCGAACTTCACGAGATCGCACGCGTTGAAAAACGATTCGATCTGATCGTTGCGCTGACTCTCCAAGCCCATCCGGAACAAGAAATCCATGATCTCGTAGGTGGTCCGGTCCATCGCCTCGAAGTCAAAGCGCCGCCCGAGGAAAACGCGGATGATCTCGCTCAACTTGACATAGAACAGCATTGCCTCTTCGCGATCTTGAGGCAGGTTCCTGGCCAGCTGATCCAGCGCCTCGAGCGCCACGACTTCGGCGGGACGCGGCGGCGCCAGAGGCGCTACATAGCGGCGCCTTGCCAGCTGCGCGCGCTGCCGCAGCCACCAGATCAGAAACGCGATCGCCAGCGCCAGCACAGCGCCGCCGGCGATCAGGGCGTTGCGCAGACGGTTGTCGGGCGCGATAATGGCCGGAGGCTTAAAATCGCGAACGTCCGTGCCGCTTTCGGCCGCGGCCACGCCTTTGACGGTGATCTTGACGGGCGGCGTCCGCACCGTGCCCGTTGTCAGGCCGTCGGGCGAACGATAGGCAATGGTGAACGGCGGAATCTCGAAGTCGCCGGTATCGAACGTTGAGAGCTCGAACGTGAATTTCTTGGCGCTATGTCCCGCGCCCGCATTCTCCACCGGCCCCTGGTCCGCGTTGACAATTTCAAATTCTCCCAGCGTCAAACCGGGTTGTACGACGGGCTGCTCGAGCGTGTCGGGCCATACCACGCGCAGAGAGTATTTCAGCATGTCGCCGATCACCATCTGCGTGCGGTCCGTTTCGGCCTGAACCAAAACCGGGGACTGCGCCGGCGCGGTGGCAGTAGTGGCCTTGTCCTGCGCAGACCATGCCGGCGACAATGTAAAATGCAAAATGAGAAATGAGAAATGTAAAATGAAAAGTCGCTCGGGCAAGCGCATGGCAAGCCTTGGAATAGCGCATCCCTTTGCGTGGTTCATTTTCAATTTTTCATTTCTCATTTTACAATTTACATTCATTCGAGTTTTTTATCGCGGACTGGATTTTGTTTTTGAGCCCGTAGTCTGAGTGGTCGTTGTCAGGCGGTCATCCATGAAGACCACGGGATCGGCCTTGCTCAGTTTTGCGAAGAGCGCTTCTTGCGATTCCATGCGCTTTTCCACTTTCAAGCGGGATTCAATCGAACTCTTTACCTTCTCGTACGGCTGCATGGAACTCTCATAAATCTTCGTGGCGGTGAAGATGTATTTCTTATCGGCGACCGCGACCGGCGCGGTCTTCTCGCTTTCTTTCGTCAGAGCCAGAATCGCTTTGGCCGCCTCGGGCGAGGTTCCCAATCCTTCGATCCGGTCGTCGCCTTCAATAGCCAAAATCGGCTTGGCCGCCGATGACGTGGAGGCTTTATCGCGCGCGCTTGCCTCCGGCTCGCCGCCTGCGATTTCAAACGTGGCCTGCACGCGCCGCCGGATTCGGAAATCCTCCTCATGCTCTTTATAGTAGAGTTTGATTTCCGCCTCGGTGATCTCGACCTTGCCGCCGATTTCCTTTTCATAATACGTCTGCGCCAGCAGATCGTCCTCCACGTTCGCCAGGCGCGTCAGATATTCCGCGTCCTTGTCCATCCCCGCGCGCCGGGCCGCGTTTTTCAACTGCTCGCGGCGCACGTACGACTTGACGAAGTCCGTCCAGGCTTCATTGCTCTGCATCCGGTTCTGCGCGTCCGGGCTCATCCGCATCAATGCTTCCCGGACTTCGCCTTCCGTGATTTCGCGCGCGCCGACTTTCGCGACGACCGCGCCCGCCTCTTTGCCTTTGGGCTTCTGGTCGGGCTTCAGGATGGTGGCCTGCCGCAGTTTGTTCTTGGCGTCCAGCGGCCGGCCCATGCGCTCCAGGCAGGTGATCAGCCCTTCTTCGATGGTTCGCTTTTCGGGACTTTCGGGATCGTAAAACTTGGCCTGCAGGAACCAGGCGTGGGCGCGCTCGAAGTCTTTTTTCTCGTTGAGCAGGATGCTTGCGATGATATAGGCCACGTTGGATTTGCGCTTGTTGGCGATCATGGCGGAGTTGAGCGCCTCTTCATAAGCCCGGATCGCCCGGTCCAGTTGTCCCTCATTGCGGAAGATGCCGGCGAGTTTCAGGGTTTGCTCCGCCTCGGCGCGCTCGCCGGCGCTGCGCGAGCGGACGGCCATGAATGGCGCGGCCACCGCGCAAATACCAAGGATCACAAGCAGCGAAAGCAATGCGATTGGGGCGTTGACGGTCTTCATTGGTCGGGTTCCTCATCTGTTTTTAATTTCCAATTTCCAACAGGGAATTTCCAATTTCCAATTTCCAATAGGGAATTCCCAATTTCCAACAGGGAATTCCCAATTTCCAACAAACCGCCGCGTTAGATATTTAGCCTTCGCCTCTTTCCTTGGACATTGGACATTCCCTGTTGGACATTGGACATTTAATAGCGTTTGGCTCGTTTATGGAATAAATTCACAATCGGCATTACAAAGTCGTCGGTATCAATCAATGCAAAGTCCACGTTGATCGAAAGAAACAATCGTTCGAGTTCCTCGCGCGCCTTGCGGCTGCTTTCTATCACCGGCTTCAAGGCGGCGCGGTTGTACGTGTCTATGACCAGAATCTCGCCGGTCTCGGCGTCCTCGAATTCGATGAACCCGAGCGCCGGCAGGTCGCCGCTTTCGCGCGGATCGCCGATCTTGACGGCGACCAGGTCATGCCGGCGATTGGCGATGCCTAATGCGCGCGCAATATTGTCGTCAAAAAAATCCGAAATCAAAAACGTCACCGCTTTGCGCGTGGTGACTTTGTTCAAATACTCCAGCGCCTTCGGAATGTCGGTTTTCTTCCCTTTGGCCTTGAAGGTCAGCAGTTCGCGAATCAGCCGCAGGACGTGGTTTTTTCCTTTTTTGGGAGGAATATAGCGCTCGACCTCATCGGTGAAAAGAATCAATCCCACGCGGTCGTTGTTTTTGATGGCCGAGAACGCCAACAGCGCCGAAAGGCGCAGCGCCTTTTCGGATTTTAAGAAATCGGTGGTGCCGAATTCGCCCGACATGCTGGCGTCCACCAGCAGCATGACGGTCAGTTCGCGCTCCTCGACGTAGCGCTTGACGTGCGGGAATCCGGCGCGCGCCGTCACGTTCCAGTCAATCGTGCGCACGTCGTCGCCGGGCGTATATTCGCGCACCTCGTCGAATTCCATCCCGCGCCCCTTGAAGACGCTGTGATATTCGCCGGCCATCACCTCGTTGACCATGCGAGATGTGATGATCTCGATCCGGCGAACGGTTTTTAAAATCTCTTTGGTATCCATGCTCATGGCAAATATCTACCAATCGGGCGCAATGCAGAAATGCACTCGCGCCGCGAAGCAATGAAAATGTTCCAGAAATAGGATCTGAAAAAAGACGCGCCAATGTGGCGGCAAGCGCTGGAAATGTCCCAGAGGGACAATGTGATAATAGCCCACCAGTTTACTGGTGGGTTCGGGCGATTTATCATTGGGCAAGTCCCGGAGGGACGACTGAAAAGTTGCTCCGCATGATAATCCGTCAGTCGTCTCTCCGAGACTCTATAAAAGCTATCGGCGCTTCTCCCACCAGTGAACTGGTGGGTTATTATCGCATTGTCCCTTCGGGACATTCTGCGATGGTATTCCCCGTGGGCTTCCCCATGGGCTTCGCCACGGGTTTCTCCGTGGGCTTCGCCACGGGTTTCCCCATGGGCTTCGAAATACATATTCCCGGCATGTATTGCTGCTAAAGCATGTCGAGAAGCCGCGCTGAAGCGCGCTCTTGGTAAGCTAAGCTTTCCCACCCACCGGCTAAAGCCGGGGGCAAGGAGGAGCCTGCTGAAGCAGGCTAAAACTTGTTGATCATAGCTAGTCATAATCTTCACGTTTTTTGTATTCGATAAATCATGGCACCTCGACACCGTCGAAGATTTTCTTTACGATATCCTCAGGCGTTAATTCCTCGGCCTCTGCTTCATAGGTTAATATGACACGATGTCTGAGCACGTCCATTCCGATGGCCTTGACGTCGTCGGGGATGACGTGTCCGCGATGACGCAGGAAGGCATGGGCTTTGGCGGCGCGGGCCAGATAGATCGTGGCGCGCGGGCTGGCGCCGTATTGGATGAACTCCTTGAGCTTCAATCCGAACTGGTCCGGATAGCGCGAGGCAAAGACCAGGTTGACGATGTAGTCCTTGATCTTGTCGTCAATATAGATCGAGTCCACCGTCTCGCGCGCCCGCAGGATGTCCTGGGGCGTGATCACCCGGTTGACCGGCGCCAGCTTGGGGCCGCTCATGCGATCCAGAATCTGCCGCTCTTCTTTCTTGTCCGGATACGTGATCTTGAGTTTGAGCATGAAGCGGTCAACTTGCGCCTCGGGCAGCGGATACGTTCCTTCCTGCTCGATCGGGTTTTGCGTCGCCATGACGAGGAACGGCTGGTCGAGCGGGTAGGTCGTGTCGCTGATCGTGACCTGGCGCTCCTGCATGGCTTCGAGCAACGCGCTCTGGACCTTGGCCGGCGCGCGGTTGATTTCATCCGCCAAAATAATATTCGAGAAGATCGGGCCTTTGCGCGGCGTGAAGACGCCGTCCTTCTGGTTATAGACTAGCGTGCCAATCAAGTCTGCCGGCAGCAGGTCGGGCGTGAACTGGATGCGCTGGAATTTCGTCGCAATGCATTCCGACAGGGTGTTGACCGTCAGCGTCTTGGCCAGACCTGGAACACCTTCGAGCAGGATGTGACCGTCGGCCATCAAGCCAATGAGCAGCCGCTCGATCATGGCGCGCTGGCCGACAATGACCTTGGAGACTTCTCCCACCAGCGCATCCACAAACCGGCTCTCTTCTTTCACGCGGTCATTAATGGCGGCAATTTCTTTGTCCATGATCCTTACCTCGTTTATGGTTTTCGGTTTTCGGTTTCCGGTTTTAGGAAGGGGTCCCTTTTGTCCCTTGGGTCCCTTGAGTCCCTATCGCATCCATCAGCAGAATCTTCCAATCCCTCATCGCCGATTCGCATTCGTCGCGCGTTGGCTGATGCGCGGCGTAGCGCACCTCGTCGCATTTTTCCAGGACGTCCAACACCCTCCCGCGATCCGCGCGCGGCGGCTCCATGACATTAAGACGCGCGCTGATCTGGTCAGTAGTCCAATTATTCATCGGCACGTTTTCAGTCAGAGTCAGGAATTCCCTCATGCGCCGGGCCAGCACCGAGAACATCTCTTTGCCGCCGCCTTCGATCATCATGCGGTCCAGTTCCTCGGCGCCGGTGCGCAGTTTTTCCAGCGGCGTCGGCTCGTGCGGGGCGACTTCCTGCCGCGCGGCCAGCCGGCGGCGCCAGAGTACAAAGGCGATGGCGATTCCAGCCGCGGCGCCAATCAGGATGATGATAATCCCGATGACCAACGCGGCGGGACGATAATCGCGCGGCGCGGGCTTGACGTCGAAATCCATCGCCGGCGCCTCGATCGAATTCTGCTTTCCTGAAGCCTTGTCCGTGTAAAAAATCCGCACTTTACCGATCTGAACCGGCCCTTCGGTCAACGCCTTGAGCTCAAACAAATATTTCCGCTTGATCTGTCCCGCGCCCCCGCCGATCTCATCCTGCGTCCGCGAGTTGACCCACTGCAGACCGCTGAGCGAGGGGGCTTCGGGCGCGCTCAGGTCCAGGTCGCCCTGCCACGTCACCGTGACGACGTAGCTCAATTTCTTCCCCACGTATCGCAGCGCGGGCTCATCCCAAACCTGCCCTTCGATCGAAAGCACGGCGGGTTTGACCGCAGGGCCTTGGGGCTTTTCCTCCTGGGCCGCCTGCGGTTCTTCTTTGCTTTTTTCCGTTTCCTTTCCCTGATTCGGTTGGGGAGACGTTATCGGAGGGGACGTCTGCGAGCTTGTCACGGAGTTCTTATCCTCCGTCTTGGCTGCGCCGTTGTCCGCAGCCAGCTTTTCCGGATTTTGCGCTTTTTCGACAGGGGTGAACTTGACCACCGCCGCCACGGTCCTCGGTTCTTTGAGAGGTTCGAAGGAGACTCGCGCGCCGCGCGCCGGCAGCGCGCTCAGCGCTGCAAAACATGGGAGAAGGATGAAGAGCCGTAGATTCATTGAGATTCACCGATTTGTTTGTAGGCCATTAGCGATGCGAAGTACTCATATTCGTAAATACGTGATCGCAATTCTGAGTCAGAGCACTAAGGCCTACATTTGTTTATGCTTGAGGGCGCCTGTCCCAAAGCCCCGGTTTGGGTTTTGAGACAGGCGCCGTCATAGCGTACTCCGTCAGTTATTTGGATTTGGGCTTGGATTTGGATCCGAGGTCAAGATAGGTCATATATTCGCGATCTCCGCGGAAGAACCGGACTTTGAACATGCCGTCTTTGCCCGGTCCTTTCAGCGCCTGCTGCGCGTCGTCGGCCGTCTTGGTGGCGGTGTCTTCGATTTCCTTGATGATGTCGCCTTCTTTCAAGGCCATCGGTTCGGCTTTGGCCGCCGGGCTGCCCGGCTCGACTTTGATCACGTCCAATCCCGGCTCGTCGCCCTCCCGGCTCTTGACCGTGATGCCGATGCGCTTGATTTCGCCTTTGCGCTCTTCGGGTGTCTTCATCATTTCGGCGATTTTCTCGTCTTTAGGCCGCTCGGTCAGCGTGACGGAGGTTGTTTTCTTTTCTCCATCGCGATAGTAGATAATGTCCGCTTTCGTGTCTATTGGTTGCGAGGCCACCGCGGTCAGCAGGTCGCCGTTGTCCTTGGTGGGATATTCCTTGTCGTTGATCTTCAGCGACACAATCGCGTCGTCTTTTTTCAATCCCGCCTTGGCCGCCGGGCCGTCTTTCACCACGACCTCGAGCAGTACGCCCTCGGCCTTGGGCAGCTTGTAGTATTTCATCGTCTGCTGCGACATCCGGTCGAGCGTCTCGCGGCTCATCGTCACGCCGAGATAGCCCTGGATGACGCGGCCTTCCTTGATGATCGAATCCGTCACCCATTTGGCCTGCTTGCTGGGAATGGCGAATCCAACGCCCTGCCAGCGTCCAGTGTTTGTGGCGATGGCCATATTGATTCCGATCAGGTCGCCATCCAGGTCCACGAGCGCTCCGCCGCTGTTGCCCGGATTGATCATCGCCGTGGTTTGAAGCAGGTCTTCGATGGCAGCCTTATTGATCTGGCGATGTTTCTGGCTGACAATGCCTTCCGAAGCCGTTCCCTCGAGTTCCAGCGGATTGCCGACCGCCACGACCCAATCGCCAATCCTCAGCGTATCGGAATCGCCCCATCCAAGGTAAGGCAGGTCCCGTTTGGCGTCTATTTTCAGGACCGCCAGATCGCGCAGGATATCCACTCCGACAATCTTGACTTCTCCCTTTGAGCGCGAGAACTCCCGGGGCTGGTCCGAGGCTTTATCCGGGTCTTGATGAAGTGTGACGATGATGTTGATCTTGTCATTGTCCTTCGCGCCTTCGACCACATGACGATTCGTTACAATATAACCGTCCTTGCGGATGAGTACGCCCGATCCGCCGGCCATGGGCATCCAGAGCCGCCCTTGCTCGTCTTTTTCGAACATCTCGTCATCCGGAATCTGATTTGGCGTCCGGAAGCGATAGAACTTGAAAAAATCTTTGAATGGCTTTAGTTCCTCGGGTAGGTCTTTGAGGGGATTGCCCCCACCTTGCATGCTTTCGATCTCATGATTTACCTGGATGCTAACGACCGCCGGAAGGGTCTTGGCGGCGACTTTTGCGATCGAATTGCGTGTCAGTGGTTCGGAATCCTTGTTGGATGGGGAGGCCCCGTAGAAAAGGACTACCGCCAAGCATACCGATAGCCATAGAGCATGTGGCGCCAGTTTTTTCGCCATTGTTCGCATGATTTTGCTCTCCTATTTTGAGTTTGCGTGATTCACACATAATAGCTTTATACCAAATTCCATGCCATTAGGTTTCCCCGGTTCAGCTCTGAACGGAAATAGAGGAATAATGTGACATAAGATTATCATAATCAATCGTTTATCTGATTAATTCGATCAATAGTCAGGAGAACGCTTGCCTGAATGACAGGATTTTGCGCTCATAAAAAGCATCATTTCAGGGCGTTATGGCCATTCTGAAAGGGGCGCCACATAAAAGTGTGACAATCTGTCGCGGCTAATCCATTATCATGCCGCGAATGACAACATATTGTCGTTCGCGCAAGCTACGGAAAAATCCGTGTTAATCCGCCCGATCCGCCCGATCCGCCCGATCCGTGTTCTATCTCAATCTGATTTTTTGTGATAGAACACGGATCTGGCGGATCGGGCGGATCATGACGGATTTTCAGCAACAGGCAGGGGCGCCATGAACAAACCATCTAATTCTCTGGCGCGGCAATGCGCAAATTTTTTCTAACGGAGTTTGAAAAAATCTTAGCTACTTTGGCGCATTGTTTTCCAGAGCTTCCAGCATCCGCCGCGCTTGGCTGTTATCGGGATAGATCATGACTACGCGGCGCAACAGACTTTGGGCAAGGTCGGGGCGTCGGTTGCGCAGATAGGCCTCAGCCAGCTGCAACAACATATCCGGCGCCGCCGCCTGTCCTGCGCATGTCGCATAACGCTCCAGAATTTTTACGGCATTTTGGGGCTTTCCATCCTGAATATCGAACAAGGCCAGATATGAATAGGGCGGGGTGTAAAGAGGGAAATGTTCGACTGATTCATTGAACCAGGCGCGTGCTGGCTCCTTTTGACCCAGACGCAGATGTGCCTGCCCTTGAGAAAAATAATCAATATCCCGGATCAAGGGGCGCTCGCTGGTTTTGCCGCGTCGCGCGTTGTCCGTCACCGCCGGCGACCATGCCGGCCATAGGAGCAGAATTCCCGCGGCCATTACGGCGCCTGCGGCCGTCAGTTCGTTAATGCGCCGGGCGCGCGCGTCCTCTATCATCCCCACTAAGGCTGCTCCTCCCCACAGAGCCATCGGCAGCATCAGCGGAAGCCGGTAGCGCCCGCTGATGAGAACCATGATAATCGAGACGGCAAATCCTGCGCTATAAATGTAAAGGAAACGCTGTCTGCGCCATGTGGCACGCGTCCGCCATATACCGATAGCCGCCAGCGGCGCCAGCGTCAGCCAAGAGATCGGATTCCATCGCAGGATGGGGGAATAGCGTTTGTTGGCGTAGTAGTTAGCGTTGTCGGGAGTTTCGTAGCTGTTCAGAAACATCCAGGATTTTTTGAGCGACAGCGCTGCGAAGGCGCCTGGATGGGCCGCGACATCGCGCCGGAGTTCGCGCAGCCAGGGGACGCTTTGAACATCGCCGTATTGCTTGATGAGCGCATGATAAGACGCCGTGTAGTATGTCACGCCGAGGGTATCGGAGACGTTGCCCAAAAACAAATTCAGCGCGCCGTTGGACGTGAGAAGAACCGGTTTGCCTGAAACATGATAGTTGCGCCAAAGCGTCAGGCTCAGCATCAGCGTAGCGGCGAGGATGTATGCCCCGGCGCACTGGAGAAGTTCCGAGTTCCGAGTTCCGAGTTTCGAGTTCCGAGTTTCGAGTTCCGAGTTCGGGGGGCGGGGAGTAGCAGGGGTCTGGGGGGGGGGGTTAGGGGCCAGGGATCGGGGTTCGTGTTTCGTGATTCGTGATTCGGGGGGGAGAGGGTGGCGGTTGGGAGTTTGAGGTTGCTCTTCAATATTTGTCCCTAAAGTATTTTGAGAGCTTTTCCGGGAGGTAGTAAATGTCCAGACCCATGCCATCAGGGGCAATAGAAGGAGGAAATTGCCTTTCCCCCAGCAAGCCAACCCCGAAAGAATTCCGGCAGCTATCGCCCAACCGAGACGATTGACGAATGACGATTGATGAATGACGATTGGCGAGGCTGGAGGCTGCTGGTTTGTTATTGCCTGACTCCCGATCTCAGACCCCTTCCTCCCGCCTCCCGCCTCCCGCCTCCCAAACCCCGCTCCCCGCTCTCCGCTCCCCGAATCCCGAATCCCGAACCCCGAATCCCGAATCTCACACCCCCGCGCAAAGGCCCAAATCAACGCGGCGTTGACCGCCAAAATCAAGCCTTCCGACAGCAACGTTTGCTCATAGAATATGATTGGCGCGCAGAGCGCAGCCAATAAACCCGCCGCCAGAGCCGCTTGCGGACCGAACAAGCGTTTGCCTGTCAGCCAGACAAAATACGGCGGCAGGATTCCAATCAAGGCCTGAAGGATATGAACCGCGTCAAAGCTCTCGCCGAAGAAACGGAAAACGATTCCCAAAAAATAAGGATAAAGCGGTCCATAGAAAAACGGCTGCCCATCCGTCGCGGCGCGGCTGAGCCAATCGCCCGCGGCAATCTTCTGCGCCCACTCGATGTAATGGCGCGTGTCGAAGCCTTCGAACGTTTGTGCATAGAGCGGATCATAAGCCCGGACAAACGCCCAATGCGCCGCTCTCGCCGCCAGCGCCGCCGCCACCACAGCCCATCCCCCCCATGCTTCGATGCGCGAGGGATCAGGCGCGGCGTCAGCCGGAGCGGGATCACGAACTAGAGAGCGAGTTTTGCGATTTGCCATTGGGATATGCCATGAGTTTGAAGGCAGTATTCGGGCGCCTTGCCGCTGAGTCAACCGCGAAACAAGGATCGCAGGCCAGCCGGGCACATCCCACGCTATTGCTTTGCAGTAAGCCTTAAGCAGGTTCCAGCGCTTTTCCTTGAATTGGCGGCGAATGGTAGGCCGGTCCGCTCCGTCGGGCGGCCACGCGCGCTACTGCTGCCCGGCTGGCTAATGCGCGCGCGGCGCCGTCCGACGGAGCGGACCGGCCTACCATTCGACGCCAATGTGGATGGATTACGTTTGACCTTTTCTTGCGAATGCAGGATTTGGGCTTGCCAAACTATAAGGCATGGCGCACCCGGGCCGGCCTTGGGCGAATTAGCTTTGGAGCTTGCATCGTGCAGATTGATGGATTTATCCTTTCTTTTGGTTTGTGCGCTAATATGATGTCAGTTATTTTCGAGGAGTTCATTTAATGATGCGCCAAGGTTTCACGCTGATTGAATTGCTCATCGTCGTCGCGATTATTTCCATTCTCTCGATGATAGCGGTTCCCAACTTCCTCGAAGCGCAGACGCGAGCCAAGACCACGCGCGTCAAAGCGGACATGCGCACGATGAAGGTCGCCCTCGAGGCCTATCACGTGGACTTCAGCGATTATCCGCCGGACAACGGCGGACAGGATGTGGATTGTTATTTCACCTGGCCGCGCCTGACGACACCCGTGGCCTACATCACCCAGATTCCACTCAGCCCATTTGATGAACGCAGATTTCCCTCCTGCCCAAGGATATTCGAATACTGGAGAGGATGGGGCTCGAACTTCGATCCCGGAACCGAGGCGTTTCAGATCTGGTACCGCTTTACCTCCGTCGGCCCGGATCAAATCCCGCAGTATTCGGGCGTTCAGCCATCGGATCATGCCAACCGCACGGCCAAATTCATCAACGCCCTCTATGATCCCTCCAACGGCACTATTTCCGCGGGCGACCTGATAGCGACGGCGAACGAAATCTATTAAGGAGATGGTTATGTTTGGTTCCGCGTGCCGTATGCTGCTTTCGCCGACGTTTGTGGCTGGTTCACTGTTGATTGGAGGCGCTTTTGCTTTTGCGCAAGGAGGCGGCGGCGGCGCTTCGGGCATTCCGCGCCCCGAACATCCGCGCCCGGATATGCTGCGCGCCGAATGGCTGAATCTCAACGGTGTCTGGGAGTTCGCCGATACCGACGACATGAACGCGGACGCCAAGTATCTGGCCGGCGACGCATATCCCGACAAGATCGCCGTTCCCTTTGCGCGCGAAACCAAACTCTCCGGCCTGGCGCGCACGGGGTTGATCAAGAACGTCTGGTATCGCCGCTCCTTCCGCCTGCCGGATGGCTGGAAGTCGCCGCGCACGCTGTTGCACGTTTGCGCCAGCGATTTCCGCAGCCGTGTCTGGATCAATGGACAGTTGATGGGCGAATATACGGGCGGCAATTCGCCCTTCGCTTTCGACATCACCAAAGCGCTCAAGCCCGGCGACAATCAGGTCATCATTCACGTCTTCGACGACACGCGCAGCGGCTTGCAGCCAACCGGCAAGCAATCGCACGGCAAAAGCGAGGGCTGCGTCTATACGCGGACAACCGGTATCTGGCAGACGGTTTGGCTCGAAGGCGTCGGCGCTTCATACATCAAGCGCTTCGCCGTGACGCCCGATCCGGACAAAGGCCGCATCGAAATCGCCGCGGTAGTGGACGACGCCGGAGACGATCTGGCGCTGGAAGCCGTTGCGCTGGCCGATGGCAAGGAAGTTGGCAAAGTGGCGGGAGGCCCCGCCAAAGGCAAATTCTCGCTGGAATTCCCGCTTTCGAGCAAGCGTCTCTGGTCGCCGGAGGACCCATTTCTTTACGACCTGAAGCTGACACTCAAGCGCGGCAATGATGTGATTGATACGGTATCGGGCTATTTCGGTCTGCGCAACGTTACGATCAAGGGGCGCGCCATTCTGATCAATGGCAAGGCGATCTTCCAGCGCACCGTCCTGGATCAGGGTTTTTATCCCGACGGCGTCTGGACCGCGCCGAGCGATGATGAACTCAAGAAGGATATCGAGCGTTCGATGGCCGCCGGCTTCAACGGCGCCCGCCTGCATCAGAAAGTATTCGAGCCGCGCTTCCTTTATTGGGCCGACAAGCTGGGCTATCTGGTCTGGGGCGAATATCCCAACTGGGGCATGCGGCACAACGAGCCGCAGGTTCGGGACCTCATGATAAAAGAATGGGAAACGATCGTGCATCGCGATTTCAACCACCCGGCAATCATTGGCTGGTGTCCCTTCAATGAAACCGGCGGCGAAGCCGGGTTCGTCCAACAGCCCGTCTTCGAGCTGACGCGCGCGCTCGATGCGACGCGCCCCGTGATCGAATCGAGCGGCTATGCGCATACCGTGCCCAATCCGATGATCCTCGACGCTCATGACTACGACGGAAACGTGGAGAAGTTCCGCGAGCGCTGGATGGATCGCATGACGCGTGGCGCCGGCAGCCAGGATTTGCCGCCGATGCCCGCGCGTTATGGCGGCAGCGGCGTTGCCGGCGGCGGCAACGCGCAGATGACCCAGGTTCCCTTCTTTGTCAGCGAATTCGGCGGCATTGGTTGGGCCACGGAAGGCGGATGGGGTTATGGGCAAGGCCCCAAGACGCTGGATGAGTTTTACGCGCGCTTCGAGAGTCTCTGCAACGCGCAACTCGATAACCGCTTTTTGTTCGGCTATTGCTACACGCAATTGACGGATATCGAGCAAGAGAAAAACGGCGTCTATTATTATGACCGCCGTCCCAAGTTCGACCTCGCGCGCCTGAAGAAAATCCAATCGCGCAAGGCCGCGTATGAGGAAAATCCACCGATTGAGGAAATCAAGAAGACGGCCGCGCCTGTTCCGAAAGGCGATTGGAAGGTTCTGACAGGCGCCGCGCCCGATGGCAATCTGGCCAAGCCGTGGAAATACGTCATGGAAACCAAGCCGGCGGATAATTGGAAGGAAGCGGCCTTTGACGACAGCCAATGGAAATCCGCGCCGGCGCCGTTTGGGAATGGCAAGAATGGCGTGCGGACGAAATGGGATGGCAAAGACATCTGGCTGCGGCAGGAAATCGCCTACGACGGCAAGCCTTTCGACGCCGCGATGCTGGTCACCCACTACGACAACGACACCGAGGTTTACGTCAACGGCCAGCAGGTATGGAAGCGCGGCGGCTGGAACGACGCCTATGAGCCGTTCAACGTAAGCAGCGCGGTCAAAAAAGCGCTCAAGCCCGGCAAGAACCTGATTGCAATCCACACCTGGCAGGACGCCGGCGGCCAATACATTGACGCGGCGCTGCTGTTGCTTGATCCGGCAAAGTAAGAGCGAAGATCATATTGTGGACAAAAAATGCGATGTTCGTTAGTCCGTATTTTCAATCCGCAACAGGATTATTTCCTTTTAGGCAGTCAAGGCTAATGCGTCAGCCTTTTCTTCCACAGACTTGGCGATATCCTGAATGGCTTCCACTTCTTTTTCCTCAAAATATGCCTCTCCACATTGTTCACACACCCATGCTGGCAAAGCGTCCACCATGAGGTGATAGCCTTTGCGATCAATGTGAAATGGTGTTGTGCCTCGCTTCATTTCACCTTGGCAATGAATGCACTTCATGATTCTATCCTCACTGTAAAATTGTCCGTCCATTCGCCTTCATCAGGTAGATACGCCGTGATAATCGCTAAGTAGTCTTCTTTGGGAGCGCATACCACATGCAAAGCGCGTCCCAGATCGCTCACGCCAAAAATGAGGCAACTATGCCCCCTTGGGTCTTCCGGATAATCCTCAATCACTTCGCCTTTGAATAATGCATTACGGATTTCAAGACGGCTTATCATTCGATCCGGTCGCATCATTTGCCGCAATGCATGGGGAAGAAACAAAATCCTCTTTCCCGCCGCCGTTCGAACTTGGCTAAGAATATCTCCGCGATCATTCACATCCTTGCCCTTTAAGAGGAGACCCAATATTGCTGTTACACATCGAATGATATCTGTTATCTTTCATAAATCATAACGAGTTCATAGCTGCGCAAGCGTTCCCTGCTTGAAGTTGAAGATCGGACAAATAGCCTTGTGATGTCAATATTTTTTTATGGCTGGAGTTTTGTCCAGAGATATTAAAAAAGCGCATGGCACAGGCTTCCTGTCTTGCGCTTTTATTTTGTCTTCTCTTTTTCCTGATCTTTTTCAGCACTCTTGTCTTTATTCTTGTCCTTCTCTTTGTCCTTCCCTTCATCTTTCGATTCCGTTTTCGGCTCCTCCGCTTTGCATTTTTTATCTTGCTTCACGGAGTGGTCGCGTCTCGGATCGTATCCCAAAACGCCGACGCCGGTTTCAAACGGCAGCAGCTGGGCTTTGAATCCTATAAAGCTGCAGCCGACGCTCGCGATGGGCCATACCTCCAACGAAACAATTTCGCCCCATCGGTCTTTGCCGGAAAAGACTCCGGCTTCAATGAATTTGCCATCATACTTGTGAAGGCCATTGAAGTTGAGATACGATTCGACCAATCCCGCCGACATGATGCCCGAAGTCTCTTCATCCGTGCCAACCTTTACGCTCACGCATCCGCTCCATATGATACAGCCTGCGACAACAGCCAGGAGCGCCGGCAAAACTTTCTTTCGCATACCAAACCTCCCTTTGATCTGATTGGATGGAACCCTCAATCTTTGACGTGGCATTGCGCCGACGCTTTTGACAAATGTATGTCGGAAAAATCCCAAATGAATTGCCGGATTAATTTTCCCTTATTTTTTGATCGTTGGAGTTTTGTCCGCCAGCTCGAATGAAAACGCGGCCAGCGCTGCGCAGATAATGAAGTACAGGATACAGGCCCAATAGCTCCCGTAGCGATATTGAAGCCATGAGGCCACGCCCCAGCAATGGCCGATTACGAGGCCGATGGCGAGCGTCTTGGATAAACGGGCTGGAAGGACGACAATGGCCGCGCAATAAGCCATAATATACAGCGCCGCCGCGACCAGGAACCATGCCGGATGCAGTTGCAGAAGCCATCGGGCATGCGGCGCAGATTCCCGGGTGGCATGATAATTTCCGCCCCAATACTTTGCGCTCTGACCGAGCAGGGTCAGAACATAATCCGTCACCCCCGCGACCAGCGGCGCCAAGCATAGCCAGAATCGATGCTTATAGGTCTTCATTCACCAATCTAGCGGCACGAAACATGAGCTCTTCTCAAGAGCGTGGGCAATCAACGCTCGATGATCCGGATGTGGCTTTTTCTTTTTCCACAGGGATCGTCGTCGCTGTTTGATGAGACGGGGAGTATCTTTCCTGAGGTGTTGGGGCTTCTGTCAACACGCGAATGACAGTACGATTGATGACAGGGCAATTCTCTGGCTTTTCCCATGAAATCTTTGACATTGTCTTCACCTGGCGACTTGAGTAAAGGGATTATACTAGATGTCAACGTTATGTAAGTAAGTGAAAATCATATCAGCAACACATGCGCCAATCCACACATCCGCGTCCTCACTAAAAACCCCGGTCTGAAGAGAGTCCACACAAAGAAAACCGAACTGCTCGTACCTATCCTTGGCTTTATCAAAGCAGCGTATCGGCCATACGATGGCGCTTCTGTATAAGGTCTTCCAATCTGGACTATCATTCTTGTAGTTCGGGTATTTTTCCAAATCATTGCTGAAAAAGTACTTTTGCGTTTCTGATACTATCAAAGAGAAATCTGTGTTATAGGATATTCTATGTTTTTGCCTCAAGTCCTCACGCGCCTGGTGGGCAACGCTAAGGCAGTCTCGTTGCAAGGTCACCACAGTGTCAGCATCTCGACCAAAGGCTTTGATGCATGTCCTGCATTCCGCTCCTGTGACTCTAGTGAAAATGCTCTGCAATGAATCGAGCAAGAACTGGCAAAATGTCTCATCATAATTATTGCCGTAATCCGGTGGATTCTTTTCCAGCCTGTAAAGCTCATCCCGCAACCGATGAAGGATTCCATGTAATATTATTAAGGACTCTTTATATCTGGCATTATGGGATTGCTCATTCAGTTTCCTTTGGATTTCCAATAGTTCCTGTTTAAGAGAGGCCCGCTCAATGAATGCATATATCACAATGACGGTTAGCGCCACATTTGAAAATGCGATTGATATCGCTATTGATGGCAGCTCTCAACCTTTTGCAATGAATCCATAAATAAGACCGATAATCGAAGCAACTGAGCCACCAATACCCAACCAATAAACGATATCCGATTTCCGAATCCTCATCATTGGCCGTTCCATAAAGCTAATCTTCTTAAAAAGCTATCTCTCTCCAGCGGCTTGAGTCAATCCTTTATTTCTTGTTTTTTCGTAACAATTCTTCCAATGAACAGTCGTTTCAAGCGCGCCGTCAAAATCGCCCGCGGGAGTGAAGCCGGCGGCGATCAGGCGCGCGGGTGAGGCCATGGAATGTTTGACGTCGCCGAGGCGCTCGGGTTGATATTCGATCTTTGAAGAGGAGCCGGTCAGAGCAATGATCTTGCGCGCCAGATCGTTGACCGTGATGCGCCGCCCATAGCCGACGTTGAAGACGCCGGTGGGCTCGGGATGCTCGGCGAGAAAGGCATTGGCCGCCACGACATCTTTGACATAGACGAAATCGCGCGTCTGCTCGCCGTCGCCGAAGATGGTCATGTGCGCGCCCTTGATCGCGCGGTCAATGAAGATGGGGATGGCGGCGGCGTATTGGCTCTTCGGGTCCTGGCGCGGACCGAAGACGTTGAAGTATCTCATGCACGCGGTGTTGAGCCGCCCCTCGGCGCGGAACATCTTGCAGTAGTATTCGCCGTCCATCTTCGTGATCGCGTAGGGGCTTTTCGGCAGCGGCGGCATATCCTCGATTTTCGGAACGATGGGATCGTCGCCATAGATCGCCGCCGAGCTGCTGAAGCATAACTTCCTGACTCCCGCGCGTTCCGCCTCCTCCAGCACAATCAGCGTTCCGACAGTATTGATCTCGACGCACTCAACCGGCTTGATCATGGACTCCGGCACGCTGATCATGGCAGCCAGGTGAAAAACATAATCCACTCCGGCGACCGCGCGCCGCACCGCTTCGCGATCCGTGACCGAGCCTTCGATGAACTCAACCTCAAAGCCTTCGAGGTTGCGCCGGTATCCCGTGCGCAGATTATCCAGCACGCGCACGCGCGCACGGCCCTGATAGTGCTCGGCAATATGGCTTCCGATAAACCCGGCGCCGCCGGTGATGAGGATGGTGGTCATAAGCTCCAATCACTAAAAGAGCGATTTAGGCGCGTGGCTGGATGTGAGGCGACTGTGAAATTCGGCTGCGTATTCATCTGTCATATTTGCCACGAAATCACATATAACCCGCTTTTTTTGATTTTCATCTCGAAATGATGAATACAGACTTCGATAATCGTCCGGCAATAACTGAATGCCCCTTGGGACATTGGATAACGCATTGAAGATATATTTTATCATCTCGTATCCAGGATATTCAGAGACCTTAATTCGGTCTGTTTGAGTGATTGCAAGATAAACATACTTTTTTAATATTTCCACCTGAGTCCGCCCTTCCCAATCTAAAATGGAAAGAGCGGGATTATCGGCAATTTGTCGAACGCGAACTTGCCGGACAAACTTGTGGACCAATTTGCTGATAAATTTTGTCCGAAAATAGCCATTTGAAGCGATTTTTTGCGACTGCACATGCACATAGATGGCATACTCGGTGCGACCTAATTTTGATGTTTTCTTGACATTAAAAAAAGGAAAGATTTCGGAGAGCGTTTCCTTTACAGCCTCCGCTTCAAGGGGCTGGCCGTTTTCGCGCATTTCTTTGGCGATTTGATGAATAATGAAATTATTTTCGAAAACTCTCAATGGAGTGATATAGCCACCCTTAAACGCATCTTCCAGATCATGTGTCGCATACGCAATATCATCGGCAATATCCATTATTTGACATTCAATAGTTTTCAGCGTCTCACCATGCTTTGGGGCGACATGGCTTTTAATTGCTGCAACAATATCCTGTTCAAAGTAATAGAATCCTTTGGGTTTATGCTGAAAGGGATCAAGCAGACGATCATATTTTAGAATAGAAGCCAATGTGCGATAAGTGAGATTCAGCCCTAATCGGCAGTCCTGGTCTTGATCATCCACTAGCTGGAGAGAGCCATCTGATGTTTCTTCCTTAGCCAAGCATTCTTTCTTAGCCAAGCGTGTCAGGATTCGCAATGTTTTGGCGTTTCCTTCAAAGCCGCCATGTTTCTTCATGCATGCATTCAATGCCCTTTCCCCATTATGGCCAAATGGGGGATGTCCCAAATCATGGGCCATTGCAGCAGCCGAGACTAAATCCAAGTCAAGATTATTATCTATAAAATACTTATGCGAGCAGTTCAGCATTAAAGCAATGCCAGTCGCAATTTGCGAAACTTCCAGTGAATGCGTTAGGCGATTGCGAAAAAAATCACTTTCGCCAGGCATAAAAAGCTGCGTTTTACCTTGTAATCTGCGAAAGGGTGAGGAGTGAATAATGCGCGCATAATCGCGACGGAAAGGGGATCGGTAATCTCCTCGACTGCGCTTTTCGAATTTTATGCGCTTACAATCGGCAGGCTTATATAAATCCATGTCAATCTATCCGATAAAGGGCAGTGAAGCACTGCGTTTCCTCGCTTTATTTCAGCTCAAGTCGCAAGAATTGAAAAAGGTGAGAAAACTCATGTGGAACGCGCATGAGAGGGCTTGACGGCGGAACGAGATGAAGGATTAGAGGCACGAGATGAATGCAGGTGTTTCTTAAAGATCTTTCCCCATTCTTTCGCTTGATGATATGCAATTTTATGGGCGGCATTAACCGCTTCCTGAATGGGCGGAATTTCATTTTGCGCTTTCATAGCTATTTTCTCCTTCGCTAAGAATGAATTGCAATCAATGGATAAATGCATAGAAGAACAGGCCGGAGGGGTCAAGCCGAATTGTTACCTTAGTCGCCATTAGCGCTTATGCCCTATCAATTGCCTACGGAAAAACGAGTTAAGAAATCTGATTAGCCAATCGCTGCAGCGCTTCTTCCTTTTTCTCGATTAGCTGCACAATCCTAAACTGCGTCCTTGAGCGGTCGAGGTTGTGGCCGTCGCGGTGGATTTTGAAGTAGGTGTCGCCGGCTAGGAAATCGGTCAGGAAGCGGGCGCCGATGATGAGGGTGATGAGCTTGCCGGCGAAGATCAGGTGGGCGCGCTCGGCTTTGTTGAGGAACGCGCCCGCCGATGACAGATAGCCGCGCAAGATCGCCTCGAAGCGCGGCATTTCGATGACGACCTTCGAAAGGTCGCGCTCGTCTTCGGCCGCCGGCGAGACGGTGGTGCGGACGATGTCGCCGAAGTCATACAGCGCCAGCCCCGGCATGACGGTGTCCAGGTCAATCACGCAGATGCCTTCGCCCGTCTTGTCGTCGAGCATGACGTTGTTGATCTTGGTGTCGTTGTGCGTGGTGCGCACCGGAATCTCGCCCTTGCCCACGAGACCCGGCAGCACATCGAAGATCCAGGCGTGTTTATGCAGGAACTCGATTTCGGGTCCGGCCTGCGCGGCGCGGTTGCAGATGTCCGCCGCCAGGGCTTTTTCGAACGCCTGATAGCGCATCGGGCCGCTGTGGAAATTGGGAATGGTGTCGTGCAGGGGGGGCGCGGGCAGGTCCACCAATTGCCTTTGAAACTCACCGAAGCAGCAGGCGGCTTTGCGCGCTTGCTCGGGGGATTCTAACGTGTCGTGGGTGCGCGCCTTTTCGATGAAGATATATGCTCGCCAGTAGGCGCCCTCGGCGTCGCGGTGGCAATACGCGCCGTCGCGCGCCGGGATCACCGTCAAAACACGGCGCGAAACGTCCGCCACACCGCGCTCCTGCAGCTGGAGGCGCACATGGTCCGTCACGCGGACAACGTTTTCCATCAATGCGGGAGGATTCTTGAAGATGTTGTGATTGATGCGCTGAAGAATGTAGCGAACCCGCGCGCCGCCCTGGTTGAACGTCACGGCGAAGGTGTCGTTGATATGACCGCTTCCGTAGGGCCTCGCATTCTTGAATTGACCCCAGATCGCAAATTGCCTGGCGATGGTCGGGATATCGTATTTCAGCCGTTTCATGCCTTGGCCTCCGCCAGTTCCTCCAGCAGCCTTCCGCCCCAGAGGATTTCGGGATAAACTCCTTGCTCGATCAGCATCTTGATGCGCTCCTCGGCGATGTCGCGGTCGGGGCGATACGTCACTCCAAACCATCGGTCCGGCGTCGGCAGGACCTTGATTCGCGCCTGGCCCGTATTAATCAATATATCCACAGCCGTCGGGATAAAAAATTCCGCCTTGTTGTCATGGCCGCGCGTCCGCAGGAATTCCTGGAACATGCGTTCGAGATGGGGAAAAACCGAAGGCTGAAATCCCCAGAGATTCATCGAAGCGATCTCGCCGCCCGTGAGCGCTTGTTCCGCGCCGTGCGCGTCGGTGAATCGCGCGCTGACGGGTTCGCCGGGCTTTTCGACTTTTATGATCTTCGTGCGCTCGGTCACTTTGCGCAGCCAGCCGCCGGCGTTGCATTCGCACACGCCACGCGCCACGTGGCCGTATTCGGAGAGCGTATTGCGCAGGATGAAGCCGATCATGGCGTATTCTTCGGCGCCGCGCTTGGGATCGCTGGCCGCCAGGTAGTCATGCAGGATCTGAAAAGAGCGCGGGCCATAGTAGTCGTCGGCGTTGATGACGGCGAAGGGTTCGCGGATCAGGTCCTTGCCCATCAGAATGCCATGTCCGGTGCCCCAGGGCTTTTCGCGTTCGTCCGGAAGCGGGAATTCATTCAGACCGGCATTCAGTTCCTGATAAGCATAAGCCGTCTCGACCGCTTTGTCGAACTTGCGGCCGATCTTGGCCTTGAAAGCATCTTCGAAATAGTGGCGGATGACAAAGACCAGTTTGCCGAATCCAGCGCGCAAGGCGTCATGAATGGAGTAGTCAATGATGATTTCGCCATTGGGTCCGACCGGGTCAATTTGCTTCAAGCCGCCGTACCGACTGCCCATTCCGGCGGCAAGGATCAATAGAGAAGGCTTCATATCACGATTTCACCTTCGCAAATTTTCTGCAGGATCAGTCCGCCGCCGCCGATGGCCGCGCTTCGCTGATCGTGGCCGAAAGAAGTAAGAACGATTTTGATATTGCGGCTCATCACCGGCAAGGTATGGCGGCGAATCTTTTCCTCCAGATGTTTTAAGATAATATCGCCGGCTTGCGCCAGGCTGCCGCCAATAATCAGCATCTCGGTATCGAAGACATTCAGCTGGTTAGCCAGCGTCAGTCCGAGCGGCTGGCATAAGCGCCACAAAAGCGTCAGCGCCAGCCGGTCGCCTTCCTGAGCGGCTTGATAGATGTCTTCGGCTCTCAGCGTTTCAGGCTGACCGTTGCTCATTTCCAGCAAGCGCGATCCCGAATGCATCCGCAGCGACTGCCGCGCGTCCGACAACAGCGCTTCGGTTGACGTGAAAACTTCCAGACACCCGATGTTGCCGCAATGGCAGATCGGGCCGAAGGCGTCAAAGGTGATGTGGCCCAGTTCGCCGGCGTTGCCCGTGGAGCCGCGGTATAGCGTTCCATCCACGACGATGCCCATGCGCACGCCCGGACCCAGGTTGACATAGAGGAAATTGGAGCAGCCGCGGCCCAACCCAAACCACAACTCGGCCAGCGTGGACATGGCGACTTCATTCTCGAGATAGGCGGGTATATTCAAACGGGCGGAAAGGATGCTGGCGAACGGCGCCTCATGCCAACGCGGAAGCCCGGGACTGCTGTGGACCATTCCTGTTTTGGGGTCCGCCAAGCCTGAAATGCCGACTCCCATGCCCAGCAAACGGCGGCCGTTTTGAGTGTCTGGAGGCGCGAGCGATCGAATGGCGAGGGCGATCTGATCGGCCAAATCGTCCGGCAAGATACTGGGAGGAACCGAGAATATTTTTTCCTGAAGAATGTTGGCTCGCAAATCCATGAGCACGATATGAACCAGCGAGGAAAACGAGATCAGTACTCCGCAAAGAAGATGATTGGCTTCTTTGAGCTCTAAAAGCGCAGAACGTCTGCCTCCAGTGGATTTCTCACGGCCCGTCTCATGGATCAGTCCTTTTTCCAAAAGATTGTCGCATAGCCGCGTGATCCGGCTGGGAGCGAAGTTGAGATTCCGCCCGATTTTAGTCCGCGAAATCGGTCCGTTCTGACCAATCATCATCAAGACTTTCAGGGTATCATCAGCTACGCTCATTACCTGAATCCTCCGAAGAAACGAGGCTAGTTATTTTCCTCATGGAAAGAAGATAGGCAGCAGCCGTCAGGCGGTCAACACGCATTTTTCAATGTTTCAATATGACACAATATTTTTCATGCTAATCAATCATGGGCCGTAGGGGGGCGTTTGGAGTTAACGATAAAGCGTTCATTCTCATTTCCGATCAATCGCTGCCATGTCTAAAGTGTTGTATTTCAAATGTTTTAATGAAAAAATGAATTTTGAAGCAGGATGGCATACGCCTTGCGTTATGGAACTAAGAGCTATTATCTGTAAACGATTTCTTCTGAAATCCATACTTTACATGAAGGAGGTTCATCCAATCATGGCTCTTAAGCCTCTTGGAGACCGCGTATTGGTCGAGCGGTTGGAAGAAAAGGACCAAAAAAGCGACGGCGGAATCATTATCCCGGATACCGCCAAAGAAAAGCCGATGAAAGGCAAAGTCCTCGCTGCGGGTCCTGGCGCTGTTCAGGAAAATGGCGAACGCACTGCGATGGAAGTCAAGAAAGGCGACACAGTTCTATTCGGCAAGTACGCGGGAACGGAAGTGAAGATTGACAGCAAGGAAATGCTGATCATGCGCGAAAGCGATATTCTGGCCATTCTTGGCTAGAGGCAGCGAGGGTTGTGCATAGGAGCGCCCCGCTCGGCTTCGTCCGGTTTCTATGGTTCGCGTTCGGACGATGAATCTTAAGAAAAAGGAAGGACAAAAAGATGGCTGCAAAGCAGTTGTTATTTAGCGAGGACGCGCGCGCGAAAATCTCCAAAGGCGTTGAGAAACTGGCGGAGGCCGTACGCGTGACGCTCGGGCCCAAGGGCCGTAATGTAGTGCTGGATAAAAAGTTTGGCGCTCCCACCGTCACCAAAGACGGTGTGACAGTGGCCAAGGAAATCGAACTAGCCGATCCGTGGGAGAACATGGGCGCACAGATGGTGCGCGAAGTGGCATCCAAGACGTCGGACGTGGCGGGCGACGGTACGACGACAGCCACCGTGCTGGCTCATGCGATTTATACCGACGGCATGCGCAGCGTGGCCGCCGGATGCAATCCGATGAGCCTGAAGCGCGGCATTGACAAAGCCGTTGCAGCCGTCATCGAGCAGATTCAAAAAGCGTCCATCGCCACCAAAGAGCGGGACAAGATCGCGCAGGTGGCGACGATCTCGGCCAATGACGATAAAGAGATCGGCGAGCAGATCGCCGACGCCATGGAAAAAGTCGGCAAGGACGGCGTCATCACGGTGGAAGAGGGCAAGGGAATTGACACGGTGGTGGACATCGTCGAAGGCATGCAATTCGACAAGGGCTATGTTTCGCCGTATTTCGTGACGGATCCCGAGAAGATGACCGCCACGCTCGAAGACGTTGTGGTCCTGATTCACGACAAGAAGATTTCCTCGATGAAGGACCTGCTGCCGGTGCTGGAAAAGATCGCGCAGGCCGGCGCGCCGCTGCTGATCATCGCCGAAGACATCGAAGGCGAAGCGCTTGCGACGCTCGTCGTCAACCGTTTGCGCGGCGTGCTGCAGGTGGCCGCGGTCAAGGCGCCGGGATTCGGCGACCGCCGCAAAGCCCTGCTCGATGACATTGCGATCCTGACGGGAGGCAAGGTCATCAGCGAAGAAGCGGGACTGAAGCTGGAGAACGCGCGCGTGGAGGATATGGGCAAGGCCAAGAAGATCATCATTGAGAAAGATAACACGACGCTGATCGAAGGCGGCGGCAAAGGCAGCGAGATCAAGGGCCGCATCAATCAGATCAATACCCAGATCGAAGAGACGACGTCGGACTATGATCGCGAGAAACTGCAGGAGCGCCTGGCCAAGCTGGCCGGGGGCGTGGCGATCATCAAAGTCGGCGCGGCCACCGAAGTCGAGATGAAGGAGCGCAAGGCGCGCGTCGAAGACGCGCTGCATGCCACGCGCGCGGCGGTCGAAGAAGGCATCGTGGCCGGCGGCGGCGTCGCGCTGATTCGCGCGGCGGCCAACATCGGCGACCAGGGATTGACGGGCGATGAAGCCCTCGGGCGCGACATCGTCATTCGCGCGCTGGATTCACCGGCTCGCTATATCGCGTCCAACGCCGGCGTCGAAGGGTTGGTCGTTGTCGAGAAGATCAAAAGCCTGAAGAAGAACATGGGCTTCGACGCGCAGACCTGCGAATACGTGGACATGGTTCAGGCGGGCATCATTGACCCGGCCAAGGTCGCGCGCACGGCGCTTCAAAACGCCGCGTCCGTGGCCGGCATGCTCCTCACGACCGAGTGCATGATCACCGAGATCAAGGAAGACAAGCCCAAAGGCCATGAGCACGGCGGCGGCATGGGCGGCGGCATGGGCGGCGGCATGGATTACTGAGAATCGGGTGGCTTCGAGACAGGGGCCTGATGCATTAGAAAAGCATCAGGCCCCCAAGAAGGTTTGAAGCCGATAGGGAGGGCTGAAGCGCGGAAGGGGCGGCGCCAAGGATATGGATGCTCATCTGGCATCGTGGATCGTGCGCTATTTGCCGATGGGCCCGGAGATGATGCAGACATATCACCGGGCGCGTGGAAGGCGGCGGTTCCTGCGGCTTTTTCTGGATACAACGAATAATTGCAATCTGAAATGCCGGATGTGCTATTTCGCGGCCGAACATGAACCGATCCAGACAAAGTACTGGTCGCGGGAAGAATTCGAGCGGTTGGCGGTTCAGGTGGCGCCTCATGCGCGGTTGATTGCGTTTTCGTGCGGCACGGAACCGCTGTTGAATCCAGGCATCGAGGCGTTTGTCCGTTTGGCGAAGCGGTTTGGCGTCCCCGAAACGCAGTTGGTGACCAACGGCCAAATGCTGACAAGCCAGCGGAGCCGGGGATTGATCGAAGCGGGATTGGATCGCCTTGTTGTCTCGCTGGACGCCGCCACGCCTGAAACCTATGAGTTCATCCGGCCAGGGGCCAGGTTTCAGCGGCTGCTCGATCACCTGAAGGCGTTTCGCGACGCGAGGGGCGGAAGACCGAAGCCCGGATTGACTTTGAACTTCATTCTCATGAAATGCAATCGGGATGAAGTCGAAGCCTTCATGCGCCTGGCGGCTGAGTTGGGGGCGGATACGATTGATTTTCGCCATCTCACCCCGTATGTGGAATTGGGGTTTACGAGTGAGATGCGGTTGAGCGATGACCCGTCCACCCGTTCGCTGATTCCGATGATTCAACGGTTGGGCGGGGAATTATCGCTGCGGCTGATACCAGACGTTGCGATATTGGCCGCGGGCGAAACCACGGACCGGTGCATGGCTTCGCCCGAGCAGGTATTCATCCCCTTCGACGGCGGCGTCAGAGCGTGTCCTGCGGGAGGCGCCGAACCCTTTGGGAACGTGTTCAAAGATTCGTTTTGGGATATCTGGCGATCGGAAAGATTTGAAAAAGTGAGGCAATCCATCCAAGCGGGCAATCCTCCCGAGGAATGCAAGGACTGTCCGATGCGAATGCTGCGCGAGCGGGCGAGCAAGGGCGCTCATTCGATCAAACAATAAACGCGCCCGCTTCGAAGGCATGAGGACCACGCCGTCCGTGGCCGGCCTGATCCTCACGAACGGGCGCAAGATCACCGGCATCAAGAAAGACAAGCTCAACAGCGCTGGCGACCACGGTTACGGCGGCCCGGGGATGGTAGGAGAAAAGGACTATTGATTGAGAAGCGGCAAAGGATATAGAAATTGGCTTGGCAGCTAACAATGGGAGCTGCCAAGCCAATTCACGGATCGGGGAGGCGCTAAAGCATGCCTACAAATGCTCAACAAGCCAGACGGCTTCAGGCCGTAATGCCGAGGGAAACAAGACAAGCGGCAAAACGGCTGGCGGAATTTCATTTAAAAGTAGATCCTAATATTATTGAAATACTGCTATTTCCGAAAAGCGATGAAATTCGTTTTGTTGAAGTGGTGGATCCATGCCTTCCCAGTGGAGAGATGATTGTTTCACCCACATATTTCCCTCCCTTTCCACAGGATCAGATAAATTATTCATCAGGTGTTGCAGTTATTCCTCCTGCTGAGAAGGATAAAGCGGAATTACCTGAAACGTGGGGCGCATGGAACGATGCGGTTGTTTTCTGGAAAAAGAAAAAAGGATTTTTGCGAATGCCTGTAAAGCAAATATAGATTCAAGTCAAGATAAGGACTGATAAGCCGATGGCGATTTCATGGAGAAAAGCTTATCTGACGCAAGCAATATCCGATTATCGGATGTATCAATGGCTATCGGGCGCTGAGAACCGGTCAAGAGTTGAATTATGCCATCGTTTGCATTATCTCCAAATGGCCACGGAAAAATTAGCAAAAGGATTGAAGATAGATTTGAAAGGAAAAGCGTTGCCCAAGTTTATTCATAATGCTTTCTTGGAATTTATCCAAAAACATGCAAGAAGGAATCGAGAGCTGCAAAGAGCATGTCATCAGGAAAAATCTAATCAAGCATTTGCTGGACTTCTCGAAGAATTTGCTCCACTTGTAGAATGGATAGAAAATTTAGCGCCCAAGGGAAGCGATTACGGAAAATACTCAATTAATCCTGAGTATCCTTGGATATCAAAACAAGCAGTCTCAGGAAAGCCATTTCATCCACAAGAAATAATGCAAGTTCCTTCGAATTATCATTATCCAGAATTGTTTGTATTTGGCAATCAATTGGGCAAGCTAGAACATTTTCTTGGCATTTGCTTCAAGATTGCTCAGTGCGAAATTGGAAACTAGAAAATGAATTCACCGGAATATATTGCTGAATAGTTATCCTTAGAAAATTCGAGGGCCAAACATCATGGGTAAAGTCATCGGAATAGATTTGGGGACGACGAATTCATGCGTCGCGGTCATGGAAGGCGGCGAACCGGTCGTCATACCCAACTCCGAAGGCATGAGGACCACGCCGTCCGTGGTGGCCTTCCGCGAGGGCGGCGAACGCGTCGTCGGGCAGGTGGCCAAGAACCAGGCCATCACCAACCCGGAAAAAACCGTTTTCTCGATCAAGCGCTTCATGGGACGGAAGATGGCGGAAGTGCAGTCGGAAATCGCCCGCGTCCCGTACAAGGTTGTTCCGTCAAAGAACGGCGACGCGACGGTCGAAATTGACGGTCAGGTCGTCACGCCTCCAGAAATTTCCGCGCGCATCCTGCAAAAGATGAAACAGACGGCGGAGGACTACCTTGGCGCGAAGGTGACGCAGGCGGTCATCACCGTTCCGGCTTATTTCAACGATTCGCAGCGCCAGGCCACCAAAGACGCCGGACGCATTTCCGGCCTTGACGTGCTGCGCATCATCAACGAGCCGACGGCCGCGGCGCTGGCCTATGGCCTGGACAAGAAAAAAGACGAGACGGTCGCCGTCTATGACTTCGGCGGCGGCACGTTTGATATTTCCATCCTCGATCTGGGCGACGGCGTCTTCGAGGTCAAGTCCACCAACGGCGACACGCACCTGGGCGGCGACGACATGGACGAAGAAATCATCCAGTGGCTCGCCAAGGAATTCCAGAAGGAGCACGGGATAGACCTTCGCAAGGACCGCCAGGCGCTGCAGCGGCTCAAAGAGGCGGCGGAAAAAGCCAAGTGCGAGTTGTCCTCGTCGCTCTCGGCCACGCTCAACCTGCCGTTCATCACGGCCGACCAGAACGGCCCGAAGCATTTGAACATCACGCTGACGCGCGCGCAGCTCGAAAATCTGATGGCGCCGCTCGTCAAGCGTTCGGAAGGCCCCTGCCTCCAGGCGTTGAAAGACGCCGGGCTGAAGCCGAATGACATTGACGAGGTCATCCTCGTCGGCGGAGCGACGCGCATGCCGATCGTGCAGGAAACCGTGCGGCGCATCTTCGGCAAGGAGCCGTGCAAGGGCGTCAACCCGGACGAAGTCGTTGCGGTCGGCGCGGCGATCCAGGGCGGCGTTTTGGGCGGCGAAGTCACCGACGTCCTGCTGCTTGACGTCACGCCGCTGTCGCTCGGCATCGAAACTCTGGGCGGCGTTTTCACCAAACTCATCGAACGCAATACGACCATCCCGACGAAGAAGAGTGAAATTTTCTCGACGGCCAGCGACAGCCAGCCCGCCGTTTCGATCCACGTCCTGCAAGGCGAACGTGAAATGGCGCGCGACAATCGCACTTTGGGCAAATTCGACCTGGTCGGCCTTCCGCCGGCGCCGCGCGGCGTTCCGCAGATCGAAGTGACCTTTGATATTGAAGCCAACGGCATTGTGCACGTCTCGGCGCGCGACCTGGGAACCGGCAAGGAACAAAAAATCCGGATTGAAGCCTCCAGCGGCCTGAAAGAAGACGAAATCAAGCGCATGGTGCACGCGGCCGAGGAGCATCATGAAGAAGACAAGCAGGCGCGCGAAGCGGCGCAACTGCGCAACCAGGCCGACTCGATGGTCTATGGCCTCGAACGCAATCTGAAGGAATGGGGCGACAAGGTTTCGCCCGAAGACCGCCGGGCGGTCGAGGACGCCATGGCCGAGGTAAAGAAAGTCCTTGATTCGAAGGACAGCAAGGCCATAAAGTCCGCCCTCGAACGTCTGGAAAGCGCCTCGCAAAAAATCGGCGAGGCGATGTATCGTAATGCCTCTGCAAATCAGGCCGGCGCTGCGGGCGGCGCTCATGAAGAAAGCCCGGACAGCGCGAAAACTTCCTCCAAACCCGAGAACGTCCAGGAAGGCGAAGTTGTGGACGCCGAGTATGAGGTTGAAGACGAGAAAAAGAAGAAATCATAGGTGAAAAAATGGATGATTTTGGGCAAAAGTTCAGTGAAGTAAAAGCGCAGGGGTATAACAAGTACCTGCTGGTCAACGTCGTGGCCAAACGCGCGCGGTCGCTCAATGACGGCGCGCGCCCCGAGGCGCCGCTGCAGGTCAATCATAATCCGCTCGATCTGACGCGCGTGGCCATGATGGAGATGGAAGGCGACAAGCTGCGCGTCGAGCCAAAAGAGCGCGCGGGGCAACTTGTGGATATTGCCGGCATTGTCAAGTAGCGTCTTGCGTTGAGGATACGGTCATTGGAGATTCTGATTCGCTAGCCCCCGTGGCCTTCAGGACCACGGGGGTTTGTATTTGCCCCCAATCGTTCAATCTCCACTTTCGGCGAATTCCTATTGTCTTCTCCCGGCCATCTCACAATACTTCTTTTCACTTGTTGAATTGAGGCGCAAAGCCAACAGCAAAAGGTCAACTCATCGGGAGGATTGGCACTCATGGCTGAATTCAAGCGCGCGCAGTCTCTGCAGGAAGTCGCGTGGCAGGCGGAAGTCGAGCCCCTTGAGCCCGGCGATCCCCGGTACGTTGATATCCGCACAGGCCGCGGGTCCGCAAATCTGAAGAAAATGCGCCTGCATCTTCGCGATCAGGACGCGTCGAAAAATCGCTTTGCAAAAATTGCCCTCATTGGCCACCGCGGAACAGGAAAGACAACCGAGCTCTACAAGCTTGAGAAAGAGATGAGCGATTCCTTCACCCCTCTCCATCTCTTCGTGGATGATGACTTGCTCCAGACTCTTGATTATTCCGACTTGCTGCTATGGCTGGTGGAAAGTCTTGCCAGGCGTTTTGCGGAAGACACCAGCCTCATGCCCTTGAGCAAAGGTTTGGTGGACGACGTGGCGAGATGGTTTGCGGAACGGACGCTGGATGACGTGAAGAAGACGGAAAAGGAGATTGAACTCACGACGGAAGCCGAAACAAAGGCCAAAGTCAATTTCTATTGGCTGGGGTTGGGCCTGCTGGCTCGCATCAAGTCCACCATCAAAGGCGACGTTGAGCGCCGCGAAACCATCCACAGCCGCCTTCGCCAGTACGGTTCGGAGCTGATCCAGAAAGTGAATTTGCTCCTGGGCGAGGCCTCCGGAGTTCTTCAAAAATGTGTGAACAGCCCGGACCTGCTGATTGTGCAGGATAACCTGGACCGATTGCCTCCGGAGGTGGCGCGGCGGCTGTTCTTCGATAACGGCGACTTCCTCAAGCAGCTGCAGGTCCACACCATCTACACCGTCCCTATTGCGTTGATCCTGGCGCCGTGCAATATCAGCATGGTGTTTCCCAATAGCTTCTTCATGCCAACCTTGGAACCGCGCAGCATTGAAGATCAGGAAATTCCGGAAGCAGTGGATGCGCTGGTAAAAGTGATTGAAGGGCGGGTGGAAATCGAAAAAGTCTTCAGCGACCGGGAGGTTGCGCGGGAACTGGCCCGCAAATCCGGCGGCAGCATGCGCGACCTTATCCGCTTGCTGAATTATGCGCAGCTGGCGGCCCGCGCCGCCGATAAGAGCGTAATTGATGATGAAGCGGCCCAGGACGCGATCCGGGATCTGCGGCTGGACTATGAAAGGCTCCTCATCCCGAGCCAAGTTTACTACCCAATTCTGGCTGGTATTCATCAGAGCAAGACCGACCAACTGCCGTCCGGCGTTTCCTCGAATCCAAAGGACGTGGAGAACGCCCGCGCCTTCCTCCGCGATCTGCTCTTCAATGGATCGGTGATGGAATATAACGGCGAGCAAAGCTGGTACGACGTTCATCCGGTTATTCGCGATATTCAGGCTTTCAAAAATGCCTACCAACAGCTCAGGGAACAGCCCAAACCTCCCGCCGGCGCTCCTTCCGCTCAGTGATCGGCAGGAACGCGATCTGCGCGGCCTTTCCTTCGCGCTGGGCGACGGCGAGGGATTCCGCCTGATCCTCGTTACCTACGATCACCGCGATTTGCGCGATTGTTTGATCGAGCGCCTGCGCGGCGAACAGGAGGCGCGGCATTACCGTTTGTCCATCCTTGATTGGCGGACGCAGCCGCACGATGCGCGATTGCTGGACGCATTACGCGATCATTTGAAATCCGGCAACGATGCCGCTTCGGCGCAAGGGCCTCGCGCCGTTATGGTAATCGGTTTGGAGACGGCACTGGAGTATGGAGAGCGCGAGGGTGATGGGCTGGCGCTGCTGCATGACGCCAACTTTCACCGCGAAGCTTTCGCTCAAAGTGTGCCGGCCACAGTGGCGCTATGGCTGTCGGGCATGGCAACGACCGCCCTTGCGCAACACGCCCCGGATTTATGGCACTGGCGCATCGCTACGTTTCATTTTGAGAAGCCATTTGATGTTCAGACGATAGATCAATTGGCACCCAAGATTGAGTCCTTTAGTATCTTGCGTTCTCAGCCACTTGGCAACCAGCGGGAACGCGTCGCCATGCTTCAAGAGACACTCTGTGAACTGGATATTGTGGGAACAGGTTCAGCGACTCCTCAGATGAAAGCCCAACGTGCCGGACTGTTGTCTGAACTAGGCATCGCCTATGCCGCGTTAGGAGAACGAGAACGCGCGGCAAGTTACTTACAGGATGCCGAAGCAATATATAGAAAATTGACTGAGGCAGACCAAGACATGTTCCGTCCGGATTGGGCCGGATCGCTGTATGACTTGTCCATTATTCTTAGCGAGCTAGGGCACCGCGAGGAAGCACTGGAAAAGGTGCAACAAGCGGCCGAAATCTATGAGCAACTTGTGCACAAGCATCTGTATGCTTTGCTTCCGGCTTGGGCCGGTTCACTGGATATTCTGGCAAGTTGCCTTAGTGACCTCGGACTTCGAAAGGAGGCGCTGGCAAAGGCGCAGAAGGCAGTAGAAATTTATGAACTATTGGCCGTGACGCATTCGGACGCCTTTCTCTCGGAGCGGGCAATGTCGCTGAGTAACCTAGCCAATCGGCTTAGTGCTTATCTACAAATAAAGGCTTGACCTCATAAGCCATGAGTCCATAATCCGCCAGTTGCTAATCCTGCTGACGGAGGCCAATCGTGGCTCGTATACAAACATGGGAGATTTCG
>JAPLSP010000224.1 GCA_026398575.1 Candidatus Sumerlaeota bacterium | reverse complement strand
CGGTCGTCGCTCCTGCCACTACGTTCACGACGCTGGGGGCGAACAAATCCGGCGCTGTCAGCGCGAAGTCATCCGGCGTTACGTTGTCAACCGGCTCGCTGAATCGCACCAGGTACTCCACAGAAGACGCGGACGTGGGATTGGAATTGACGCGCGTAATCGAGCGCACCGAGGGCAGCCCAGGAGCGACCTGCGCATAGCTTGCGCCGACGCGGATTTCGTCGAGCTCGGTGAAATGCGCTCCTGCGAATCCGCTCTGGATAATGTTGAACCCATTGAGCGCGCTGCCGGCGGATACTTCGTTTTCCACGCCGGCAACCCAGGCATGAGTCACCGCATCCACCGCCGATCCATCGTCCTCCGAGCCGCCGGGCAGCGGATTGACCCACAGCCGCATCATGTCATGCCCTGCGCTGGCCGCGATTCCGTATTTCACAATGATGAAATACGTTTGGCCCGGAACGAGGTCAATCGCCGTGCCGCTGAAATACGCGAATTGATTTGCCGTCAGCGTCGCCCCGAGTTTGTATCGCGTATTCGAGGCGTCGGCGCTGGTAATGCGAAGGGCGCCTTGTTCGCGGCTCTGCCCATTCGTCAGGCGCCGATTGAAGGCAAACACCTGCGCGCTGTTGGTGTTATCGGTGGGATTATTCGTCACTCGAAGCAGCATGGAGGCGTAAACCGCGCCGGATGCGATTTCCGGCGTGAATTGCGAACGAAGGTCTTCTCCGGGCGAGACGCCTTGAATCTCCAATTTATTGCCTTGCGATACCGGCAACGGAAGCGTCACGCCTGCGGCCAGAGAATCCGAAGTCACCTGCGGCGGCCAGACTCCCGGATCGCTGTAAGCCTCATATCCTGCGATCACATCCAAACTGCCGGTCGTGTATTCGAAAGGTTCATAGACCGGCAGGCCGCGGACCGACTGGCCCGCGAGCGCCACCGTGGGCGTGCTGCCGCCGGCGTCATTGCTGAAAATCGCCAGCGAGGCGCTGAAAGAGCCCAGCGCGGCGCCCGGGGCAAAGCGGATGGTCAATGTTCCGGTTCGGTTGCCAGCCTGAATCAACGGCGGCAACGGCCCCACGATTGCGAATTTATCGGCGTCGGCTCCCGTGATGCTGGCGCTGGTGACGCGCAGCAGCGCACTGGGGCCTGTATTGGTAATCAGCAGACCTTTATCCAGCAATGTTCCGGCGGCGATCGCGCCGAAATCCACCCCGCCCGGCGTGATGATATTGGGATTGTCACCCGAAGGCGTCAGCGGCGAACCCAGGTCCGCGCCGCTATTGCCGCCCAATGCGGTGCTGCGGTAAGTGGTTCCCAGGGGCGTGACGGCGCCGGGCGCGCTGAGCGTCCAGTGATCCCCGAAGTCATTGCCATAGGAAAGGTTCCTGAGATAAATGGACGCCGCCTGATTGGGCGCCGGCCATGGCGCGCTGGCGCCGAATGGAACCGCATCAATCGCATTTGCGAAATTGCGGCCAGCATAAGAAGTGAAATTATCCCACAAGCCGATCCGGTCGCCCGCGCCCTGCAGAACGGGCCAGTTGGTCACGCCGACAAGGTTGATCTCGCTCCCCCACGCCGACATAAACTGCGCGCTCGTCAGATCATCAGCGTCGAAAAGGATCGCCGTGCCTCCGGGAGCGATGGTACTGGTCGTGATGTTGGAGGACAGGAGCGGCAGGCCGCTTTCATGATCGAACACAAAGCCGCCCAGGTCAATCGGACCGGCGGTTGTGTTGTAGATTTCCACCCATTGCCAATCCGGCGTCTGGGACGTGGGATCGTACATGATCTCCGTGATCATGAGCGCGGGCTGCCATGCCGATACGCCCTGCAGCGGAATGGTCGTCACAGGATCGCCCGGATCGTTGCTGCAAATTTCGAGAACGGCGTTAGACACCTTTTCCGCCGCGCCAGGATTGAACCGGATGGCCATCAGCGCGGCGCCGCCGCCATACAAGAGCGTGAACGGACGCGCGGGTCCCAGGATGCTGAAATCGCCGGCGTCCGGTCCCGTGATGGTCGTGCTCGTGAAGACGGTGAGGTTTGTCGCGAGGCCGTTGTTGGTGATTGTCAGCGTCAGCGTTTTGGCCGAAAGCGGGTTGATCGTCTCAAAGTTCAGCGAGGCAACCGAAAGTTGGATATCGGGTTCGTCGGGCAGCGTAAAGACGTGCCCGCCGAGATGGGTGAAATCGTCCATCGGATAGCCGATCCATTGCGCCGACGGATCGAAGGCGTCGTATCCATCCGAGTCGCCCTCATTGATCGCCGGCTTGCGAACCAGCGTATGGTCGAGCGTCGTGACGGCGCCGCTTCCCCATTCCACGCCCGGGTTTTCGCCGATTCTCCCGATCGCATCAATCAGGACGCCGTTCTTGACCAGCGCCACAACGTCATTGCCATCGAAAGACATCACCGGACTGGCCGTCAGCAGGTTGGCTTTGTCTTTGAGGGTTTGGCTCGTGCTGACGCTGTCGCGAACGATGACATATACGCCTTTGCTCGGGATCGTGGCGTTGAGCGTTAGTTTGCGCGCTCCCGGATCGGGGGCGCCGTCGGGAAATTCCCACAGTTCATAAGCGCCTGCGGCCATATTTATAGGCGCATTTGTGCCATTGTAAATTTCGATAGCCTTGTTCTCGCCGCTCCCCTCGACGTATTCGGAGATGAACAGCTCGTCGGGTATCAATCCTGGATTGACCTCCGGATAATTCCGGCCAACCCGGACTTCATCCATCTCGGCGGTCCAGTTGGTGGCGTTGTTGGATTGTTCGAGAATAAATCCGTCGAGCGTCTCGCCGCTGATGGAATCCAGGTTCGCCTCGCTGCCGCTGTTCAGATGAACAACAGACGCGATCGCTCCCGCTCCGATGAAAGCGCCGCCCGGCGTTGGGTCCACATACAGCGCGATGGAATCGCCGGCGGAATTGATGGCGTAGCGGATGATGATGAACCGCGTCGTGACGGCGTTTTGCGCAATGTCGCCCGTCCAATCGGCGACGCCCTCATCGTTCGTATCGAGCGCCACACCCAGCTGATAGGCGCCGAACGCCGAGCCTCTGCGAATCAGGATGCGGCCCTGCTCGACCTGCTGGTCGGCCACCGTCAGACGGTTGAAAGCGAAGAGAGGCGCCCCGGCGCCGGTTCCGTTATTGCCCGTGGGGGCGGTGGGTACCCGGAGCACAAACGATGCAAAAAGATCGCCGGCGCCCACGGGCGTGAAATTGCGCCGCAGGTCCTGCCCGTTGAACCCCTGAAGCCGGATGCGATTGCCATGCGGCACGCGCAGCCCCAGGTGATTGAGCGAGCCGCTGAGAACCTGGATGGGATTCGAATAGCAGCGCGCATTCGCAATGATGTATGCGCCGCCGGAAGTCAGATCGCTGTTCGGAACGTCAATGAACGACTCGCGCATGGGAAGAACGGCGGGCGCATAGCCCAGGGGCGCCTGGTTGCGGTTGAGGCGTCCTGGAGTCAAGGAGGTATGACTGCCGCCGCTTTCGACGGCCCATCCCGTCGGGCTGGTTACCGTGTCCTGGCCGTTGTCGTTGTTGTATCCGAAGTTGTCGGAATTCTTGAAATAGGCGCCGCTGTTATTGCCAAGCCCGATGAAAGGATTCGTGAAAGTTATCTCCCATGCCGGGTCCGGCGTCTGAAACTCCGAGATGAAATCCACCGCCGTTCCCGTCGTCAGCGGCCCGGCCACCAGAACCAGATTGTCATTGAAAGCGTCCAGATTGAAACTGCCCGTCATGGTGAGAGCGAAGCCGTTCGACGCAGGTCCGCCTTTCAGGATGATCGGTCCCAGCGTTGGATCGAAATTTTCGGAAATGGCGGGATTGGCGGCGCCATCGAAAACCAACAGCAATATCGAGCCGGGCGCCAGAGCCGAAAGCGCCAAGCCCGCCGGTCCTGCGCTGGCGAACGTGAGAGAGCCTTCTGCGGTTGTCGCCGGCGTGTCTTTATCCGTCAGTGTCCAGCCGCGCAAATCCTGAGGCCCGTTGACCACCAGCAATTCTGCCCAACTGCCGCGAATTCCCCTGCCGCCGATGCTCGGATAAGCCGTGGCGCCGTCATCGCCGATCCAGAACTCATTGAAGATGACGTCGTTGGGATTGGCCAGAGGCGCCGGGCCACCCGCGCCGACCCAGGCGCCGGGATCGAATCCACCGGGCGCGTCCTGGGGGCCGGCGCCCAACTGCAAACTGTTGATGTTCCAGTCGTTGATGTCGAAAACGGTCCGGGCCGAAGCGATGGCCGCCTTGCGCTCGGCGCGCCCGTTTTCATAAATCGCCGCGCTGTCGCCGATGGTTCCGAATGCGTCCACCAGCGTCGAGCCATTATAAAGGTGATACCAGTCATTGCCGTTGCCGTTGACATTGGGGTCAATCAGATTAGCGGTCACGGGCGCAAACAGACTATTGAAGGTCGTTGTGTTGGCGGCGATGAAAAACGTCCCCGGCGCGAGCAGCGTGGTGGTGGTCGCCAGCGGAATATTCGTCGGTGTCAGGCCGCCATTGGAATAACGGCGGATTCTCCACCCGTTCAAATCCACCGCCGCCGGCCCGGAATTATACAACTCGACGAACCGCGCATTCGCGTCGTTATTGGGATCGGCGACTTCCGTGATGAAGACGTCCGCGCCGGCGCCCGCAGCCAGCAGCATAACGAGCGACAGAACGATTGCGAATAGCGCGCCGGCATGTCTGAGAATATCGGCGAAGGCGCCTGATGGTACTGCATAAAGATCGCGAAGCCGGGACATGAATCGTCTCCTTTGAAAATAAAAAAAGAATCCCAGATATATCATAGGACATTAACGGCAAAATGACTGCGAAAAATCGAACGGATTATAATGACCCCAAGCCTATAATGCCAAGCTTTGATTTTGGCGGGGATATCTTCGGCGCAATTTTTGGAAATAGAATGATGGAAAACAGAATGATGAGCTCACCACAGAGGCACAGAGACACCGAGAAATACATCCAAAAATGCCTGGAAAATGTTCTTTGTGAATTTCTCTGTGCCTCGGTGTCTCTGTGGTGATTTTATAAAAATTGGCCAAAGAATGACAAATATTGGAGGAATAATCATCCGAAAAGATTTTGATAATTCCGCCGGAGCTCCCGGATTTCGCAAGCGGGCAAAAAACCTTCATAAGCCGCGATTTTGGAGGCGATTTCTGTTGGCGATGCCGATGAAAATGCTTCCATCAGGCGTTGATACGTCCGGGATTGGCGGCAAACGGAGCTAAAAAAACAAACGCCCGCGAAAGACAGCCTGTGCAGCGTGGAAGGGCCGATCTCATTCAACGCGCGCACATGCCCGGCGCAACCGTAGCCTGGACTGCGCGTCGCCTTTGATAATGGATTGCTGCGCCGTGGCTTCTCCGCTGAGTTTGAGCGCATCCAACAAGAGCAAATCCGGCGTCACGCCGTTGGCGCGGACCGATTTCAGCGCCTGGCAGGCGGCAAACCGCGTTGCTTCGAGAATATTAATCTGATCAATCGTCTCGGCATCCACAATGCCCACCCCAACCGCCACGGCGCGCTGATGAATCTCGCCAAACAAGGCTTCGCGCTGTTTTTCCGTCAGCTTTTTCGAATCGTTCACACCCTCGATTGGCTCGCTTCCCTCGGGCAGGACTACGGCCGCCGCGACAACGGGCCCTGCCAGCGGCCCCCGGCCTGCTTCATCAATCCCGGCGATCAACAGCCGTTCAGGCGCATTGGCGCGCCCTGCGTGAAATCCGGCTGCGGCTTCGCAATCGAACCGCGCCAATGCCGCTGAAATGAAGCGCTTTTTTTGCATCGTGGGCTAAATGAGCTTCCCTATGGAAAAGAGTTGCATGCCGCCGGGAGCATCATGCTATTATTTTGCACGGATTTTCTATGGAAATCCTACGGAGCCTCTCTTCCATGCCTTTTCTCCCGCGAATGACATTTGCCCAAACACCACAGTGGAAGCCTTCCATCCTTTGTCAACACGCGATTATTTTAGCGAGTCTGGTCCTGCTGGCGCTGCCTAGTCCGGCCCAAACGACAGGATCGGCGCCCATCGTTGCGCAGCCGCCCGCTGCGCCGGCGCCGCTACCGGCTGCGCCCGCGACGTCCGGCCCTCTTTCTTTCAAAGAAATGGTGAACAAGGTCGGCGTCACGTATAAGACTTCCTCGAAAAGCAGTGGTATGATATCAGGAATAACTGATGCCGCCAGCGAGGCCTGGGAATGGGCGAGTCAGAACCCAGTCATCAAGTGGGTTCTGGTTTGCATTGGCATCTACATCGGCTATGTGATTCTGCGACGGCTCTATAGTTCTTTCTCGCGCCAGCAGCGCATCCGGCGCGCGATGTCGAATATCAAAGGAGAAGCCGGCAGCCCGCCGTCTCCCTTGGCCGACCGCTTCAGGGGACTGCTCGGCATCTTTTCGGTTGAATATTTGAAGCTGTGGTTGATAGACCTGCGAAACCGCCTTGCCAGCCTGCTTCACCCGAAGAAACGCCAGCGCTGTCCTCAATGCAACAAGCCGATTGACCGCCTGGAAGATTATGAGACGATGCAGTTCTATGCCTGTCCGCACTGCGGCTATGAAATTACGCCTGTTTATGAGGTGGAGGACTACGTCAAGGAGTTGATGCGCCGCATCGAAGATGCGGCGCGGCGGCGCTATCGGGGAGATACGGAAGTCGTTTTGGAGAGTGAAGCGGTCAATAAGCTGCTGCGTTCGATTGTGATCATGGGCATCCGCCGCCGCGCGAGCGACCTGCACGTGGAGCCGGGCGATCAGTCCGGGCTTGTGCGCGCGCGCGTGGACGGCGTCTTGCATGACCTGCTGGAAATTCCCCGGTTGATCATGAACAGCTTTGTCAACCACGTCAAAATCCTGTGCGAGCTGGACATCTCGGAAAAACGCGTGCCGCAGGACGGCAAATTCGACATGGCGCTGGATGGAACGAATCTGGACGTCCGCGTCAACACCGTGCCGCTGAAATACGGCGAAAAAATCACGATGCGTATCCTCGATGCGCGGTCCATTCAGAAAAAACTGGAGGAGTTGGGCCTGGAGGGCGTCAACCTGAAGCGTATTAAAGACTCCATCTATGAGCCGCACGGATTGATCGTCATCACCGGCCCCACCAGCTCGGGAAAAACGACCACGCTGATGGTGGCGCTGAATCTGCTCAATACGGGCGCCAAGAACATCGTCACGATTGAGAACCCGATCGAATACGAAATCAAAGGCATCAACCAGATTCAGGTCAACGAGGCGCAAAAATTCACGTTCGCCACGGGATTGCGTTCGATTTTGCGCCAGGACCCGGACATCATTATGATCGGCGAGATTCGCGACAGCGAGACGGCGGCGATTGCCTGCGAATCGGCGGCCACGGGGCACTTGGTCTTCACCACGCTGCATACCAACAGCGTCATCGGCGTCTTCCCGCGTTTGAACCAATTGGGAATCAGCCCGCAACGCTATGCCTGGGCGCTCAGCTGTATGGTGGCCCAGCGCCTGGCCCGCCTGATATGCCCCAAGTGCAAGACGATGTATCGCCCCGATCCGAATGAGTTGGCCGCTTTGAACGTGAAGAATGTGCCCGATGACCTTGCGCTATGCAGAGGCGTGGGCTGTCCCTACTGCAAAAAGACCGGCTATTATGGCCGCATGGGATTGTTCGAGATTCTGCGGTTGGATGCCTCGATCCGCAAGGTCATCGAGACGGAGTCGCTGAATGTGATATACGCTCACGCGCGCAAAGCAGGAATGAAAATCCTCAAGGAAGAAGGGCTGGTCAAAGTTTCGCGGGGGCTGACGACCATCGAAGAAATCATGCGTGTAACCAAGGAATAATGGATTGGGAAAAGAATGAACAAACGAAAAAAAATTTCCATCATCGGCTCGGGAAACGTCGGCGGCGCCTGCGCGCACTGGGCGCTGACCAAGGAACTGGGCGACGTGGTCATCGTGGATATTCTCGAAGGCGTGCCGCAGGGCAAGGGGCTGGATTTATATGAATCCACGCCCGTGGCGCGATGCGACGTCCGCGTCACCGGCGCCAACGGCTACGATGAAACCGCCGGTTCGGACGCCGTCATCATCACCGCCGGACTGGCGCGCAAGCCCGGGATGAGCCGCGACGACTTGCAGGCGAAAAACTGCGACATCGTTCGCGCGGTCACCACCGAAGTGGCCGTGCGCTCGCCCAACGCGGCGCTCATCATCGTTTCCAATCCGCTGGACATCATGGCGTACGTCGCCCTGAAGACCAGCGGATTTCCGCGCGAGCGCGTGATCGGCATGGCCGGCGTGCTGGACACGGCCCGGTACCGCTCCTTTCTGGCGGCGGAAATCGGCGTCTCCGTCAAAGACATTCAGGCGCTCGTTCTGGGGGGCCACGGCGACACGATGGTCCCGCTGCGTTCCTGCACGACCGTCTCCGGCATCCCCATCAGCCGGTTCATCGCCCCCGGGCGTCTGGAGCAGATCATCCAGCGCACCCGCGACGGCGGCATCGAAATCGTGAACCTGCTCAAGAGCGGAAGCGCCTTCTATGCCCCGGCGGCCGCCGCCGTCGAAATGACCGAGGCGATCCTTCGCGACCAGAAGCGTTTGCTGCCGTGCTCCGTATATTTGCAGGGCGAGTACGGATTCAAGGATATTTTCCTCGGCGTTCCCGCCGTGCTGGGCGCAGGCGGAATGGAGCGAATCGTGGAAGTGGATCTGACGGCGGAAGAGTCTGCGGCGCTGGCGCGCTCGGCCGAGGGCGTGCGCGCCGGAATCGCAAAGATCAAGATGCAGACGCCATGAGAAAAAAGGGTTGCGCCTCGCTGGGCGCGCCGGGAAAATAAAGGCATGTCATGACACCATGCGAACGGAACGCGCGTTGATGCTGGATAACCTTCCAAATATCCCCATAGTAATGCGGCGGCGCACAGACTGGCTGGCGCGCATCGGACTGGCCATCTTGATTCTATCAGCAGCCGCGCCGGCGTATCCGGCCGGCGAGACTTCGCTGACGGCTAAAGCCCCCCCCCGCACGAGCGCCATGGGTCCCGGCGAGACTTCGCTTACGGTTCAGGCCAGCCTCCGCGCAGGCGCCCTGGTTCCCGGCGAACTCCTGCAATTGCGGGATAG
>JAPLSP010000008.1 GCA_026398575.1 Candidatus Sumerlaeota bacterium | reverse complement strand
CGGCAAGCCACCTTACTCCAAAAGCTGGCGCCGTTTCTGACCGCATTACGTTTATCCTTAGGCCAAAATAAGTGACCGAAAGCGGGGCAAATTGCCATGGACCTGAATCCTGGAAGGGTTCCACAAATGGCTTATAGACTATTTCGAGCGCGGTGGGTGATCCCGGAACCGGACGTCGCGATCCGCGATGGGGCGGTTCTCTGCCGTGGAGACTGTATCGAAGCTTGCGGAGCGGCGCGCGATATCGAAGCGCCCAGGAACACGCAAGTTATGGATTTGGGCAATGCGGTCCTTCTGCCCGGATTGATCAATGCCCATACGCACCTTGAACTCTCCGCGCTAGTGGGCAAACTCAGCGGCGCGGACGGATTCGTTCCCTGGCTGCGCGCGATGCTCGATCAGTGGAATCAATGGAGCGATGAACAGTACGTGGATTCCGTGCAGCGAGGCTTCCGCGAATGCCTGGCCTGCGGCGTCGCGTGCGTTGGCAATATCGCCTCCCGCCCGCAGGCCGATCCTATGTGGATTGCGGATTGTGGATTGCGGATTGCGGATTGTGGAACGCGCATTGCGGATTGCGGATTGCGGATTGCAGATTATGTTCCTCGCGCGACGATATTCCATGAAGTCATCGGCCTAAATCCAAATGAAGCCGAAATGCGCTTGGAATCAGCCTTGGCGCGCCGTCTGCTCCCTGAAATCTGTCCCCGAAACCCCGAGTCACGAACTCCGAATCCTGAGCCACAAATCACGCGCCACGAATCACGAACCACGAGTCACGATTCCCGACCCCTGACCCCTGACCCCCGATCCCTGACCCCTGACCCCCGACCTCTGACCCCTGACCCCCAGCCCCTGACCTCTGACCCCTGCCTGCTCCGCTTCGCTCTCAGCCCGCACGCGCCTTATTCCGTCAGCTCGCGCTTGCTGCGGATGTGTTTCGATCGCGCTGCGCGCTTGCCTGAGCCGATCTGCATTCACGCTGCCGAAACGCGCGAAGAAGAGGCGTTCACGCTCAAAGGTTCAGGGCCTATTGCAGATTTTCTCCTCGAAAAAGGCGTCCTGCCTCATGACTGGCGCCCACCGCGCCGCCGTCCGCTGGAGTATCTGGCCGAACACGGATTGGGCGCCTCTCCCGCGCTTGTCGCTCATGCCAACTATGCGAGCGATGACGAAATCCGTTGGATGGCCGCGCGTGGAATCAGCGTCGCCTTTTGCCCGCCCAGCCATCGCTTCTTCAATCACGAACCCTATCCGCTGCGCGCGATGATCGAGCGCGGCGTCAACCTGTGCGTCGCCACTGACAGCCTTGCCAGCGCCGCAAGCCTCGACCCGCTGGCCGCGCTGCGCCAGGCGCGCGCGTACTATCAATCGAATGCATCGCAACCGGACCTGCCCGCCGAACGCTGGCTGGCGATGATCACCGTCAATCCCGCGCGCGCCCTGGGCTGGCAGAACGAGCTGGGAATGTTGCGCCCTGGAATGGCGGCGGATATGACGGCTTATGAGATTCCGTCCAATTGCGCCAAACCCCTCGAATTCCTTCTGAGTGAAGAACCGCGTCTCGTCGGAGTTTGGATTGGCGCCGAAAAAGCATTTCCTGCGTGCGCTTAGCAGAATCATTGAGGGCAGAATCATAATGATTCTGCCATCAATGATTCTGCCTGTAACTATGCACATTCACTTGAGAATGATGTTGATTCCCTTTTCGGCTTCCGCGCGGACGCGTTCGGTGATGGCCGGCAGATCCCCCAATTCCAGTCCGAGATCGTACAACGCCTTTTCATAAAACGTCGCTTCTTCGCGCAGTCCCGTGGCGCCGAGGTTTTCGTGGGCGCAGATATAATTGGCGACGTGCGCCATTTCAGCGAATGGACGCGTCGCTTCGGGCGCCGCATCGGGGAAGTGATGATATCTGACAGCGTCGCAAACTTCGGTCGGCAAATTCCATTTCTGCACCAGCCAGGCGCCGATTTCGCCATGGTCGGTTTCCATCAAGTTATTTTCGAGGGTTTTGAGCGGCAGATCGCTTTGCGCCGCCAACTCGCGAAGCTTCTCAAACAGACTGGGGAAAACGTGCCCCAGAAGCAGCAGGCCGACGTCTTGCAGCAGCCCGGCGAAATAGAGCGTTTGAGAGGAGTCAGGCTTGTTGAATGCTTCCACATGAACACGCCGGCCCAGAATCTCCGTGACCATTGCGACGCTGACGGCATGTTTCCAAAACTCACGGGCATTGCATTTGGAGGCGAATGAAGAGAAGGCCTGAATGATGCCGGCGGCCATGACGATGTTGCGGACCTGAAACAGGCCGATGCGCGCCACGGCGCGATCCAGCGCGATGATGGGCTTGCCGGCGCCAAGGTAAAATACAGAGTTGGCCACCCGCAGGACATTGGCGCTCATCGCCATGTCGCGCATCAACAGCTCGGCAATATCTCCCGGCTCCACCCGCTCATCTGACAGCGCCAGCAACAATCGCGTGGCGTTTTCGGGCATGGTCGGCAGGTTCTCGAGCCGCTCAAAGCCCATGAATATTCTGTCGCGAGTTTCGCTCATATCTTTTATCCCGCTTTGGCGAGGCTCTTATGGACGGACTATTTCGCGCGCGCGCTGGACAAGGGCTTGCGCTTCATCCATAGCCGGCGCTTCAACGAAGACGCGAAAAATGGGTTCTGTTCCCGATGGCCGGAGATGAATCCACGCCTGGCCGAAATCCAGCCTCAATCCGTCGTCGGTATTGATGCGGGATTTTGAACCAAAGATGGCTGTAATCTTACGATAAATCGCTTCGATTCTCAAGCCTCCAATTGGCAGCTTGTCTTTGACTATGACGTAGTCCGGCACGCGCGCGTTGAGCCCGGATAGCGCGCTCCGGTTCAAGGCCAGCGCCTCGAGGATGACGGCAATGCCACCCAGCGAATCGCGCCCGAAGTGCACGTCGCTCAGGATCACGCCGCCGTTTCCTTCGCCGCCGATGCGCGAACGATGCTTCTTCATTCCCGAGACGACGTGCGCCTCGCCGATTTTCGTGCGATGGCAGGCCACGCCATGGGCCTTGCAGACGTCTTCCACGGCGCGAGTGGTCGAAAGATTGACCGTCACGGAGGAACGAAAACGATTGAGCAGATGATTGGCGACAAGGACGATGGTGCGTTCCTCGCCGATGGCGCGCCCCGTCTCATCCACGAGCGCCAGGCGGTCGGCGTCGGGGTCCACGGCGAATCCGACGGCGGTGCCGTGTCGCTTGACGGCCTGGCTGAGCGCGCCCAAATGCTCGGGCAGCGGCTCGGCGTGGCGGGGGAACGTGCCGTCCTGTTTGTCGAAAATAACGCGCGTGTCGCATCCCAGGCGCTCGAGCAATTGCGGCAACACCTGCGCGCCGGCGCCCTGGCAGCAGTCCAGAGCGACCTTGATCTTGGCGCGGCGAATGGCGGCAGCGTTGACGAAACTCAACGCGCGCTTGATGTGTTCGCCGGCGGGATCGGCGCAAGCCGTCAGGCGCCCCAACTTGGCCGCCGGCGCCAGATGAAATTGCCCCGCTTGGTATCTTTCCATCAGCACGCGATTGTCATCCGCGGTCATAAACGTGCCGTCCGAACGGAAAAATTTCAGCGCATTCCATTCGACGGGATTATGGCTGGCAGTAATGGCGATGCCGCCGCCGGCTTTTTTCAACCTTGTCATCAGGCCGATGGTTGGAGTCGGGCAAATCCCAAGATCAAGAATATCACATCCGGCAGCCTCGAGCGCGCCAAAAACCAGATGGCGGACCATTTCCCGGGAAGGCCGCGTATCGCCTCCCACGACGACGCTCCGGGGCTTGCAGCCTTCGGCGAATGCCAAAACAAAGCGCACGAATTCCTCGGGCTTGATGGAATCGCCAACGATCCCCCGGATGCCGGCGACGCTGATCATCAAATGCGACATGACGTTTCCTTTAGCGGTTCATAAAATTCATCGCGCCTAAGGAAATAAGTCCGAGGCAGGCGGCAAATCAACCGCAATCGCGGAAGAATCCGTTTTTTCATTCCATGCCGTTCCCTCAGCGGATTTGCTGGATTCCGCCCGGAGGCCATATTAGACTCGCCATAGAATGATTGTTCAACAAACATCCTCGGAGCCGATAGTTGACGCCAATGCTAACCACCACCGAACTGCAACAACGCCTCAAAGAAATCCGCATGATCGTCCTGGACGTGGACGGCGTCATGACGGCCGGGCAACTCATCCTGGGCGAGGCCGATGAATACAAGGCTTTCAGTTGCCTGGACGGACACGGTCTTCGCATGGCGATGCGTCATGGTCTGTGCATTGCGATCATCACAGGCCGGCGCTCGCAGGCGGTCGAACGGCGCGCCGCCGAGCTGGGAATCGAAGACCTTTTTCAGGATGCAAAAAATAAAATGCCGTTTTTCCACGAGCTGCTGGCGCGCCACGGCCTGCAAGCCTCCCAGGCCCTGTACATCGGAGACGATCTTCCGGACCTGCCCCTGATGCGCGCAGCGGGAGTGGGCGTGGCCGTCGCAAACGCGCACGAGGAAGTCCTGGCGCGCGCCGACTACGTCACCCGCAAAAACGGAGGCGAAGGCGCCGTGCGCGAAATGATTGACATGGTCCTCAAGGCCACGGGCAAATGGGATGAGGCGATGGAGCGTTATCTGAAAGACTAAAACCAACCCCCTCCAACCAGGCTCCATGACTGGTCCGTGCCGGTCCGTGTCAGTCCATAAAAATTCAGAATCATTGTGATCGGCGCAGGCGCCGGGCAACCAGTTGCAGCGTGAAATCCATTTCTTCGATGCGCAGCGCCTTGGCCGCTGCTAAGTACACGCCACCGCTTGCGAGGCATACCGCAAATATCCGGCACAGGGACGCCAGCCGCGGATCTAGTGTTGAGGAATGGAGCCATGCATTCGCGCCCGTATAAATCAGCCAGCCAATTCCCGCCGCCACAAGCGCCGCAAGCAATGTTCGCGCGAAGGCAGCAGCCAGTCCGCTGACGGCGATGCCTGTTTTTTTCTTCAATACGCCCAGCATCCAGATAGTATGAACGATGGAGGCCAGCGAGCCGGCCAGCGCCAGCCCGCGATGAGCCATCGGATGAATCAGCGCGAAGTTGAGCGCGACGAAAACAACCGTCGTCAGCGTTCCGATTATCACAGGCGTCACCGTATCCTGGACCGCATAGAACGCGCGATTCAAAAGCGATTGCGATGAGAATGCGAACAACCCCACGCAATAAAAGACCAGCGCCTGCGCGGTCATCTCGGTATTGGCGGCGGTGAAGTGGCGATATTGCAGCAGGACGGTGACGATGTCCGTCGAAAGGATCATCATCACCAGCGACAGCGGCAGGCTGATGAACCACAGCGCTCGCAAGCCCTGCCCGAAAGCGCGATTGAGCTGCTCGCGTTCGCCGCGCGCCGCCATCGCCGCCATCGCGGGGAAGACCGCGATGCAGATAGACTGTGCGAAGATGCCCAGCGGCGCCTGCATCTGACGATTGGCCCTGTCGAGCGCCGTGATTACGCCCTCTTGCAGCGTCGAGCCGAACATTTTGTTGATGATCGCATAGACCTGCGGCAGCGACAACCCGAGAAGCACTGGCAGCGCCAGCATCCCCACGCGCCGCACGCCGGGATGTTTGAGATTGAGCGAGACCCGGAAACGCGCTCCAATGCCGGGCAGAAAGATCACCGGCAGCACGAAGTTGCCAATGAAAGCCCCCGCCAGCGCGCCCCAGGCCAGCCCGGTGACTCCCTGGCGTTCGCCCATCAGCCGCACGCCCAGCCAGCCGCCGATGATGATGCCGAGATTATAGACGATCGGCGCAACGGCGGGAATGAGGAAGCGCCCGCGTACATAGTAGATCGCCATGAAGAGCCCGCCCAGGAAAAAGCAGACTTGCCCGGGCAGGATGATGCGCGTCAGATTCGCGGTCAGGTCCAGCTTCCAATCACTCAGCCCCGGCGCCATGAGCGGCGTCAGGATGCGGGCCAGGACTTCGCCGAAGACAACTAAAGCGCCGATGGCGATGGTCAGCAGCGTGGCCAGAATCGAAAAAACTTTCCATGCTTCTTCATCCTGTCCGTCGCTGAAGTATTTCGTGATGACGGGAACAAACGCGGAGGAAAAGACGCCGCCAGCGAGAAGAAAAAAAAGCAAATCGGGAATTTGAAAAGCGGCGCAATAAACGTCGGTAAAAGCGTTCTGCCCGAACCAGGCGGCAATGGCAGTATCGCGCAACTGTCCCAGCACGCGCGAAACCAGATTGGCCGCCATGAGCAGCCCCGCCGCGCGAACGACCCTGTGTTGAACTTGCGTCATGCAAGGAAGATAACGGAGCCCCCGGAACCGGGGCCACTAAAAACGAGAGAAAAATCGGGAATACAGAAGGGGAATAAACAAACTGAAGCAATCTTGCTGCGCTCAATCACTCAACACCAGCCGCCGCGCCCGAGCCTTTGCCTCTCGCCCTGTATCCCATAAGTCCCCTGGGTCCTATAGGTCCCATAGCAGCTCAGGAAAACGCGCCCACCGCTATTCCGCGGCAACCGACGGCCGGGTGACTTTACCCGCGCGAATACAGCGCGTGCAAACGCGAATATGCGTCACCGTCCCTTTCACAAGGGCCTTCTGGCGTTGCAGATTCGGTTTGAAGCGCCGCTTGTTCCGGTTATTGGCATGGCTGACGGTATTGCCGACGTGAGGTTCTTTGCCGCATATATCGCATTTCGGCATGATCTTGGTTCCTTTCCCTGAAAAAACCTGCGTGCTCATTTCCCTTCGCGCCAGCCTGAAACATTTACCTCAGGCAAATACGTGCGTCTTCCTTGCTCAGCGCAAAGGGGGAAGATTTTTATTAGACAACGCCCCGGCTTGTCAAACCTTTAATGCGGAAAAAAGCAAACTGGGTCAGGTCAGAAGGTCCCATACCTTGCCTTGAATCATCAAAAGTTCTGCTTGACGTACGCAAATTTATAGACTTATTGTCCGTTTTTGAATGCGTGTTATATTGCTGATGGGAGAATTGAATAACAATGGGTCTCCTTTCGCGAGTGAATAGCATCGAGCCGGACGAGACATGGTTAAGTATGCAGACGGCAGCCACTGAGAGATATTGGGATGGATTAAGCTTGGCATTATGCCGAGGGAATAGAGAACTAGGCGCTATATATATGCTGGGGTACGTGGCCGAGATGATCCTGAAGGCGGCATTTTTTCGAGCAATAGGATTTAAAGATAGCGCTAGACTTAATTTAGACAAAATCAAAAGACACGCCTCTTGGAAAGGGAGGAATCTTCACAATATAACTAGCCTGGTGGATGTACTGCTTGATGAATTAGGAATTCGCAACAAGCATTTTGATCCGGCATTTGCCGGGATAGTGAAAAGTCATGTGTTGAGTATTGCAAACCATTGGGAGGAAACGCTCAGATATCGCCATAGCGCAGCTACCAAGGCTGAATTACAGGAAGTCCTAAAGAATGTGCGATGGCTTCGCGCAAACTACACTTTGCTACGGAGTTAGCCAATGTCTCTAACACAAAATCGTTTAATGGCAACGTCGGATTGTCATTGTGAGTATGTCAATAGGCTTGTCAATGAACTAAACAATAACACGTCCGACTATCCACGGATCATCGAAGACTACCAACCCGGCGGTTACTTTCATGTTACAGTGATTTGGGATGACTGGCATGACGTAGAACCGTTGGAGCGTGGGCAGATAATAATGGATGCATATGAACAAGTGAGACCTAGCGATGTGCTCAAAATCACAATTACTATGGGCCTTACCACTGCAGAAGCAGAGCGTCTCGGTATAGCTTCATAATGCTGGCAGCTAAGCTCCATATCCCACCCATTGCCTGATTTCCAGCGCGTGGCCGACACACATTAAACAGTTATTCAGTCCGTAAGGCAGCGTCTGGCGACCTTGCGCAGGGAGTGGAGATTTCACCGTTTCCAGCTCAATGAGTTTATTATATAACTTCTAAGGTATGGCCTTCGCATTGATTGAGCAAACCCAGAAGTTGTTGACTCAGAGTGATGACAGCGAACCAATTTCTAAGCTAGAAAGATTTTTAATGCATGATTGAAATAGACGGCTCGCAAGGCGAAGGGGGCGGGCAGATACTGCGCACGTCGCTGGCGCTGGCGCTGGTGACGGGCACGCCGTTCCGTATTTATAACATTCGCGCACGTCGCGAAAAGCCCGGCCTGCGGCGCCAGCACCTGACGGCGGTCCAGGCCGCGGCGCAGATCGGCGGAGCGGCGATGCGCGGCGCCGAGATCGGCTCGCAGGATTTGCGCTTCGAGCCGGGCGCCATTCGCAGCGGCCATTATCGTTTCAGCATCGGGACGGCAGGCAGTTGCACGCTGGTCCTCCAGACAATCCTGCCGCCGCTGCTCATCCAGGGCGAAGGCGCTTCTGAAATCATCCTCGAAGGCGGCACGCACAACCCGATGGCGCCGCCGTTCGATTTCCTCGCAAAAACCTTCCTGCCGCTGCTCCATCGAATGGGCGCACACGTATCCCTTCGGCTCGAACGGCACGGCTTTTATCCCGCGGGAGGTGGACTCCTGCGCGTTTCGATCCAGCCCACCCAGCGCCTCGAACCTCTGAATATTCTCGAGCGCGGCCCAATCAAGCGCCGTCGAATCCGCGCCCTGGTCTCGCGCCTGCCGGAATCCATTGGCGAGCGGGAAGTGAAAACAATCCAGCAGCGCCTCGAATGGCCGTCCGATTGCTGCGCTGTTGAAGCCATCCGCAATGCGCACGGGCCGGGCAACGCCGTGATGATCGAGATCGAAAGCGAAGCTCTGACGGAAGTCTTCACAGGATTCGGCGAGAAAGGCGTCCCAGCCGAGCGCGTGGCAGCCCAAGTCGCCGAGGAAGCCGAAGAATACCTGAACTCCGGCGCGCCCGTCGGCCCGCATCTGGCCGATCAGCTGCTGATTCCGCTGGCGCTGGCCGGAAGCGGCAAATTCCGCACGCTGAAACCGACGCTCCATACGCTGACCAATATCGAAGCGATTCAGCGGTTTCTGGATGTGCGAATACTGGTTTCGCGCCACGAAGAGAAAATCCATGAAATTGAGGTTCAAACCTCTCTGAAGGAAACCCTTATGATCAAGTAGCTGTCTGCTCGCGAGGGATCAATTATGGAACACGAACCGCTGATAAAATGGCCGGACGTGGAAGCGGCAATAGAAGATGCAGAGAGAGCCTATATCGGTCAGCCGGTAGAATATGCGCGTGTCATGCGTGATGATGGTAGGTTGGTGTTTCCCGATAAGAAGGGCTCTCGGCTGGAGGTCGTTTTTTTCAGAGAAGAACAGCGATTAATGAACAACGCTATCCTGTTTCATAACCATCCAAGTGGAAAAGGCTTTTCCGGTGAAGACCTGGCCCTTGCAATCAGTACCAACCTTCAGAAGCTTATTGTATCTGGAAGAAATTCTCTTGGTCAAAGCTATCGTCATGTCGTTATACGCCCCTCTTCAGGATGGAGTGAAGATCCCATAGATCAGATCAGATTTGCGCAAAAGGTTTTGGTGGATTTCCGAACCGAAAGCAGGAAGGTGAAGGAAGCCTTCTACGAGGACATCTATTACAAGAGAGTCTCGGAGCAGGCGTTCGTCGCAATTTGGGACCATGAAGCGGTTAAAAGGCTTGCTGTAAAACATGGATTCGAGTACCATCGAAAGCGTCTTTATTGATTGAGAAAACTAGGAGAAATTGCGATGTTTCGAAAAGATGGCGCCATTGTAATTGACAGAGGACATAACGAGAAACGCTTTCCCAAGGCCGATTACGAGCGATGGAAGAAAAACTTCGAGCGAAGGATGCGCTCCGACTCTCCAAAAAAGATTCTCGGTAATCCCGTAGCGCAAAAGGCCTCTTGATGAAATAGGCTTGGGCTAGGAGCCACTACGCTTCGTTCTGCAAACACCGCATCCATAGAAATGCCGAGGCCGGTTCTTTCGTTTCGATAGAGAGAATCGGCTTTGGCCTATTCGGGAGGAAAACATGCAAGGTATCGAAGATTTCAAGAAATCCATTTTTCGATCGTTCCCCTTGACGACCTTACTTGTCCTAATGGCCATGCCATTGCTTGGACGAGCGGCTGAAACGGTCTGGCTGACGGAACTCGACCTCTCTAAAATGCATCAAGGCTGGGAAAAGCCGCAGATCAATAAATCCGTGGATGGCAATCCGATCACTCTCGGCGGACAGAAATACGAACGCGGCGTCGGCACACACGCGGCCAGCACACTGATTCTCAATCTCGGCGGGGGCGCGGAGAAATTTTCAGCGGTCGTTGGAGTGGATGAGGAGAAAAAGAACAGCGCGGCCAGCGTGGAATTCCGCCTCATCGGCGACGGCAAAGCGCTTTGGAAAAGCGGCATCATGAAGGGCAAAACGGAACCCAAAAAAGTGGAAGTGGATTTGAAGGGCGTTCAGACATTGATCCTGCTGGTGGCGGATGGTGGCGACGGCATTGATTCGGATCACGCCGACTGGGCCGAGGCAAAGTTCATTCTAGCCGAAGGCGCCAAGCGCCCCGTCGCCATGGATGCGCCGCGCGAAGAGCCCTATATCCTGACACCCAAACCTTCGCCCAAGTCGCGCATCAACGGCGCGCGCGTTTTCGGCGTGCGGCCCGGCGCGCCCTTCCTCTATGCCATCCCCGTCACGGGCGACCGCCCGATGGAATTCGCCGCCAACGGCCTGCCGCAAGGGCTTGCGCTCGACGCCAAAACGGGCCGCATCACCGGCGCGCTGAAGGAGAAAGGCGAGCATACCGTCACGCTGCACGCAAAGAACGCCCTTGGCGAAGCAACGCTCAAATTCAAAATCGTCTGCGGAGATAAGATCGCTTTGACGCCGCCGCTGGGATGGAACAGCTGGAATTGCTTTGCCGGCGCGGTGGATGACGCAAAAGTGCGCTCGGCCGCGGATGCGATGGTGGCCAGCGGCCTCGTCAATCACGGCTGGACCTATATCAACCTTGACGACTGCTGGTCCATCAAGCCGAACGACCCTAACCTGGGCGGCCAGCCGCGCGATGCGAACGGCATGATCCTTACCAACAAGAAATTCCCCGACATGAAAGCGATGTGCGACTACATCCACTCGAAAGGCCTGAAGGCGGGCATCTATTCCTCGCCCGGCCCGCTGACCTGCGCCGGATTCACCGCGTCCTACAAGTTCGAGGATAAAGACGCCCAGCGGCTGGGCGAATGGGGATTCGACTACATCAAATACGACTGGTGCTCTTATGATCAGGTCAAGGCCAGCAACGATCTCGATGAATACCAGAAGCCCTATCAGGTGATGCGCGCCGCGCTGGACAAGGTCAACCGCGACATCGTCTATAGCCTTTGCCAATACGGCATGGGCGGCGTTTGGGAATGGGGCGACAAGATCGGCGGCAATTGCTGGCGCACCACCGGCGACATCACCGACAGCTGGGAAAGCATGGCGGGCATCGGCTTCGCGCAGGCGGGCAAGGAAAAATGGGCCGGCCCCGGACACTGGAACGATCCCGACATGCTTGTCGTCGGCAAGGTCGGCTGGGGCGATCCACATCCGACCAAGCTGACGCCAAGCGAGCAATACACGCACATCTCGCTGTGGTGTCTGCTCTGTTCGCCGCTGCTGATCGGCTGCGACATGGCGCAACTCGACGACTTCACGCTCAACCTCCTGACCAATGATGAAGTCTTGGAGGTAAATCAAGACCCGTTGGGCAAGCAGGCCGCGCGCATCTCACAAAACGACGACATCGAAGTCTGGGCCAAAGACATGGAAGACGGCTCAAAAGCCGTCGGCATCTTCAACCGCGGCGAGCTCGAAGCCAAAGCGATGGTCAAGTGGTCTGATTTAAAAATGGAAGGCAAACAGAGCGTCCGCGATCTTTGGCGGCAGAAGGATTTGGGTGAGATAGAGAATCAATTTGAGGTTGCCCTCCCTCGGCATGGAGCGGCACTATTCAAACTCAAAGTTGCCCGATGATGAACTGTGATTGAAGAAGAAATTAGTATGACTGACGACCTAAAAAGACGCATTGCATTGGCAGCTCAGGCGCTAAAATCCGCTGGAGCAAACGAGGTCTATTTATTTGGCTCTGCGGCCACAGGAACCATGCGCAGTGACTCCGATGTAGATCTGGCTGTTTCTGGATTGCCGCCGAAGGTCTTCTTCAGGGCCATGAGCGACGCGCGCGACGCGCTGCAAATGCCATTGGATTTGATTGATCTGGATGAAGACAATCTCTTTACGCGGCATTTAAAAGAAGAAAAGGAACTTGTCCGTGTCGGTGTATGCCTTTAGCCGCCTGAAGTAGGTGATGAAAATAATTTTCATAAACCCGAAAATTTAACTATTGTGACGTGAGGCCTTTATGTAATGTCCGTCTCATGACGGAACAAATCACCGAGCACTACCTGCTGCAGCTGACC
>JAPLSP010000657.1 GCA_026398575.1 Candidatus Sumerlaeota bacterium | reverse complement strand
GATCGGGATGCTCTCCGGCGTCCTCCAGCGCCTTGCTTACGGCCACCATCTCTTGCAAGCCGCGCAGGTGGTTAAAGGATGGTTGCGTCTTGCATAGGTCGTCGAATCGCGCGCTCACGTCATTGGCGAAAGCCTCGTTGTTCTCATTTTTGAATCTCCTGATATCCTTGACCTGCTTGCCGTCGATCATCGCCGAAAGGACTTCGGTGAACACGCCAACCTTCAGCCCGCGAACGACGCATACGCCTTCGCGTACCACCACGTGAGGATTGATTGGATAGAACCAGAAACGGGAGTTCACATTCCACTGCTTCGAAACCGACTCGCGCTCCAGTTCTTCCACGTCGCGATCCCACTTCGTTTTCAATCCCGCGATGCCTGGCGGCGCATGGCCCATACTCATTTCCTTGAGTCGGTAGTCCGCCTCATAGAGCGCCTGTCCGAATGCCGTATCGCGGATGCCGCCTTCGAAACGAACGTACTGCATTTTTGTCTTGAGTGTGTTGATCGTGGGATCGATGCTGACCAGCGGCCATTCGCCGAAAACGAAACGCGCCCGGAGCGCCACGACCAAATCGTCTAGCGTCAGCGGCGCGCGGTCCTCTTCGTGCTGCCCCACCAGGATCGTGTCGGAAGTAACGTAGTCGAGGACAAATCCCTCCACGCGATTAATCCCAGCCAGGTTCAGAATCTCCGGCGACTTCTTCCGCCAGTCATTTCCGTCCTGCTCAATTTTCTTCTGCGCCACCCGCAACGAAAATGCCGTGTATTGCGCGGCTGGAGCGGATACGCTCAGGAACAAGAACAGCAGCGCAACAGTTAGGCTGAAGAATCGGGATATGGAGGTTTTCATGTGACAGACCCTCCAGACGCGTCGCTTACAGCATCGTCATGACAGTATTGCTGGATTGGCCTTCAATCGCTCTGATAGCAGCCATCAGCTAGCAGGCGCGCTGGGGTACTTTCAGTCAGCGTTTCATCTTACTTCGGCGAAGCCAACGTGTATGACCAGCATTCCTTTGTTGCCAGCGACATCTGTTCTAAAAATAGCAAATATCTCATCGCCAACACAAAGAAACCGTTTGGATTAAATACAGACGACTTATTCTTGTCAAATCATTAATTTCATTTTTAATTATTTTCCGCTTTCCGAAATAAGGTTGTCGGTGGCAAACAAGCAGCTTCAGCAAATTCCCACCGTCTTAATCACGGCAGAAAGGCCTGCCGGCGCTGGGCAAAAATTTGCTAATCAAGGCCCTAAAGCAACAAGCCCGCCATCCGTTGGGATGGCGGGCTTGTTCTTATTGGAGATATTTTTTGAAAGAAGACTTGCCGATTCATTGCCTCATCGCAGCTGAAAAAACTGTCGGATGCTTTATACTCTACAGCCGCATGGCCTCACGCGCCCACAAACGCCTTTCCTATCCCCGCCGCAGTTTCCGCAAGCGTTTTTCGCGGTCGGTCAGTTTTTTCTTGGGGGGCGCGGGAGCGAAGTCCACGAACTCGATGTAGGACATGGAGGCGCCGTCGCCGGGGCGGACGCCTTCTTTGATGACGCGGGTGTAGCCGCCGGGGCGGTCAACGAAACGCGGACCGATTTCGGCGAAGAGTTTTTTGATCGCTTCTTTTTGTGGAAGCAAGGCAAATGCCTGGCGGCGATTGTGCGTGGAGCCGTCGCGGCCGAGCGTGATCAGCTTTTCGATAAACGAGCGCAAAAATTTGGCCTTGGAATCCGTCGTGCGGATGCGCCCGGATTCGATCAGGCCCTTGGCCAGATTGCGCAGCAGGTTCAGCCGTTGCGAATACTGCAGGCCCATGCGGCCTCGGTGGTTCAGGTGTCTCATGGTTCCTTACTCCGCTTCCTCGCCCGTCATGATGGGCAATCCGTTTTCGTCGAGTTTCATATTGAACCGCAGGCCCATGTCGCGCAGGATGCCCTTGATCTCGTTGAGCGATTTGCGTCCGAAATTGCGGTACTTGAGCATTTCCTGCTCGGTCTTCTGCACGAGGTCGCGAATGGTCTTGATGCCGGCGGCCTCCAGGCAGTTGAACGAGCGCACGGACAGTTCGAGTTCTTCGATGCTCTTGTCGAGCTTTTCCTCGATCTGCGCCATGGGCGAGACGGCCTCTTCTTCTGTCTCGGGCTCCTCTGTGACCATGCGCATATCTTCGGGTTTGATGAACAGGGCCAGTTGGTCGCGCAGGACCTTGGCCGAATAGGAGACGGCGTCTTCGGGCTTGACGCTGCCGTCCGTCATCACTTCGATGATCAGGCGGTCGTAGTCGGTATGCTGGCCGACGCGCGCCGCCTCGACCTTATAAGAGACGTTGAGAATCGGCGAAAAGACCGCATCCACCGGGATCACGCCGATCGGGTCGTCTTCATGCTTGAACTCGGAGGCGGGGACATAGCCGCGCCCGACGGAGACGGCGGCTTCCATCCGCAGATGGGCGCCGACGCTGAGCGTGGCGATGTGCTGCTCGGAGTTCAGGAGAACGATGCCCGGGTCCACCTCGAAATCCCCTGCGCTGACGACGGCGGGGCCATGGACGTCGAGGTAAATATTCCCCTCTCCCTCGGCGGCGTAGCATTGCAGCCGCAGCGACTTCAAGTTGAGGATGATGACCGAAATATCTTCCTTGACTCCTTCGATGGAGGCAAATTCGTGACGCGCGCCCTCGATGCGAAACGCGGTGACCGCCGCGCCCTGAACCGAGGACAGCAAGATGCGCCGCAATGAGTTGCCGATGGTGACGCCATAGCCGCGTTCGAACGGCTCGGCGACAAACTTGCCGTAGGAATCCGTCAAGGTTTCCTCGTCCACCATCAGGGCCTTGGGCATCAATAGCTGTTTAAATTCCATTCAAGCAAACCTCCTGGCTTCGAAGCCGCCAAGCGTTGAGATGTCTTTAGACGCGCCGCCGCTTGGGCGGACGGCATCCGTTATGAGGCATGGGCGTCACGTCCTTGATGATGGAGATGACAAGCCCGGCCACCTGGAGCGCGCGAATCGCGGCCTCGCGTCCCGAGCCGGGGCCTTTGACGAAAACCTGCACGGCGGTCATGCCGTGATCGAGCGCGCGCTTGGCCGCCGCTTCAGCCGCCAACTGCGCGGCGAACGGCGTGCTTTTGCGCGATCCCTTGAACCCGGCCGCGCCGCCGCTGGACGAAGCGATCGTGGCGCCGGCTTCGTCCGTGATGGTGACGATCGTGTTGTTGAAGGTCGCAAGGATATGGGCCACGCCTTTGGTGATGTTCTTGCGCGACGCGCGTTTGACTTTGCCGGTCGCCTTCACTTGTGTTTTTTTAGCCATGGCTCGTTAATTCCTTCGCTTTCTTGGCGCCGACGGTGCGGCGCGGGCCTTTACGAGTGCGCGCGTTGGTCTTCGTGCGCTGTCCGCGAACGGGCAGGCCGCGGCGGTGGCGCAGACCGCGATAGCAACCGATGTCCATCAAGCGCTTGATGTTCTGCTGGATTTCACGGCGCAAATCGCCTTCGACGACGTAGTTCTCATTGATATACGACGTCAGATGGCTCAGTTGCTGCTCGTTCAAATCCTTGACCCGGATATCCGGATCCACGCCCACTGTCTTGAGGACAAACTTGGACCGGCTCAGGCCGACGCCAAATATATACGTCAGCGCAATTTCAATGCGTTTGGTATCTGGAAGGTCCACCCCTGCGACACGTGCCACAATGATTCTCCTTTATTGCCAAGCCTGGTTGAATCGCCTCGAAAGGGCCTTACCCCTGGCGCTGTTTATGCCGCGGATTCTTGCAAATCACCCGCAAAACGCCCTTGCGGCGGATGATGCGGCAATCCTTGCACCGGGTCTTGATAGACGCGCGAACTTTCATTTCGTTTTCTCTCCCCAAGAGCGCCCGGCTTGAAACCCGCCGCGAGGGCGACTCTATTTGAAGCGATAGGTGATCCGCCCGCGCTTCAGATCGTAAGGCGACAACTCCACCTGAACCCGGTCGCCGGGAAGGATGCGAATGAAATTCATTCGAACCTTGCCGGAGATATGCGCCAAGACCAGCATTTCATTGTCCAGCTTGACGCGGAACATGCCGTTGGGCAAGGGCTCGACGACCGTGCCTTCGATCTCTATGGGCTTTTCTTTAGGCACTCGATAAATATTCCTGCTTTATCTTGATGATGATTGCCGCCGTTTCAACCTGTCTTCCGCGCCCCCGCCGCCACCCTAAAACCCGTAACCCAACTCCATAACCGCAAACGAGCCAAGGATTTTATATGCCGCATTGCGAGGCTGTCAACCGGAACTTTTGTCATTCGCTCCGCGTCATGATCTCTGGGCCGTTCTCCGTCACCGCCACCGTATGCTCGAAATGCGCCGAGAGCCCCCCATCCTCCGTAACCACCGTCCATTGATCGTCCAAAACGCGCGTATCCGCCGTTCCCTCATTGATCATCGGCTCAACCGCGATCACCATTCCCGGCCGCAGCCGCGTTCCCTTGCCCCTGCCGATGGGCAGGAAATTCGGACATTCGGGCGCCTCGTGCATATCGCGGCCGATGCCATGGCCGGTGTATTCATGAACGACCCCGTATCCCTTTTCCTCGGCGTAGCGCTGCACGGCCAGCGATATGTCGCCGACAAACTTGCCGGCCTGCATTTCCGCGATGCCGATGCCCAGCGCTTCCTGGGTGACCTGCAAGAGCCGTTGCGCGGCGGCGGAAATTTTCCCGATCGGATACGTATAGGCGCTGTCGGCGTTAAACCCCTGCCACTTCAATCCGATGTCTATGCCGACGATGTCGCCTTCCTTGAACCTGCGTCCGCTTGGGATTCCGTGCACCACCTCTTCATTGATCGAGCAACAGATCGTGGCCGGAAATCCGCGGTATCCCAGAAACGCCGGGATCGCTCCCATTTTTTCGATCATCCGCCGCGCCATCCGGTCCAGATCGGTATCCAATACGCCGGGGCCGATCTTGTGTTGGATGGCGTTAAAAACCTCCCAGAGCATGATCCCCGCCCGCCGCATGATCCGCAATTGCTCGGCGGTTTTGATATATACGGGCCCGTTCAGGCCGATCAGATGCCCGGCGCGGCGATAATAATCCAGCAAGGGCGACGTTTGCCTGTTGTAAACGGCCAGCCGCGCCCGGACCGTTTCCGGCGTATCATCCGGGCGGCCGCGCTTGGCAAGCCGCTCGACGATTTCCTCTTCGTTCACTTCCAGCGACAAGACGCCGCCGAGTTTGCGCCCCAGTTCCATCAGCGCCGCCGCCAGAGCCTCGGCCTGCGGAATCGTGCGCGGAAAACCGTCAAACAGCACCCCGCTCTTGGCCGTGATGGCCGGTTCGGATAATTTACCGCGAACCATGCCGATGATGATGTCATCGGGCACGAGATCGCCCCGCTTCATGATGACATCCGCTTTTTTCCCCAATTCCGTGCCGCGGGCCACGTTGTCGCGCAACACGTCGCCGGTGGAAAAATGAAACAGATTCCGCGAGGCGGAAAGGCGTTCGGCTTGCGTTCCCTTGCCGCATCCCGGAGGTCCGAAAAGTATCCAGTCCATCCTTGATTCCTCTTTCCGCGCAGATAGACGCTCGAGAACTGGTCTTGAAGAGCCGCCCCGAAAAAAGGCGGCCCAGCGCCCCTTGAAGCCGGCCCAAAGCCGGCGCATTCCTATCGGTTCGATACGCGTCCGCGCCAGCTGGAAAGCCCTTTGAATCCAGTCGGGCGGAAGCCTTCATAATGGCGCATGAGCAATTGCGATTCGATCTGCTTCATGGTTTCGAGCACAACGCCGACGACGATGATCAATCCCGTTCCGCCGACGAAGTCGTGCGAAACATTCCACGGCAGACTAAAGGAGATCACCAACACGTAGGGCAGCACGGAGACGATCACCAGAAATATCGCGCCCACCAGGGTGATGCGCGTCAGAACGAAGTCAATATAGTCCGCCGTCTGGCGACCCGGACGTTTGCTCGGGATAAAGGCGCCGCTTTTCTTCAGGTTCTCGGAGACATCCACCGGGTTGAACTGAATCGCGGTATAGAAGAAACAGAAGAAGACGATCAACAGCATTTCGCAAACCACCCATGCGTTGCAGGTCTTCAGGAGCAGCGCGACGCCTCCCATCTGCAGATTGAAAATCTCATAGAGGTTGTATCGCGATTGCATGGCGAAAAAATTGCCCAAAGTGCTGAAGAATCCCGCGCGCGAGCCCTGTCCGACCTGGCCGAGGATGATGCCGGGAAAGCTCATGATGGCCGAGGCAAAGATAACCGGGATGACGCCGGCGCTGTTGATCTTCAACGGCAGATAGGTGGTTTGAGCCTGCGTGACCTTGCGGCCGACCACGCGCCGCGCGTGCTGGATCGGGATGCGGCGGTTGCCTTCCTGCACAAGGATGATCGCCACCGTGCAGGCCAGGAAGAGAAAGAGAATCCCCGGAACCCATATCCGCGGGATCACGCCCTTGCTGGCCTGTTCGATAAGCTGATACAAGCTGTTGGGATAGCTGGACATGACGTTGATCATGATCACGATCGAGATGCCGTTGCCGATCCCCTTTTCGCTGATTTTTTCGCCGATCCACATCAGGAAAACGGTTCCCGTCGTCATGGCCATCGCCGTGATGAGGGCAAAAAGGAAATTATTGCCGATGGCGCACAAACCGCTGGGGATCAGAAACGCCACCGCGACGCCCAACCCCTGGAACGCCGACAGCAACACGGTTCCATACCGGGTGTATTGGTTGATTTTTTTCTTGCCGGCTTCGCCTTCCTTCGCGATTTTTTCCAACCGCGGCCAGACGACCATGAGCAACTGCAGGATGATCGAAGCCGAGATATAGGGCATGATGCCCAGCGCGCCGATGGTCATCTGTCTGAAGGAACCGCCGGTGAACATGTTGAGAAATGAGAACACGCCGCTGCCGCCCATGTTGCGCATCAACTCGCCGAGTTTGACGTGGTTGATAAACGGCGTGGGCACATAGGCCGTCATACGCACGACGGCGATCATCATCAACGTATAAAGGACCTTCTTTCGAAGGTCCGCCGCGCGGAAAATGTTGGCGAATTGGGCTAGCATTCGACGACCTCACAGGAGCCGCCGCGCTCCTCGATCGCCCGGCGGGCCGCGGTGGAGAAGGCGTGCGCGCGAATGGTGAGCTTTTTGCTCAGTTCGCCTGTGCCCAGAATCTTGACGCGGCCCTTGGGATCGGCGATCAGGCGCGTCTCGGCCAGGTCGCGAATCTCGACGGTTTGACCGTCCGTGAATTTCTTTTCCAGCGACGCCAGATTGACCACCTGCGTTTCGACGCGGAACCGGTTGAAGAACCCGCGCTTGGGCACGCGGCGATACAGAGGCATCTGGCCGCCTTCGAAGGTGGACTTGTGTTTGACGCCCGCGCGCGAGCCGGCGCCTTTATGGCCGCGCCCCGAGGTTTTGCCCAGGCCCGAACCCGGACCGCGCCCAACGCGCTTGCGCTTTTGACGGCTGCCTTTGTCGCCGGGCAATGTTTCCAACGTAATCACTCCGCTACCTCCTTGACTTCAAGCATGTATCCGATGGTCCGAATCATGCCGTCAATCTGGGCGGTCCGTTCGTGCGTGACCGTTTGGCGCACTTTGCGCAATCCCAGGCGCCGCGCCGTTTCGCGATGGCTCGGCATGCGGCCAATGGGGCTTTTTACCAGCTTTATCTGAACTTGAGACATGTCGGCGGACCTCCAAACACATGCTGCCGGAACGGTTTTGAGAAAAAGTATTGAGATTCGATGAAATCTCACGCCTCCGAGGAATCGTCCGCCGCATCCATGGGTTCCTCGAATCCCTCGGCCAGTTCACCGGACGCTTCGGAATCGGCTTCCATCTGTTCGCGGCCCGCGGCTTCTTTCGCCGCCAGCATCGCGGATACGGACGGCTCGCTGGCCTGCGGCGCCGGGGGCAGACATTCCTTCATTTTGGCGTGTAATAAAGCGCGATATTGCGGCGAAACCAGCTCTTCGATTTTTTTGCCGCGCAACCGGGCCACGCGCTCGACGTTGCCCAGCGACTTCAAGGCCTCAAACGTGGCCTTGACGACGTTGATGACGTTGGGGCTGCCCAGGCTCTTGGTCAGGCAGTCTTGAATGCCCGCCAGGTCCAGAACCGCACGCACGGCCGCGCCGGCGATGACGCCGGTGCCATCGTTGGCCGGCCGCAGCAACACGCGGGCCGAGCCGTATTCGCCGATGACTTCATGCGGGATCGTGCGGCCCACGCGCACCACG
>JAPLSP010000037.1 GCA_026398575.1 Candidatus Sumerlaeota bacterium | reverse complement strand
GGCCTACCATTCGGCGCCAATCTGGATAGCGCGCGTCGTTTATTGCCTGGTGATCGAAAATTTACGCCTAGAAAGCAGCTACGCCACGAGGCGCACCCGCCAATACGGGGCTTTATTTTCTTGCGCGGCGGCGGGATATTGAAAAATAACAGCGGTGGATATGCTGGCAGAGAGGAATCACGCGCCCCATGAAGGAATATGAGCCTTTGTCCGCCGAGAATCCTCTGCTCGACCGCGAGCGGCGGCGATTGGCGAAAAAATGGTCCTACAAGATATTCGTGGGCGCCGTCTTTTTGCTGGCAGCCGCCATGCTGTCTGTGCCGTTCGTGGGATCGTGGATTTACCGCGCCTTCGATCCCTCGCAGAGCGGTGCAACGCCACAGCTGACATACTCGCTTCAAAGCCAATATGATAGCGCGACGGCCACAACCGTCAGTGTCGTGTTGTGGGGCAATAGCTCCTCCCCCGCTGGGGCAATTGACGCCTCCACCTACACGCTGCGCCAGATTCCCAATGTTTCGAAGCCGGCGCTCTTGATGGGCGCTTGGGGCCTGAATATAGCCGGCCGGGACGCCATTCAGCGTTTTTACTACCTGGAATTGCAGGGCTACGACAAGAGCGGGAAGCCTTTATATCGGACGCTGGCTGCCGAGGTGGCATGGGAAGGCAGCCGCGAATGGCAATATGTGGATGCGTCTCTTCCGGAAAAGCAGCGCAAGGATTTGGCGGCTCTTCTCACGGACGAAACCAGCCGGGCGCTGGCGTTGGCGCCGGCGGCATGGAAAACCAGCGGGAAATATCCCTCGGGGAATCCTGGGGGTTCCGCGCCGCCTGCGCCGCGCACGCTCAATATATCCGATCCCTATGATTTCCGGGGCATTCGAGTGGCGCCTGCGCAAATCAGCCCCAATCCCAAGCTTTCGGCCGACCATATTAATGCGCTGTTGACATCGGTGATGAATACCGCTTTCGTGGTTACCAATGGCGCGCAACCGGCGACGGGCATAATGATGTGGACGAATAGATCGGATAAGATCATGAGCATGATTCTGACCTATATCGTGACCGTCGCCGGCGGGCTCTTGTTATGGCTGTATTATCTCGTGATTTTTCCGATGCGCCGCACGGGCGAACTGGAAAGCCGCGTGATCAGTTATACCATGCCGCAATTGCGCATGACGCTTCTGACCGGCCGCGACGTTGCCGAAGGATTGCTTTACGCGCCGCGCCGCTATTGGCTATGGCCCGCGTGCGTCTTCCTGCCTGCGATGGTGGTTGCGCTTGCGATTGTCTGGGGGCGCTGGGGCGTCATAACGAGGTTTGATTTTATGGCAAGGCCGGATTCCACAGGCTTGGGAGCGTTTTTTTCAGCCGCCGGCGCCGTCGCAGACGCGTTGAAATGGCCGTTGGCCGGATGGCTGTCGTTCGCGCTGGGCGCGCGATTTTGCGGCAACTCGATGGGGCGCTATGCGAGCGTCATCGTTCTTGCGTTCGGCTATCCCATTGCCATGGTGATCATCTCCATGCTCGTCAATATGGCCATCATGATAATGCCAGGCGTGTTATTTTCAGCCACTTATCATCCGTCCAATTCCATGCCGATAATCACCGCGATCCTGCCGTTGGCCGAAAGCCTTTTCTGGCTGGTCATTACGGGCGTGGCGGCCTGGATGTTGAGCCGTGGCTTGGGACAGCGCATCGCGGCCTTTGAGCCACGAGGGGAATGAAGGCTCTTGAGATTTTTCGCGCAAGGAAGGAACACTCATGCGAAGCCGCCAATATGCGAGAGAGGATCGCGCGTTCCGATGAAACCTTATGAGCCCTTGTCATGCGAAAATCCGCTGCTCGACCGCGAACAGCGGCGGTTGAAGGCCAGGTGGTCGTATCGCCTGTTTGTGGCCAATTGCTTTTTGCTGGCGGTTGCCGCGTTGTCTGTGCCTTTCGCCGGACCGCGAATTTATCGCGCATTCAATCCCTCCTCCAACAGACCATCCGCCGCGCCGAAGTATGCGCTGCAAAGCCAGTACAACGCCGCGACGGCCACGACCGTCAGCGTGGTGCAGTATGTCTCCGGGCCGATGGTTGTTCTCGATACATCCACCTATACCCTGCGCCAGATTCCTTCGGTTTCGCCCCTGGCGCTGCTCGTGGGAATTTTCGGCCAGGACGTGGGGAGCCCAAACACCGTCCAGCGCTTCTATTGGATGGAATCGCAAGGCAGTGACAAAAGCGGGAAACCGCTCTATCAGACGCTGGCTGCCGAGCTGGCTTTTGAAGGCAGCCGCGAATGGCAATACGTGGACAAAAAGCTCCCGGAAAAGCGGCGCAAGGAATTGGCCGCCCTCCTTGCGGACGAAACCAGCCGCGCGCTGGCGCTGGCGCCGGCGGCATGGAAAACCGGGAAAAACATTTCAACCCGAACCCCTGGATTCCCCACTCCTTCGGTCACGTCTTTCTTTACGATAACCGACCTCTACAATAACCGGGAGATAAAAGTCGAGCCTGTCCAAACCGGCGCCAATCCCATAAGCGCGGCCAGCTACATTAATACGATGAACCGTGCGACGCAGAATGTGCCTTACGTGGTTTCCAATGGCGCGCTTCCGATCACAGGCATGATGAGACGGACGAATCCTGATCCAGACGCGGAGATGAGCCTGGCATTCAGCTATATCGTGGCCTACCTCGGCTCGTTCCTGTTGTGGCTGTATTATCTCATCAGTTTTCCAACGCGCCGCACGGGCGAACTGGGAAGCCGTCTGGTCAATTATACTTTGCCGCAATTGCGCGTGACGCTGGTGACGGACTGCGATATCGCCGAAGGATTGCTGCATGCGCCGCGCCGCTACTGGCTGTGGCCGGTTTGCGTGTTTGTGCCCGCGATGCTGATCGCGCTCGTGGTGATCTGGGCGCGCTGGGGCATGATGACGGCAGTGTTTTCTCAAGGAGCGCCGGTCTCTGGTCTGATCACTGCGCTTTTTGCCGCCCAGATGCTGCTGGGGCCGCTGAAATGGCCTTTGGCCGGATGGCTGTCCTTTGCCATTGCCGCGCGATGGAGCGGCAACGCGCTGGCACGCTATGCAAGCGTGATTGTTTTTGCATTCGGCTATCCGATAATTATTTTCATAAGCTCTTCTCTTACCAGTATGGCAATAATGCTGTTGATGGGCGGTCCTGCTTCGATGAGCGGCAATTCCAATATGGTGATAATGATTTATGTCGCGATCATGCCATTCATCCTAAACCTCTTCTGGCTGATCGTCACTGCCGTGCTGGCATGGCTTTTAAACCGCGGCCTGGGCCGGCGCATCGCGGCGTTTGAACTGCGGGGGGAATAGTGGCGTCTGATGTTTTTTTCGCGCAAGGATGGAACGCTCATGCAAAGTAGCCAATATGCACGAGAGGATCGCGCGTTCCGATGAAAGCTTCTGAGCCATCGTCCGGCGACAATCCGGCGCTAGATTGCGAACGGCGGCGTTTGGGAAGGAAACGCTCTTACAAGCTATTCGTAGGTTGCGTCTTCTTATTGTCAGCGGGCATGCTGGTCTTGCCAATTTTGGCATCTCTGCCTTTCCTGTCCTCAGTCTTTACGCCGAGCAATCCAAACCAGCAGATTGGCTATTCGCTCCTAAGCCAATATAACGCCGCAACGGCCACAACCACCAGCGTCGTGCTGCTGGGCAATAGTCCTGCAATCGGTTTTGACGCCTCCACCTATACGCTGCATCAGATTCCCAACGCCTCGAAGCCTGCGCTGCTGCTGGGCCTTTTTGGCCGGGATAATCCCAATAATCCGAATGCGAATGCCATGCAACGCTTTTACTATCTGGAATTGCATGGTCATGATGCCAATGGCATGCCTCAATATCAGGTGTTGGCCGCAGAAACTGCGTGGGAAGGCGACCGTGCATGGCAATACGTTGATCTGGCTCTTCCGGAAAAACGCCGCAAGGATTTGGCCACTTTTCTTGCGGATGAAACAAGCCGGGCGCTCGCGCTGGCGCCGCCTGCATGGAAAATCAACGGCAATCCCTCACCCAATCCCAAGGGTTACGCGCCGCAGGCGGACGCTTCAGTCCAGATATCCGATCCCTTTGATTTTCGGAAGATCAACATGGCGCCTTCCCCGGTCAGCGCCAATCCGATGCTATCGTTTCAACATATCGCCATGCCATCTTTGTCGGTGATGAACGCTCCATTTGTGATCACCAATGGCGCCCAGCCGATAACTTCAGAGAACTTCAACCCGAAGAAGGCAAAGAGCGAGGCTCTGACATCTACCGTAGCTTTCGTAGGTGGGTTATTGCTATGGTTGTATTATCTTGTGAGTTTTCCAATAGGCCGAACAGGTGAGCTGGAAAATCGTCTATTCTTCTATACGATGCCACAACTGCGCGTGACGCCGCTGACAGGGCGCGAAGTTGCCGAAGGATTGCTTTACGAACCGCGCTGTTATTGGCTGTGGCCTACGTGCGTCTTTGTGCCCGCTCTGCTGATAGCGCTTGGGATCATCTGGGCGCGTTGGGGTATTACGAGCGGACTGGATTTTTGGCGAACAAAAGACTCGGATGAATTGAATGAAATATTGGGCGCCGCCGGTGTGCTCGCTGACATTCTGAAATGGCCACTGGCAGGATGGCTCTCGTTCGCAGTAAACGCGCGATTTCGCGGGGGCACAATCGGGCGCCACATGAGCCTGGTAATACTTGCCTTCATCTATCCAATCGTCATCGCGTTTGTATCCTTCGCGATCGAACTAGAGGTATTGTCAATCTCAAGCAGGCTATATGAAAATCCTCCCGCTATCATTACGATTATAATAGACTTCCCCTCGCTCCTGCCTTTTGTCGGAAGCCTTTTCTGGCTGGTCGCCACCGGCGTGATGGCCTGGCTTTTGAATCGCGGCCTCGCGCGGCGCATCGCGGCATTCGAAATGCGTGGAGAATAAGGCTGGCTTCAAATTTTATGTAAACTTATGGGTTGACATGATTATCGAACTGCGTCATATTCCTTTCGTTGCCGCGTACGAAGAAACCGAACACCGTATTATGGCTTTGGTCGTAGACGGGAAGTCAGATGCTTTGGCGGCAATTGACCATTGGAAAACCAAGCCAAGCCTAGCAGAACAAGAGCGGGAATTCGAAGTGTGTGAATATTATAAGAGGCGCTATTACACATCTGTAGAGATTCGGAATTGATCAAAGGAATCATGCAATGATTGATGCAACTAAAACAGCAGCTGATTCTCTGCCTTCCTATATCAGCGAGCGATTGGCTAAAATCCGCCCAGCGGACGAGATTCTCGCCAAGTGGGAACAGGAAGAGAAAATTAACTGGGACCTGGACCCTGAATTCGCAGCTGATTTCCCAAAATCGCTCTTTGTGGAATATATCTATGAAGCGATGGAGGACACGGGCATCACCAAGAGCGAACTGGCCCGGCGCCTGGGCAAATCACGGCAATATGTGAATAAGATTCTCCGTGAAGACAAAACGGTGAATTTCACGGTTGAGACGATGGCTGCCATTTGTTGCGCGTTGGGAAGAAAACTGGATGTCCAGATGATGCGGCTCGATGAACGAATCATGATTATGCCCTTGAATCGCGCTCCTGCAAGAACCAAGCATTCGCCGGCCATTCGGCAACCAAAAATCTTTACGCAAGAACGAAAGATGATTCTTGCAGCGAAAAAAATCAGTAGCGCGCTGAAGGCAATGAAGTTTGACAATCGCAACTCACAAGAGAAGAAACAAAAACCTGCAATTGTATGAAAACCTCATTCTATGTATCTCCGCTCAATTCACATTCCGTGAACAATACTGAGAAAAACTTGCGAACCTTGTTGCGGATCATCGCGTTGGTGGAGATGACGGCCATTGGCGCGGTTGTGATGCCGCAGGAATGGATGGCCATCATCCATAAAGCCCTCGGGATGGGCGATCTTCCGGAGGCGCCGATCATGGGCTACCTGACGCGCTCGCTTTCGGCGTTTTATGCGTTGCAGGGAACGCTGCTCATGTATCTGACCTTCGATCTGCGCCGCAATCTGCGCGTGGTAGCCTTCCTTGCAAAAATAGGAATCGTCTTTGGCGCGGCGATGCTCGCGATTGATTGCGCGGTCGGGATGCCGCTGTTTTGGAAACTGGGCGAAGGGCCGGTCATCATAATAATGTGTTGTGTAATTTTATGGCTCGCGGCGCGGGTGAAACAGGATGACAAATTCCTGCAAGCAACCGCTAATAAACGCTAATGAGCGCTAATAAACATGCTGTGATTGACATTTTATCAGGCAGAATGATTGAGGGCAGAATCATGATTCTGCCCTCAATCATTCTGCTGATACATGACATGAAACAAAGGAGCATTTTATGCGGCAATGCGGGTATCAATGCGCGATCCAGCGTTGGGTTTCGAGGTCATCGTTGTTATGCTTTCTGATATTGCTGTTCATGAGTGATCCGGCTCAGTCGGCTTCCACTGGAACCATTGCGCAAACCGGGAATGCTTTGACGCTGGTTTCCGACGGGCAGCCCCGGGCGATTGTAGTGATTGCCGCCGCTCCCTCTCGTGCGGCAAAACAGGCTTCTGCGCTCTTCGTCGCGCAGATCGAGCGAATTTCCGGCGCAAAACTGGACATCGTCAAAGACTCCGATCTCGGCAATGCCAAAGTGGACAACGGCGTTGTGACTCTCCCCGCCGGGAAGATTGCAGCGAAGGCGTTCGTCCTGATCGGCGAGAGCGACCTCGCCCGCAAGCTCGGCGGCGCCAGCGACGGACTTGGCGCCGGCGGCATTCGCATCAAAACCTTCCCGAATGCGCTGGCGCTGCTCGGCGCGGATGAAAAAACGCCGCTGGACAACATGGGCACGCATTATGCCGTGACCACGTTTCTTGAAGACGCTCTCGGCTTCCGCTTCCTCTGGCCGGGCGAAAGCGGATTGGTCGCGCCGCCACGCCGCACGATTCAGGTTCCGCCGCTCGACGTTCGATTCACGCCCGCGATTCAGCAGCGCCGAATCCGGTCGGTCGGTTACAACGACCGGCTCCAGGTTGGCTTGGATCATCTGGGGCTTAAGAAGGAGGACTACGACGCCGCGAGAAAATGCGCCATGGGCAGCGAGCCCAAGAGCCCGAACTGGTTTGGCTGGCAGCGGATTGGCGGCAGTTTGGGGGTTACGGCGGGACATGCTTTCGGATACATCTGGGGCAAATACGGTAAGGAGCACCCGGACTGGTTCGCGCTGCAGCCGAACGGATCGCGCGACATGACGAACCTCACGCCCGAGCGCGCGCGCCTGTGCAAATCGAACCCAGCCCTGATCGCGGCGATCGCCCGCGACAAGATCGAGGAAATCCAGCGCACCGGCAAACATGCTGTTTCCATCTGCCCGAATGACGGCGGCCAGGCCTCGTTCTGCCTATGCGAAAACTGCAAGAAACTCGATCCGCCCGAGGGGCGCAAGGTCATGCTCTGGGACCGGACCTCCAAGCCGCCGAAGGAATTCGAATACGTCTCCCTCACGGACCGGACGGTCCGCTTCTACAACGCCATCGCCGAAAAGGTGACGGCGCAGTTCCCGGACGCGCTGCTCGCGGGCTATGCCTACAGCGCCTACGCCGCGCCGCCCGTGCGCGAGAAGGTTCATCCCAGTGTCGTGATTGGTTTCGTCAATATTGACTACCTCCAAGACAGCCGCCGCAAGCAGGGCCTCGCGGACTGGGACGCCTGGAGCAAAGTAACGCAGAAGATGTACTGGCGCCCAAACCTGCTGCTATCCGCCCGGCGCGAAGGGACGCCCGCGCTTTTTCCCCACAAAATCGCGGAGGACTTCCGCTATCTCGCGCATCACTCGATGATCGGTACCGATTTCGATTCGTGCGCGCACAACTGGGCCGTCCAGGGGCTCAACTACTACGTCCTTGCCAAGCTGCACTGGAATCCCGACCTGAAGGTGGACGAGTTGATTGACGACTACTGCCGCGCGGGATTCGGCCCGGCGGCCAAAGAGGCGAAGCGCTACCTGGCCCGGATCGAACAACTGACCGATCGCATCGCCGCGGAAGAATGCGGCATCACGGTTCACTACACTCCGGAGGTTATCGTCGAACTGCGCGGCTTGTTGGAGAGCGCAGACAAGGCCGCAGCAGCGGATGAACCGTCACGCCGCCGCGTGGCCTTCCTGCGACGCGGTCTGGAATTCACCGACATCCAGGCGCAATGCTACCGCGTCGCCGACGCCGCTGAATCCAAGCCGCTGACGCCTGATGAGAAAAAGTCATTCCTCGCGCTGATGGACCGCAAATGGACACTCATGCGCCAGATGTTCCGCGACGAACCACTCGCCGTCAACGTCGCCTACGTTTGCTGGGGCGGCGAAGGCCGCTTCCGAAAACTCGGCTGGTCGCGCCCCTCGCCGCAGCTCAAAGCAAAAGTCGAAGCCGACGAACAAGGCCGCCCGGTTGGGCCGTAGGGGAAGATGATTTGTGCGGACAGGAAGGGCTCCATGCTTATCCGCATTAAGTCATCCTCTTCGTTATACCTGACTTGCACATGTATGCTATCTTTGCCGTCCAAAACATATTATTAATTCGCGACGAGAAATATTAGCCGGTCTTTAGCCGGCTCCTGTTTGCCCCCGGCTTTAGCCGGCGGGTTGAGATGCTCTCTCCTTTTTTGCAGCGCGCTTCAGCGCGGCTTCTCGATGCGCTTTAGCATTTCCGCCAAATTATCTGCATCAATTATGTGGAAGAGGAAAGCACGGCTAAAGCCTCCGTCGAGAAGCCGCGCTAAAGCGCGCTCATAAAATTTATGTTACCCTTGTCCCCCGCGGCTAAAGCCGGGGGCAAGGAGGAACCTGCTGAAGCAGGTTGTCAAATGTCCAAACTCCAGAGCCTGCTGAAGCAGGTTGAAATGGTGATGCCGCAGGGCGCCGCTTATTTGTTTTTGACGGGCATGGTATGCTATCGCATCTATGATTACTTGCACTTAGTGCGCGTTGCCGGCCTATTCGCCCTCGCTGGAATTTTATCTCCCCGGGATGCATCCGGAGGTGAGCTGATCGGCAGCGCCGCGAATGAATTGCGTGAAATCGCCGCTCTTGAGTTTGGGCAATTTCTTTTTGTCCGGGGCCTTGGTCCAGTACGAGCCGGCGGCCTTGGAGCTTCTTGGAATTGTGACGCTCCTCAGGTCTCCGGCGAACGTTGGCTGGATTCGATTGTCCGTGCGTTTGACCGCGCCGGCGACGAACACCCCATAAATGTTTTTCGCCGCCTGGACGCTCTTGATGTCCTGCCGCGCGGATGAGGCGGCGCCATAACCCGAAACGACCCAGGTTGGCGACGTGCCAGCCGTGTCGGAGGTTCCCGTTGAATTTTCCGGGCCGATCCAACCGCCTTGTTTGGATGAGGATCGGGCGGACAGACCGCGGATTTCGCCCGAAGAGAAAATGTCGCCGGTAATATCGCCTCCGCTAACGGAGACCGACAAGGCGTCTCCTGCCCTTGCTCCGTTGACATGGGCGGAGACCCAGACCGGCTGGCTTTTCGGAACTCTGAATTTCTTGCCGCTGACGTGAATGACGGCGCTTTGCTGAGGCAGATCAAGGCGATCGAGGCTGACTGCCGTGAGGGTTATCTTGCATAGCGGCAGAGCGCCGGATGTTATCGGCGCCCCGGCCAGTATATGAGTGGCGTAGGGCGTGTCGCTCGAACCGGCAGCGGGCGCCCCGGCGGTCATGCGGATGCTCCCGAAGGAAGCGGCGTTAAGTTCGCGTATCACGCAGTTTTTCGCAGTGACGGCGCCCAAGCCGCCGGTCAGGCGAACAAGGTCAATCGGCGCGTCGGTTGTGATGTTGCGCAAGGTTCCGGTGACGCTGAGGTCGGCGATGGCCGGGCTGGCGAAGATTTTCTGCCCGTCTTTTTCCCTCGGCTGCCTCTTGACGCGCTGTATCTTCAGCGCGCCTTTGCCTTTGCCCAGGTCTTTGACCTGAATGGACGAACGCGCCGGATCCAGTGTGACTTCGCATTCTCTGGGGTTCCAGGTAACGAGATACAGCGCTGTTTCCGAAGTGGAAGCAGCCCAGCCCGCGTCAGGCTGGCTGAGGGCGCTGGTCTGCACGCCAAGCGCGTCCACAGCGGCGCGGACCCAGTAATACGCCTTTTCGCTCGTGGCGGTCCTGTCATCGTAAACATTGCCGGAAATCCAGCCGGTGAGTTCCGTGCGCGTGGTCTGCGGGTCGGCGCTGACGGAACGGTAAACCTTATAAAAATCGGCGCCATCGGACAAGTCCCATGAGACACGGACCATCGCGGGATAGGCGCCTTTACTCGCATGAACGTTCCGGGGAGCAGCCAGCGCGCTTTCAGCCGCCACGGAACCGGAAAGACGGATTATAAAGGGGGACTTTCCGGGGGCATTGTTGACAAGGGTTATCTCCCCGGCGAAGTCTCCGATGGCGTCGGTTTTCATCGAAACCGAGAAGGTCGCCGTGGTTCCGGCGGTGACCGTCGAGGGCAAATCCTTCACAATGACGAACCTGGAGGAAACGGAAAGCCCGGTGACGGCAAGGTCCAGGAGTCCCGGATTTTGAACGCTGAAGGTTTTCACCGGCGCGGCGCTTCCCAGCAAAACGGCGCCAAAAGCCGAAGAGCCGCCATTCGGAATCGAAACGCCGTTTTCCGACACGGCCACGTCTGGGCTTGCGGAGAAGGGCGTGACTGCCTTCGGGATGAGGATGTTCATCGTGACGCCGCCCTCCGGACCGCCGATCGGAGCGTCTTCTGCCCAGCCTTCCACGGCGAAACGCACGCTGCCGCCCTGGAGCGAGGGGCCGCCGGGAACCAGCGAAACCGTGATGGTGGTCTGCGCATGGGACGTCAGGTAAACGCTCGCAGGATTCAGGCGGACGCTCCAGTCCCTGGGGACGGACAGCGCGCGCGTCTTGAATGAAATCGTGGTGGCGTGGTCCAGCGGATTACCCGCTTGGAAGGTCTCCCAGCTGGGATAGATGCGGACAAGATTGTTTTGTCCCGCTGCGACTGCCGGACGCGAAAGTCCTTTGGCGCCGCCCGGGGTTTGTACCGGGAAAACCTGTCCGGGATTCTGCCAGGCGGTTCCCCATTCGCGGATGGCGCTGGAGATTTCCGCCAGCAATTTATACAGATCTCCAGCGGCGTCTTCCGAATTCGCGCGAATGCGCCATTGCAGAATTTCGTTCAGACGCTCATCGGAGATTTTTAGCATTGCGGCGGCCTGGAGTTCCGTATCGTTGAATCCGGAGGCGCTCAGGCGAGCCTGGTATTCGGCGTAACTGCTGGAAGTGACGACTGCTTGCGATCCACCTTCCTGGCGGCAGATGGCGAGATAGGCGTCAATCGCATTGGCGGAATTGACCAGCGCGGCGCCGGACAATTCTTTGTATTGAACCAGCGCGGCGGATTGCTGGGCCACCCATTCGTCATTGTTGTCGGCGGCGGCCGCCGAATATTTTTCCATCGTGGAGGCCGCGGCGCGCAGCAGGGCAGCCGTATCCAGCAGCGCGCGCAGCAAGGTGTTGCCGGCGTTGGCGCGAACCAGGGTAAGGCCAACGGGATTGCCTGCCACAAGGGGCGGAAAGTCATAATGATCCACGGTGGCAAAGGAGCGGTAGTTGGGATCAGGGGGATCGTTGGCGATGGCGTCGGCGGACTTTGTCCACGTTTCGAAGTTGAAATCTATAATTTTGCCGAACAGAAAGCCGGGGATAAAGCCGCCCGGCACACCAGTTCCAGATACTTTTTCGACGGCGGTCTGGCCGTACTTCACATATTGGACGGCGTTGCGTCCCTGCGCCATGGCGTTGTTGTTCATCACAGAGCCCTTGCCCACGTCAATGTTGAAACCGGATTTGCCTACCCCGTATCCGACGATATCGGTTTTCGAAAGAGGCCGTTTCAATTTAGATGCAGGCGCCACCGCAGCAGCCGATGATCCTCCCGCCGCATGATAGGCATACGTGAAGTACAGGCAATAGTGTCCACTTACAACGGGAGTCCATCTCCGTTGGATCAGGACTTCGGAATTCGGGGGAAGCGTTTCACTCGTCACGTCGGCAATGGGGCCGACTTGCAGGCCGATGCCCAGTTGCGTGATCCCGAATTGTCCGTCCAAAATCAGCGTTTGGGCAGTGGGATTGACCATGCGCGCGCTGATGGTGGTCGGAACTCCGGCGGTGATCGGTTCGGGATCGAAGCTCAGATTGCCGTTGGAATAGGGCGCGCCATTGTCATCGTCAGGGAATAAATTCAGATCCTGCGTCGGAGTGGTAAACGCGACATTGGCGGTTGTCTTGATCACTGGAATCGCCACGTCGGCCACGGTCAGCTGAAAATCGGGTGTCAGGATCGCATCGCCGATTTGATTCGTGAACGGGTCCAGCGAACCATCGCCCAGGAGCGCATTGGCCGTGACATACGAATAGGCATGGCCGTTCATGTCCGTGATTCCGAGCGCGCCGTCCTGGTTGGCCGTGTCGCCGCGCGGGCTGGAGAGAATCCATGCCTTGCGCCCCGCAAGCGGATTGCCGGCGCCGTCGCGGAGGTAGATGTCCACCCAAATCTGTGTGACGCCGTCCGCCGGGACGTACCAGCGGCGCGGAATGACCTGCAGCACGCGGAGTTCGGCGGGCGAAACGGGACCGGGATCGGCGTTGGCGTCCGTCAGGAAAGGCTGAAAGGCCACCATGGGATTGACCTTGGCGCCGTCGGTGGTGAGATCTCCTCCAGCGCCCACGTCCACAACCACCGGCCCTTGCGGCGAGCCCCACCAGTTGTTGGGGGCAAGCAAATAATCGTCGCTCTCGTTATCAATCGCAAAACAAGGAGCGGCGGGATCAACCAAAATCTTGCTGCGTTCGACCACCGTGCCCCCGGCGTTTTCGGCATGGATGGCGCCGCGGGGGCAATTGCGGAAAATCGTCTGGGAAATCGTGGCCTTGGCATTGATCAGGTAAAGCGCCGCGCAATGATAGGCCGCAATCTCGCCTGCATATTCGATCACGGCGCCGGTCAGACGCGAGCCTTCGTTGGCATAAAGGCCGCCATTTTGGATGTAAATGCCCGGCCAGGCGCCTCCGGGAGCGTTGGCGGAGCTCAATAGCACGGGCTGGCTGGTCGTGCCGTTCACATTGAGGAGTCCGTAGATTTCCAGCGCGTTGTAAGTGTCGAAATATAATTGGGCGCCCGGATCAATGTTGAGGACGCTGTTCTCGTCAACGTAAAGAGCGCCCTGGACCAGGTAGGGTATACCGGGGTTGGGCAGCTGGAAATTGCCCATAAACTGGCTGTAGAATAAAACGACGTTTTTAGTAGTGACGCTGTCCATTACAGAAAGATTCGAGAGGGAGAGGCTTTGCATACTCCCGCCCAACGTAATGGGATAAGCGGCCAGGGCGGAGAACGTAGTCCCCTGAATATTGCAGTCAAAGAGACTTGTCCCGGCAATCCCATTGTTCGCGCTGGAACGGATCTCGCAGTTTTTTATTTTCGCCGAAGCGTTCGTGATACTGAGAGCGGATCCATAGGGGGCCTGGCCGGCGTATTCGATAATGACGTTTTGAAAGACATCCAGAAGAGGAGCATTCCAGTCACCCTCGATCCAGACCCCCAGCCAGGCGCCCGTGGCGGGCGTATCGCAGGTGAAGCGGATGGGTTCCTCGGGGCTCCCCAGCGCTTGAATGGCGCCGTAGATGATCAGCGCCATATCCGCTCCGAATTGAACCGTGACGCCGGGCTCGATGGTCAGAACGGCGGCAGGAGCCACTTCAACGGTGTTCGGCGCCAGATAGGGGCTGCCCGCTTTGGTCCATGTTGTGGACGAGCTGATGTAGGTGTCCGTGATCACGGTCTGCGGCCAGACCGGGGCTGCCAGGAGAACAAGCGCCAGGCAATAAATGCAATTAGCGCTTGCCCAGGTTTTCGTGAGCGACTGTCTTCTTGAAACGGAATAATTGAACATACTTGCTCCTTTCAGGGATATGATAAGGTTTATATGACCAAAATTATCATAATTATAACAAATATCTATCAGAGGCGCCTATACAAGCCAAAAAACTAGCATCGCACAGAGCATGCTAAATCAAATCAGACGCCTCAATCAACTCCTAAAATTGACCGGAACCGAGCGGGCGGAAAAGGCGATAGCGCCATAGGCAGGCAGAATCGTTGAGGGCAGAATGATGACACTGATTCCGCCCTCAGCGATTTGTGAGCTTTTCGAAATGGGATTCTTGCTAAGGGATTACGCGCGGGCGCCTGTTATTTATTGCCGGCGGCCAAGCCTTTGCCGACGAGATATTTATAGCTGTCGGCCACGGCCTGCGTCATGTCGGTGTCGCACGAGTCGAGTTCAACGACGATCCATTGCAGGACTTTTTCATCCGCTGCGGCGATCAACGGTGGGACATTCATCTTGCCCGAGCCGACGGCCGTATGCGCCTTGTCCTTGACGAGGGGGCCGTCCTTGATGTGCAGCAGCGGCGTGCGCGCTTTGTATTTGGCGACGACGGCGGCGGGATCAATGGCGCCGAAATTTGCCGCCCAATAGGTGTCAATCTGGCAGAGCAAACCGGGGCACATCTCCATCAATAGGTCGTATCCCAGGCGGCCGTCAATCTTGGCAAACTCCCACCAGTGATTGTGATAGCCGAATCCGATGCCGGCGGCTTTGAACGTGGGCAGCACGGCGTTGAGCGAGTCGGCGACTTTCTTGATCGCATCGAGTATCTTGAAGTCATCCGGCCCTTTGCCGCTGATGGTGACCGTGGCGCCGATGGTCTTTGCGGTGTCAATGAGCGCATTGACATTTTCGGCCGTCGGCCAGCCGCCATGCGTCGAGGAAACCTTCATCCCCAGGTCCTCGACGAATTTGCGGAACTCGGGCGGCGTCATATTGTGGAATCCCGCCGGCTCGACTCCCTTGTAGCCCATGGCGGCCACCTGGCGCAGCACGCCGGCGAAATCTTTCTTGGCCTCTTCGCGCAGGCTGTACATCTGCAAACTGATCGGTTTCATTGCTTTTCCTCCGTAATAATGGAATTATACACGCTATATTTAGATGTCCACACGATAAAAGATCGTGCGTCAGCGTTTCATAGTTTGCCTTGCTGGATTCGTTCTACTTGGCGCCAATAGTGAAATGCTTCCGGAGACGACTTTTTCAGCCTATTCAAGACACCATCTGCCAGCACGGTGTCTCTTAATGAAGACCTTGCCCCTTCACGGTAACGCAGATCAGACAGCAGACGCCCATCGAGTCCGCACTTCAAAGCAGCCGCCAAACATGCTGCTTTCGAAGCGGCTATTTTCGCTTCGTCTTGACTGAATCTGTTAGCAACCAAATGGTTTTGAAGGCGTTTGCGTCCCTGTTCCAAGAGATGCGTCCGATCGGTGGTTTCGCCGCCCCTGAGCGCAGTTTGGCATATTAAGCGAGCGGTCTGAAGCGCATCGTTCAACGCCTCCTCCAGAGTGAATGCCGCGCCTCTATAGCCATTCTCGGCTGCAAAAATTGCTTCATATGCCCGCCGGGTTGCTTCCAAGCTTTCCGCCGCATTGAACAACTCGCCAATGTCAAACATCTGCTTCATGACTTGCAGCGCCGTTTCATCCGCCAGCCGTATCCCTACCGTGTTCGGCGCAAAGGCGGTTAGCTTATCGGCCAGCAATCCCTCTATTGTCGGCACTGTGACTTTGACATCGAAATCCAACTCAAAAAACTGTGTCTTAATCGCAATTTTTTCCGTCTGAGGATAGATATTTTTTCCCCCCACCACATCCAAGATCACGTATGGCATTGAGTCGCGGGCAACGAGAGGAGCATAGTAAAACTTAAAATGACGCCGAACTGGCAAACGATGCGGACCGCGATGGTCTTCCTCATACCGGACAAAAGGCGGTGTCTGACTGATGTCATTCAAGATTGAATCTAATTCCGGCGGCGGCAATGAACAGAGGATATCAAGGTCAATTGAGAGACGCCGAATGCGTGGCAAACGCAAAAGCAGGCTTGTTCCTCCTTTGAAAACCAAAGGCACATGGCGAGAAGCCAATTCGCCTAAAAGCGCCAAAGCATGAATCGCTTTCTCGAGCAAATCTTGGGCGCAATTGCCCATTTGGGCGGATTTCTCAGAAATCCATGCTTTTGTAAAGTATTTATTTTCAATCATTTACATAACAATAATCAATTATCTCCTCTAAATATTTAAAGCGGAAATAATTGATTCTTCCTTTGGGAATATATCGCTTAATGATATTTTGCGGCGTTTGGCATACGATACAAGAGAACCCATGGACAAACGTGCGCTTTTAATAAGCTTTGCCGTCATTTCCTGTAACTCTAAAATGCTCATAATATTCAGCGAACTGCTTTCTATAAACAGATCAATTAGAATTTTTTCAATCGAAGCGAATTTATTTTTTATGGTGGGCGCCCGCTGAATTAGCGGTCGAATCACGACGGTCTTTTCCGCCACAGAAAATACTTTTCCTGCTTCCAATCTTGTAGGATTGAGGTAGGAGCGCCAGCCTGCGTCCTGAAACCATTCATAGACGCTCTTCATGCTATCCTGTTCCGCATAAACAAAAGATATTGATTTCCCAAGCAAGTGATGCATCCAAGGATTGATTTGCTCAGTGGACCAGCAAGAGAAAGCCAAGAATGGAAAATGCTCTCCCAATTCTTCAGCAATTTCCCCCATTGATGACGTATCAAGCTCGAACAATTCCTTGATTGCGCTATACCACCCTCGGCCAGAAGGATAAATTAAGCGATCTTTAATAAATTCAGCTAAATAGCGATTGATCGTTTGGGGGTGGCAAATCACCCTTCTTTTCGTCATACAGGCGCGAATATCGTCAATACTAAAATATGACCACTGAGCGCCGAGAGCAGGGAGACATTCGGCACGCAGTATTTGCTTTGTCAAATTTTTATGGTATATATGCATGCAAATGCAGGACGGAGAACCAAGCCAAGGGGATGGCCCACTCATGTAAGCCAGTATCTTTAACCGCAAGTATGGGCATTGAGTAGGCAGGCGCAAGCGCATTTTTGCTATATTGGCGGCCCGATATATTTGCTTCATGCCCTCATGACTGATCTTTTGCACTAGATTCGGCTCGCGGCTTGTCCATAATTCTCATGCAAGTATGCGGGCAATTATTCCTTGCGTTCGCGTCGTTTGGGATTTTATAAGAATGTCATTGGTGATTATGATTTTGAGCCGGAAATTTTCCTGCTGCCTGTTGTCAGCCGCTCTCTCAGGGATGATCGTTATGGGAGGGATTTCAATAGATTGTGCGGCGGAGGCGCCTGCGAAGGATGAAACGCCCCGGAGCGACGCCGCCCGCATCTACGCCCGCAAAGGGACATGGCCGGAAACCATGCTGGCGCTGCGCGCGGTGTTCCTGCAGCAGAACGATAGATCGAAATCTTCTTTTCTGTGGCGGGCGCGCGATCCGCGCGATCCCTTGACGCACGAACTGGAGCGGCTGATTGAAAACGACTTCCCCGTTGAATATGATTGGATGTTGCAGGATTACGAGAAGGGGTTGCGCGGGTGGCTCGTCGCGGATGCGGCAGCCGGCGCCGATATCGAAAAAGCGATGATCCGTCGGGCGCTGGATGAACTGGGACAACAGGGGAACGATCTGCGCGCGGAATACGAACGGCTCGCGAAGGCAAACGCCGGTCCGGACGACCGCCGCCTCTTGGACCTATATGCGAAAGTCTGCGAGCAGCGGCGCGCCATTCGCCTGCAGCCGGTCCTCCGGCAATGCCCCAAAATTATTTTTACCAAACATGCCACACTCGGCGGTTCGCACTATGCCTACACCGAAGCGCAATCCGACGCTCAGGCCGAGCGGCATTTCCTGCCTGGCGCGGCTTTGTGTCTGCTGGAATTGCAGGCCTTGGCGCCCGGCCAATCCGGCGGAGAAAAAATCAATGGCGCCATCCGCGCGCGTATCACCGATCTGCTTTCGGCGCCCAACGGCATGATCCGGGACCCGGACGTCTCGTTCGACGGTACGCGCATTCTCTTTGCGTGGAAAAAGTCGGATCGCGAAGATGATTTTCATCTTTACGAAATGGACGCGCGGACGCGCGCGATCCGCCAACTCACACAAGGCCTTGGTTTTGCCGACTATGAAGGCGCCTATTTGTCCAACGGCGATATCCTCTTCAACTCCACGCGCTGCGTGCAGACGGTGGATTGCTTTTGGACCGAGGTCAGCAATCTCTACGCCTGCGACAAGAATGGCAAGTTCCTGCGCCGCCTGACGTTCGATCAGGTGCATGATAACTATCCGACGGTGACGGAAGATGGGCGCGTCCTCTATACGCGCTGGGAATATAACGACCGCGGGCAGATTTATCCGCAGCCGCTTTATCAGATGAACACCGACGGCACGGCGCAGACCGAGTTCTACGGCAATAACTCCTGGTTCCCGACCACGATCCTTCATGCGCGCGGCATTCCCGGAACGCAAAAAGTTTTGGCCATTGCCACAGGCCATCACTCGCGCCAGACGGGCAAACTGATCGTCGTGGATCCGGCGAAAGGCCGGCAGGAAAACAGCGGCGTGCAGCTGGTCGCGCCTGTTCGCAAGACGGACGCTGTCAAGGTGGACGCTTATGGACAAGACGGGGAGCTGTTTCAATATCCCTATCCATTGAGTGAAACCGAATTTCTGGTGACTTATGATCCTTATGGTTGGCCGGGCCGTCCGAGGCTCGGGGAGGCGGCGCCGCTTTTCGCGATCTATTTCATGACCATTGACGGCCGGCGCGAACTGCTCGCCAGCGATCCGAAGATATCCTGCAACCAGCCGGTTCCCTTGGCGCCGCGTCGCATTCCGCATTCGCGCCCCTCGCTGGTGGACTATCGCAAGGACGCCGGAATCTATTACATGCAGAACATCTATCAAGGGCCGGGCTTGGAAGGCGTTGCGCGCGGAAGCATCAAAAAATTGCGCGTGGTGACCATCGATTTTCGCGCCGCCGGCATCCAGTGCAATAACAGCCGGGGCCCGGCAGGCGGCGCGCTGGCCTGCACGCCTGTCTCCATCGGCAATGGCTGCTGGGATCCGAAGACCATCCTCGGCGAGGCGACGGTGCATGAAGACGGTTCGGCGTGTTTCACCGTGCCGGCGCGCACGCCTGTTTATTTCCAGGCCGTGGACGGCAAAGGGCGCGTCGCGCAAACGATGCGCAGCTGGTCCACGCTGCAGCCGGGAGAATCTTTTTCATGCGTCGGCTGCCACGAAAACAAAAATGAGGCGCCGTGGGGTTATGCGCGGACGACGCTGGCGATGAAAGCCGGTCCGCAGCCGCTGGCGCCGTTCTATGGGGCGGCGCGTGGATTCAGTTTCATCAAGGAAATCCAGCCGATTCTCGACCGCCATTGCATCCGCTGCCACAACGATCCCAACCAACTTGCCGCACGGAAAAGCGGCGGCAAATCCGAGATCGCGGACAAAGGCAAACCCAGGGACAAGGCATTCAGTTTGCTGGGGGCATGGAATTTCAAGGACGACGCCGGGCGCAAGTGGAGTGACGCCTACCTCGCCTTGACGCAATGCAATGTGAATGACAAAAAGTTCCTGGGCAATCCGGACGGCAAGCTGGTCAATTGGGTCAGCGCGCAGTCGGCGCCGCCCATGCTGTCTCCCTATTCGGTGGGCGCCGCAAAAAGCGCGCTCATCCCAATGCTCGAAGCCGGACACAATGGTGTCAAGCTTTCCCGCGAAGAAATGGACAAGTTCGCCTGCTGGATTGATCTGGCAGTTCCCTTTTGCGGAGACTACCTGGAAGCCAACGCGTGGAGCGAAAACGAGATTCAAAAATACGATCACTATCTGCAAAAACGCAAAGCAATGGAGCAAATCGAGCGCAAGAATATCGAAGCGCTGATCACGGAAAACGGAAACCTTAGTCCAAGCGCGCAAGGGTCATCCAGCGCTTCCAACTCAGCCGGTCTGTCGGACGCGTCAGACCGGTCTGACCGGTCTGACGCGTCCGATGACCGGTCCAACGTGTCCGACAGCCCATCCGCGTCAAAATCCAGGAGGAGCAATCATGGAACGAAAACTGGCTTCAATTCAGATCATTAATGACATCCAGCCGATCCCCAATGCCGATGCGATCGTGGTGGCGGGCATTCTGGGATGGAAGGTCGTCGTCAAGAAAAACGAATTCAATGTTGGCGACAAGTGCGTTTACTGCGAGGTGGATTCCATACTCCCTGAAAAGCCCGAATACGAATTTCTACGGCCCAGGAATTTCAGGATCAAAACCGTCCGGCTGCGCAAGCAGCTCTCACAGGGCATTGGATTCCCGATGTCCGTCCTGCCCCCCGGAAACTATGAAGCCGGGCAGGATGTGACCGAGCTGATGGGCGTGCGCAAATATGAGCCGCCCATCCCCGCGCAATTATCCGGCATCGTAAAGCGGCCCTTTCCCGGTTACCTCCCCAAGACGGATGAGGTTCGCCTCCAATCCGTTCCCGAGATCATCGCGGAGATCACGGGGAAGGAAGTCTATATCACCACCAAGATGGATGGCACGTCCGCGACCTTCGCTTGTTACGACGGCGAGATAGACGTCTGCTCGCGCAACCTGTCGCTCAAGGAGACGGAAGGCAATACCTTCTGGAAAGTTTTCCGGAAATACGATCTCGAAGCGGTCCTGAAAAAAGTGAGAAATTTCGCCATCCAGGGCGAGCTGTGCGGCCCCAGCATTCAAAAAAACCGCATCGGGCTTTCCGACCACGAAGTCTATATCTTCAATGTCTATGACATTCAAAAAGGCCGGTTCTTGGACTACAAAGATCTCATGGCCTTTTGCGGGGACTATCATTTGCAGACCGTTCCCGTGGAAGAGGTGACAGTCTTCAACTTTACCCTGGAGCAATTGCTGGAGCGGGCCAAAGGCGCCTACAAGAGCGGCAAGTTGAAGGAAGGCATCGTCATCCGCCCAACGGTGGAAATGCTTTCCAACGCTTTATGCGGGCGGTTGAGCTTCAAGGTTCTGAATAACGATTTTCTGGAGAAGGAAGAAGAGTAGAATGGCTCGCGCGCAGACGGACTGCTGAAGGGCTGGATGAACTATCCCAAGCTTGCGGCAGAGTTAATTGACCCGTCCCTCAATTGCAAACAAGTTTTCGACCCTACAGTGTACCACCACAAGACTCGTCATTGCCGCTTCTTGCCACGTTCGCGCGCTATTCTATCAGCTTCCTGTCTGGCCTTTTCTTTTGCGTCTTCCCTGGCTTTTCTCCAAGTAGCCATGTACGCTTGCGTACCTTTTTGGGCGATCTCTTGCTCATTCGTGATTCCAGCTCGCCTGGCTTCTTCTTGAGCATTTTTATCTGCTTCATCTGCTGCCATCTCATTTTCTCGTTCACTCTCTTTATAATATTTTGTTTCCAGCTTTTCTCGCAAGACACTTTCGAAAAAACTGCTATCATCATCTTTGTAAAGATCTATAGTCAAGAATCCAAGACAAAAGTCTAGCAGTTCCCCTGGGTTGAAGCCTATGCGGACCCCGAATAGAGCAGCAACAGAACAATCAATTTGCGTATAATACGGGCGCAGGACAGGTTTGCGCTCTTTCTGATCAGCATCATAATAGGAATCCTCTTCCTCCTCATGCAAAAAAGCCAGCAAAGGCCCGCCAGTCACTTGATGGCATTTATACACGTAACGATTCTCGGAAGCGCCTAATATTCGAGAAATGCTTATAGCACCTATGGGCAAGCACCGGCCAGATGAATCCCAAATTTGCAGCGTATCTTCAAGCGTCATACCGTAGCCGCCTGCATCCATAAGACCGGGAAATACTCTCCAGTCGCCGCCGCGTATTCCATAGCTGTCCACATAGGCGCCCAGCCCTAAATGAACAGGGCCTGCCCGTCCTGCAACTCCTCCGCCGAGACCTAGTGTAACGCTGAAAACATCGAATGCGTCCAGTGTGCGATCCCGAAGATAGCCACCTACTGTTGCGCATCCAGTACATAAGATAACAAGCATGGTAGCTAAAATCCAAATCGGTGGACTCATAAGAGGGTTGCAGACGCCGATAGTTTTCAGACAAGCATTGATCTTCGTCCATTTGCTTTTATTGAAGATCATGAGGCGGGACTCCTGGAAATCCATTTTGTATTTTGTCATTTCGGAGACGGGCGCATTTATTCCATCTTTCTTACGCTGGACCTTTTGGCGCCTTGCTCTTCGAAGCGAGACGTTCACTTCGCGGCCGGTGCCTTGAGCTTCTCGATCAGGTATGCCTGCGCGTCTTTGTGCTTCACGTTGGGCGCGCCGGGATAGACGAGCTCGCATTCGAGGCCGAGACTTTTGCACTTCTCCTGCAGCTTCACACCGTAGTTCGCTGTATGGGTGGGGTCCTTCTGATCCTTGCCGAGAGCGGGCGCGGTGGGATACGTCAGACAAACCGGCGGGTCTCCGGCGGTGACGTGTTCGATGGGGGAGTATTCCTTGATCCACGGCAGGATGCTTTCGCGCGCGGCGAGGTATTCGTCGAAATGCTTGTCACGCGATTTGATGTCGTTCGGGTCCATGAAGCCGAACGCGTGTCCGCCGTAACGGCTGTTCGGCGTCCACTCCTTGAGCTGCTGCGGATCGAGCGACGTTTGCGCGACGTTCACGGCGGCGCACCACAGGCGCGTGGATTCGCGCGCCACCGAATCGCTGCTTTTCGGATCGGCCATGTCGTCATGATAGGCGAGCCACAAACTCGAACACGCGCCGGCCGATCCGCCCGAGGCGCCGATGCGCTGCTTGTCAATGTTCCATTCGGCGGCCTTGCTGCGGACAAATTGCAGCGCGCGCGCCGCATCGTGCAGCGGCCACTCGACGGGCGGCTTCACGCCCGCCAGCTGAGCCTGCCATGAATAGCGATAGTTGATGGAAACGACCGAGATGCCGGCGTCGAGGTATTTCGACACGCCCCCGACGGGGCTTTTATCACCCGAAACCCAGCCGCCACCGTGGATATAGAACAGCAGAGGCGTGCGTTTGTCGGACGCGGCCTTGTAGAAATCCAATACCTGCCGCTCGTGCGCGCCGTAGGGGACATTCGCGATGGTAGGTTTGGGAACGTCGCCCGCCGCCGTTTTCGCCGCTGCCTTTTGCTCGGCGGCAATAGCGCCTGCGATGCCGCCGAAGGTCAACGCCGACAGGATTGCCAAAGCCCCGATTCCCGTTCTTGTCCGCGGTCTGATTCTCATTTCTGTCCAATCTCCGATTCTCATAGAATGGCATCGTCATTTGTGCTTTCATTGGCCGAACCGAAAAGTGCAATTGCTCTGCGGGTCCAGAAGATAGAAATCTTTCCCGTTGAACTCCAGGTGAAGATCGAGGGAAGCGGGCGTTTTGCCGGTTTTTTGGGCGATCTGGGAAACGATGGCGTTCTGATTCCGCATCACAAAGGCATTCGCGCTTTTGACATATCTCATCAGACGGCTCATTTCCATAATGGCGCTTGCGGAGACAGTATCCCTGCTTGCCCCTCTGCCGATCGGCGAATAGAGACGGTTTCCTATTCTCTGAATGATGTTGACGCCCGCGTTGCGGAGCAAATTCATCTTGCTGGGACTAAAAGAGGGCGCGGAAGTCTCATTGAAGTCCTGCACGCGATAAGGTTCGAGCAACTCGGGCCATTCTTCATGGATGAGGGTAAGCAATTCCTTTTGCAGGGATTTGTAGTCTTCGCCCCGAGGGCGGATATCCACCCAATACGCGTTCGCGTCTCTAAAAACGACGAACAGGAGATGACTCGATGGCTGCATGAAGTATTTGCCATCCGGCGCGCCGCTGATATGAAGATGGTAGATGCGCCAATCGGCAAATAAAAAATCAGTGTATTCCGCGCGAAAAAAAGCCTTGTTCAGGCGGTGATTCAGGTCCTGGCCTTGCGCGCACTCGGCTTCGATCCGGGATAGAACGGCTTGGAAATCAGGCGCCGGGCAAGCCGCCTGCAGTCTGCGGGATTTGACCACATTGCGCGGCGCCGGCATAATCTGCTTCGTCCGGATATCCGCCCACCGCTCCATGATGGCCCGGCCATCCCGAAGACCGGCATAATCCACCTCAAAGCGGTCCAATGCCGCCTGGGCAATTCTCACAAGATCGGCAAAGAAATTCATGAGGTGGGATTTCTCATTGGCGATTGCTGCAAGTATTTAAGGGATGTTAATAAATTGCGGCGAGGAATGTCAAAGGCTTTCATGGAAATGAAAACTTTCAGCATAAAAAAGCCTTGACGATCCGAATCTGGGCTTGTATGAACAGCTTTGCTTGTTGTGAGCCTTGCTCCAAGCAATCCAGAAAATTAAAAAGGGTGTGACGGCGCAACGCCGTTACAGGTTAATTCTCTTGGGTGGTCGGGCCGCCACTCTGATTACTTTCTGTGATCGGAGGTGGTGGTTATGTCTAAAATAGAACGAAAAGAATCTTCTTACAGTTTACACGGTACCCTCGGCTGCGTGGCCCGTCTCGGATGGATGGCCATCGGAACGATTGCCCTTTTGGCGGCCCTTCTCTTCATTGTCCAAAATCGGGGCAAATTCAACCTGGCCGATAGTTTATTCTGGGCGGCGGTAGTCGTCTGCATCGGCTTGCGCTATTTGGATATCGCACACCTGAATGGCGAAACAGTCGCGGGCGAGCCGGCGACCCTGGCGCATTGGCGCCGGTATGCCTTGATTCTCATCGCTCTCGCCTTGCCCTTATGGGCGCTGGCGCATGGGATCGGCTTTCTCCTTCGTTGATAGCCTAAAAACAGATCAAGATATTCGCTAATTTCCAAGTGATTCTTTAGGGTTTGGATAAGCCTTGGAGCCAAAGGAGCATTACCATGAAAATTGCAAGCATTCTACACCCGGAAACAGTAATCTATCTTCCTGCCGCCAACAGCGAAGCCACCATGGAGCAAATGGTTTCCGCGCTGGCGAATATCAAGGGAATCGTTGCGGAAATGGCGCTGAAAGATCTGATGGCCAGAGAAAGGATCGGCAGCACGATTTTGCCGGTCGCCTCGCATCACATTGCGATACCGCACGCCTCGACAAAGGCCTGTAAGCAATTGGTCCTGGCTGCGGGTGTTTCACGTGAAGGGATTCCATGGCAAGGCGCAAAGGAAAAGGCCAATCTTGTTTTTTTGCTTTTGTGTCCGCCCGAAGCGCAGCCCCTTTACCTCCGGGTTTTAAGCCGCATTTCGCGGCTTTGCCAGTCACAGGAATTCATCGAGGCCTTGCTCGCGGTGAAATCTTCATCGGAATTCATCGAGCAGTTCGCGTCCGCCGAAGAACCGCTCGGCGAGATCGTGGCCGCCGAGGGCATGCCCATCTTTTGCGTTTTGGGCGCCGGTCATGGGGGTATGGCGATGGCGGCGCATTTGGCCATTATCGGCTACCAGGTGAATCTCTTCAATCGAACCGAAGAACACCTTATTCCTATCCGGGCGCGCGGCGGCATCGAAGTAACCGGTGAAGTGGAAGGGTTCGCGGCGTTGAACCTGGTCTCATCAGACGCTGCCGAAGCCGTGGGCGCTTCGGATGTATTGATGGTGGTCGTTCCAGCGACGGGTCACCGGAATATCGCCGAGATTGTGGCGCCCCATATCAAGGACGGCCAAATCCTTGTATTGAATCCGGGGCGAACCGGAGGAGCGCTCGAGGTTGCGCAAATTCTGCGCGAGCGCAATCCCTCGGTCCGTCCTTATATTGCCGAAGCGCAAACGCTGCTTTATGCCTCGCGCGCGACCAATCCCGGGCGCGTGCATATCTTCGGCATCAAGAATTCCGTGCCACTGGCGTGCCTCCCGGCTTACCAAACGGTGGACGTCCTGCCAGTCATACGCAAGGCGTTTCCTCAGTTTGTGCCGGGAGACAACGTCTTGAAGACCAGCCTCGACAACATTGGGGCGGTGTTTCATCCGGCCATCACCATCCTCAACGCCGGGCGCATCGAAGAAACACACGGCGATTTCGAATACTACGTGCAAGGCGTCACGCCCGCCGTCGCCAGCGTATTGGAAACGATTGATCGCGAGCGGGTAAACGTGGCCAGCGCCCTTGGGATTCGCGCGAATACAGCCCGCGAATGGCTTTACCTGGCTTACGATGCCGCTGGCAAAACCTTGCTCGACGCCATGCAGGCCAATCCGGGTTATTCCGGCATCAAGGCGCCCGCGACGATCCATCACCGCTATATTTCCGAAGATGTCCCCATGAGTTTGGTTCCCATCGCGTCCATCGGAGAAATGCTCAATGTGCCAACGCCCACCATCAGGTCCGTCATCAACATGGCGTCCGCAATGCACGGGGTGGACTACTGGGCCGAAGGCCGGACCGTCGAGCGGCTGGGCATCAAAGGAATGTCCGTAAAGGATATCCGATTCCTGGTGGTGGGGGCATAGATCAGTTTAGGAAAAAGGTGAGCCATGAAAAATACCCTCAGTAAAGACGATCGCTTTGGATTTGCGCGGCCTGCTCTTGACGCGCATACGCTCGGTATCAGCTCCATCTCCCAGATACTGGCTGATTGCGGCTATCATTCCGTGATCGCGGACGCCGGAATCTGCAAAGCGTGCGAGGCGCCGCTCGCGGCGGCCAATGGCGCCGTCATCGAGCAATGGATCCGCGAAGCGCGGATTACGCTCCTGGGATTCAGCTACCGGCTGGATCCGGCGCAAGGCGTCGGCGTCTTCGCTCAATTGATGCGGATTCTGGCGCAAAAGCGGTTGCTTTCCTGGGAAAGAGGACCCATCAGAGCCGTCTTTTTCGCGGGATTGCCGGAGACGTGCGACAAAGTTCAGCGGGAAATCCCCGAAGTGGCTGGAGTCTTCCGAGGGGATGAGACTCCCGCTGAGGCGCTTAATATTTTGGGCGTCCACGCAACGTCGCAGCCGCAGGAGCTGGCTCAAAGCCTTCGCTATGACGAAGACCGGCTAGCGTTCGGCAAGGAATTGATCCGGAAAGGCGATTATCTCGGCGCCAGGCCTGTTGACCGAAGCGGCTATAATGAATTCGGAACACGCGCGGATACGGTCGTCGCGCGCCTCCGCCATTCCCGGCAAAACAGGCTTCCGCCCTTGATGAGAGCCCACGTCGGGCCGTATCTGGCTGATCGAAGCGAAGCAGTCCGGCTTTTTCTGAGCTGGACGCGCCAATTGGCCGCGATGGGTTTTCTCGACGTGCTTTCCATTGGAACCTCGCAGATGACGCAATCGAACTTCGGCGAGGATTGGGCCGACGGGCCCAACGGCGGCGGCGTGCCGTTGAATTCACCAGAGGAATACGCTGCCGTTTGGCAGGCCGCCCGCCCGATGCTGGTCCGTACCTATGCCGGGACCAAAGACATTCCCGCGCTGGCCCGAATGTATGAGGAAACGATCAATATCGCTTGGCATGCGCTGTCCTTGTGGTGGTTCTGCCAGGTGGACGGGCGCGGGCCTTACACCGTTCGGGCCAATTTGGGACAGCATATTGAAGCGCTGCGGTATATCGCCTCGACCGGCAAGCCATTCGAGGCCAATGTGCCCCATCACTTCGCCTTCCGTGGCGCGGATGATGTGACGTATGTCGTCTCGGCGATCCTGGCCGCCCGGCTTGCGAAATCATTGGGGATTCGCTGTTTCATCCTGCAAAATATGCTCAATACACCCAAATACACCTGGGGCGTGCAAGACTTGGCAAAATCCAGAGCCATGCTTCAACTGGCGCGCGAGTTGGAGGATGAACGGTTTCGCGTTATCCTGCAGCCGCGCGGCGGCCTGGATTATTTTTCTCCCGATCCGGAAAAAGCCAAGGCGCAGTTGGCCGCCGTCACCGCGCTCATGGATGATATCGAGCCGGATGATTTCAACAGTCCCGAGATCATCCATGTGGTCAGTTATTCCGAGGCTTCTCATTTGGCCGATCCTGCCGTCGTCAATGAGAGCATTCAAATCACGCGCCACGCTCTCAAACAGTATCGCCAGCTTCGCTCCAAAGGCCAGGTGGACGACATGAAGCGCCATCCGGACGTCGCCGCTCGCACGCAGGAACTGCTCGCCGAAGCGCGCGCGGTTCTCCATGCCATTGAATGCATCGTATGCAATCCCTATACGGCCGAGGGGCTGTATCAAGTTTTCGTCCGCGGATTTTTGCCGGTTCCTTATCTCTGGGAAGGCAAAGAGGAATTTCGCAAAGCCATGCGCTGGCAAACCCGCCTGATTCGCGGCGCAATGAAAGTGGTGGACGAGCGCGGCGCTCCTGTTTCCACAGAAGAGCGGTTATGGGCGGCCAGCCTAAATTCGCATGCTCATTTCTGAAAAGGAGAAGAAATCATGTCTGGGATCGCTGGAATCGCCAGGGAAGGAAGAACGGACCAAGTCCGGCGGATGCTGGAGCGCATCGGGCATCGCGGCGACGCATCGGGATATGCGATCACCGAGGTCGTGGGCGCCACGCTGGGCATTATCAAGGCCAAAGCGCAACCGGGAAAAGCAAAGTCGGCAGAGGCGCGCGTTTTGGATTTCGCCGGCGAGAGTCATTTTGCGGAAGCCGCCGTGTTCAATGAGCAATTCTACCTTTGCCGGGATCACCTGGGCATTTCGCCCCTCTATTATGGCCGGACGGAGGATGGCGCTTTGTGCTTCTCCTCGGAGGTCAAAGCCCTGTTGGAGCTAACCAAGAGCGTGGAGGAATTCCCTCCCGGCCACCGCTTGTGCGATAAATTGGTTATTCCTTATTTCCAGATCAAGGCGCGGCCGCCTTTAGAGGATTCGCCGGATGTTATCGTGAAGGAATTACATCGTCGCCTCGATGCCGCCGTAAAGAAAGCTATTAACAATCCGACGATGGGGGTATGGCTTTCCGGAGGGCTGGATTCCAGCGCGATAGCGGCGCTGGCGCGTCCTCATGTGGACGCTTTGCATACCTTTGCGGGAGGACTGAAGGACGCTCCCGATCTTGAATATGCGCGCGAAGTCGCCAGGCATATTGATGCGCAGCATCATGAAGTCCTCTTGACGCAGGAGCGATTGCTTGAGGCTTTGCCGAAGGTGATTTTCCACCTGGAATCCTTTGACGCGCTTTTGGTGCGATCCAGTATCGTCAACTACCTGGTCGGGCAGCGGGCGGCGGAACATGTTGCCGCCGTATTTTCGGGCGAAGGCGGTGATGAGCTATTCGCAGGATATGACTACCTCAAGGCTTTACCGGTGGGGCGCCTGGCGGATGAATTGGTGGACATCACGAACCGCCTGCACAATACCGCGCTGCAGAGAGTGGACCGCTGCGCGTCGGCGCATGGCTTGGTCGCGCACGTCGGTTTTCTTGATAATGACGTTGTGGACTATGCTTTGCGCATTCCCGTGGAGTTGAAGATTCGCGATGGAGTGGAAAAATGGATTCTGCGCCGCGCAATGGATGGCGCGCTCCCCGAACGGGTATTGAACCGAAGAAAGGCCAAATTCTGGGAAGGGGCCGGCGTGGGTGAATGTCTGGCGCGCCGCGCCAACGACACGATTTCAGATAACGAGTTTGGCCGCAAACGCCATTTGCCGAATGGCTGGACACTCAACAGCAAGGAGGAATTGATGTATTACCGGATATTCGAAGAGCATTTCGGAAGGCTGGAGAATCTTTCCTGGATGGGAAGGACAAAGGGCGCGCCCAGCGACAGCGAAGCTTGATCCGCGCGGGCAGGGGATACCGTCCTTCCTTTGGGGTAAGGATCATTCTATGCAAACCACGATGCAAATCATGATCAGCGCGAATACAGCCATCCCCTCTCATTTTTGGTCATTGCCTTTCGCCGTATTGCTGCTTTGCATTGCGCTGGCGCCCCTATTCTTCAGGACTCGGCATTGGTGGGAACGCAATCGCAACAAACTATATCTATCCCTGGCGTTGGGCCTGGTGGTCATCCTGTATTATCTATTTCGGGGATACGGTTACAACGCGCATGATGGCGCGAGCGCGCCCGGTCTGGCCACCGCGCTGACGATCCTCAAGCATGCCATTCTCATCGAATACATCCCATTCATCATCCTGCTCTTCGCCCTTTTCACCATCAGCGGCGGCATCAACCTGCGCGGCGACCTACCCGCGCATCCGCTGACAAACACGCTTTTCCTCGCCATCGGCGCGGTTCTGGCGAGCTTCATCGGAACGACGGGCGCCGCCATGCTGTTGATCCGTCCCCTCCTGCAGGTTAATTCCGAGCGGCGCCATGTTAAGCATACCGTGGTCTTTTTTATCTTCCTCGTGGCGAACATTGGCGGCAGCCTGTTGCCAATCGGTGATCCGCCATTGTTCCTCGGCTACTTGCTCGGCGTGCCGTTTCTCTGGACGCTGACGCTGTGGAAGCAGTGGCTCTTTTGCGTCATTGTGCTACTGGCCGTTTATTTCATCTGGGACTGGTTCGCCTGGCGAGCGGAAGCGCCGGGTGACATCGAGCGTGATGAGACGATGCGCGCGCCGTTCCAGCTCACGGGCCGCGTCAATTTCATCTTGCTGGCCGGTGTTGTCCTCGCCATCGGGCTGCTCGATCCCGGCAAGCCCATCCCTGCAATTGGATGGAAGCCGTTCGCATATATGCGCGAACTCGTGATGTTGACCCTGGCGGGATTATCATGGGCGCTGACCTCCAGTGAAATCCGGAAAGCGAATAACTTTAGATTTGCGCCTATCGCCGAAGTGGCTGCGCTGTTTATCGGCGTCTTCATTACCATGCAGGCGCCCATCGAAATTCTCAATATCGAGGGCGCGCGGCTGGGTATTTCCGCTCCCTGGCAATTCTTCTGGGCCTGCGGCTTGCTTTCCAGTGTTCTGGACAATGCGCCCAGCTACGTTGTCTTCTTTAGCACGGCTTGCGCCCAGCCCGCCGGTCCACATGCGCTGCCTGTCATGTATGGCATGATTGACGCGGCCCTTTTGACGGCGGTCTCATGCGGGGCAGTTTTCATGGGCGCCGTCACCTACATCGGCAATGGCCCGAACTTCATGGTCAAAAGCATTGCCGAGCAATCGGGCATAAAAATGCCGGGCTTTTTTGGTTACTTGCTTTATAGCGGCCTGATTCTCATCCCGCTGTTCATTTTAGTGACGTTGGTCTTTTTCCGATAAACATGCTTCGCCGCGTCACAACCGGCACACAAGGAGAAGCGGACTATTTCAGCGCTTCTTGCAGTTTGGCGTTCAGCGACGCCATGAGATAAGGTTTCTGGATGAAGCCGGAAAGCCCCTTGCCGGCGAAGCGTTGGGCGATTTCCTGTTCATTATAGCCGCTCGACAGGATCACGCGAACGTCGTCGCGGATGCGGCGCAACGCGGCGAGCGTCTCTTCGCCGTCCATGCGGGGCATGGTCAGATCGAGCAGCACGCAGGCAATCTCTGCGCTGCGCTGGGAGAAAATCTCCATCGCCTCGCGCCCGTCCGATGCCGTCAACACGGTGAAGCCGGATCGTTCGATCATGCGCTTGGTCAGCTTGCGGACGCCCTCTTCATCATCCACGACCAGGATAACTCCGTTCCCACTCCATGGCTTGGGGCTTCCCGGCGCCTCTGTGGATAAGGCGGCTTTGGACGAGGCGGGGAAAAGCGCCTTGAAAGCTGCTCCGCGGCCTGGTTCGCTCCCGATTTTGATGGCGCCTTTGTGTCCGCGTATGATGCCGAGAACGGCGGCCAGGCCCAATCCCCGGCCCGTGAATTTGGTCGTGAAGAAAGGATCGAAGATTTTGGATTGGGTTTGCGCGTCCATGCCGCAGCCCGTATCGGCCACTTCGATGAACACATAGGGGCCGGCCTTCGGAGTCTCGCCGAGAAAGTCCTCGTGCAGATATTCCCGCGAGCATTCCATGGTTCCCGTGCTGACCGTGATAACGCCCTCCTTGTCGCCGATGGCCTCGGAGGCGTTGATGATCAGGTTCATGACGACCTGCTGGATTTGCGTGGCGTCGGCTTCGACCGCCGGCAGGTTGTCGGCGAACTGGCAGCGCAACGCGGCTTTTTTGGAGATGGAGATTTCGAGCATGTGGACCATTTCGCGGACGAGGCGCGACAGATTGAGCGGCTCGAGGACGAATTGTCCCTTGCCCGAGTAGCTCAGCATCTGCTTGCAGATGTCCGCCGCGCGGCGCGAAGCCGTTTCGATCTCCTGGATGCTGAAACGCGCCGGCGATTCGGCGGGCAGATAGGTCAGCGCCAGATCGGCGTTGCCCAGAACCACCATCAGCAGATTATTAAAGTCATGGGCGATGCCGCCGGCCAGCACGCCGAGGCTTTCCAGCTTCTGCGCCTGCCGCATTCGCGTTTCCAGCGTGCGCCGCTCCTCCTCGGCCTGCTTGCGCTCGATCAGGCGCCAGACGCCTTCCATCAGCAGTTGCAGCTGCTGCGCGTCCTGATCGTCGTAATCGCTGGACTTGTTGCCGACGCCGATGACGGCCACAATCCGGTCGCCTTGAAAAATCGGCAGGCTCAGGTGGCGGCGAATGGAAATGTGTCCTTCAGGATAGCCTTTCTTGAAGGGATTGGGCGCTTCGTAGTCATTGATAATGATCGGCTTGCGCTGCCGCACGGCTTCGCCCAGCAGTCCGATCTTATCGAGCTCGAACGCCGCCGGCGGCGCTTCGATCGCGCACTCTTTCATGACTTCTTTGGACCAGGCATAGAGCGTCAGGATTTTTTGCTCTTCGTTATAGAAGAAAAGATAGCCGACCGCGCTGCCGGTCAGATGAATCCCCGCTTCGAGCGCGAAGTCGCATAGCTTGTTGATGGAGCTTTCTTCCAGAGTTCCCAGGCGCGCGAGTGTTTCCGAGCGCCGCTGATTGAGCCGGATGATTTCCTCGGCCTGCTTGCGCTCGGTGATGTACCGGTGAATGCCGACGTAGCCGACGATGGCGCCTTGCGAATCGCGGATCGCCGTTGCCAGCGATTCGCCATGGAACACCGTGCCGTCTTTGCGGCGATAGCGCATCTCGAAGACCTGCGATTGGACGAGCGCATTGACATTGAAGCGCTGCCGTCCAGTTTCTTCATAATCCGCCTTGCTGGCATAGAGGCATTCAGCGGTCTGGCCCTTCAATTCTTCCGGCGTGTAGCCAAAGATGGCTGTCGCGGCGGGATTGATCAGAAGAATGCGACGCTGGGTGTCGGAGAAGATCACCGCGTCGGAAATCGAGATGAAGATCGCTTCGAAGAGGCTCCAGCTTTGAACCAGCGCCTCTTCCGCCGCGCGCAGCGCGCTGGCTTCCGGCGAGAGCGCCGGGCTTTGAGCGCCGGCGCCGGTCAGGGGCGCCAGGGAAACGCCCGCATTGGTGGGCAATATTGCTGATCCGTCAATTGCTTGATGAGAATTGGAACTCCGATCGTGTTCTGCCGTGTTCATGCTGATGGGTATCGAAGAATGGAAATAGACTCCTTGATATTTTTCGTCAATTTCCGCATGAATCTTTAGGGAAATTAAAAATAACCGCTTCATTCTATGCTATTTAGTCGGCGTTTGCGCTAGCGCACTGATCCCTCGGCGGGTTTCCCATCGCGCAACCGGACTTGCAGCGATAGATACTTGGGAACCGCGCTCAGCCCGCCCCAGCTTTCCGGCTTCAGACCCGCTTCGGTCCGCTTCTGGATTTCTTCGCTGTAGGGCGCCAGCGCATCCCAGTACCGCTTCTCGGCGATGGCGGTGGCGATCAGACGCGCGATGTCTTCCTTGCTGAAAACAATACCGTGCTCGTATGCGGCGATGATGCCTTCGGCGTCAATAGAATAGTAGCCCGCGTTGGGATGGACTCCCACCCAATGCTTGGGGGAACCATCGGGTTTATAATCCCAGGGACCTGCCGGCTGCCAATAGTTCCAAATCTGATACGTGCCGCCGGCCATCGCGCCATCCTTTGCGCCGTCTTTCGCTCCGCCTTTCGCATCATCCTTCGCGCCGTCTTTCATCTTCATTCGCGACTTCATCAGGCGGAACCATTTCGCCGCGCGTTCTTTATAGACCGCCTTGCCGGTGGCATCCGACATGGCCAGCAGCCAGCGCGCGACGTGATTGGCCTTGTTGTTGGGATGCGAGAAACCATGTTCGGGCGTGTTGCGCGCATCGAACCCTGCGGCCCATTCCCCGGCTTGGGCGCCGAGACCGTAAGGCAGCGTCACGCTGATCATCCCGCCGTCTTTGGTCTCGCGCCAGCCGCCGCGCTTGTCCCATTTATCATAAATCTGTTCGGCGAGTTGGATATAGCTCGCGGCCTTGGCCGCATATTTTTCCTTCAGCGTGGGGTCTTTGAGGATTTCGCCGGCCATGAGCGCCACGGGACGCAGGACCATCGCTTCGCCCAGCATGCTGTCGGCGTTCCACTCATTCAGCTTGTCCACGTCCGTCCCAGCCGCCTTGGGCATTGGCCACCCCCAAAATCCATCCGGTTCCTTGACCCCGCGCCGGACCCATGAATCCGTCCAGTCTATCAACATGTCAATCCACTTGGTATCCTTGCTTGCCATATAGCCATAATAAAACCCATCCAAAAACGGCGTCATCAGCCACCCGATATCCTCCCCCATGGCCTTGTCGCAATACCGATTCCGCGCGTCGGCGACGATATGCTTATCCCATCGCGACAGCCAATCCTTGAACTTGGCCTCGTCCATCTTCACCATCGCGGCGGTTGGCGGCTCAACTGCTGCCGCGCAAGATATCCCCAGCCACACCAAACCGATAACCGTAATTCGATACATGTACATAATTCAGCCTCCTTGGGAACCATGATAGCCGATTGCTCGACCAGGGCATCTTCGCTGTAGCCGGCGGAAGGTCACGATTCGGATTCCTTTTCGCGCTTCTCAAGGACTGCACGACCAGCGGGTGTGGTCCGATACCGTTGTTTTGAACTGCGGGGTTTATCAGGGATGGTCATTTCAAGAAGTCCTGCACCTATAAGCGGATTGACTACTTGGTCCCTGAACTTGGTCCTGTTGGTTCGACCGGAAAGCGCTAATAATTCGCCTATAGCACTATCACATAAGCATTTATCGAGGATTCGAACTTGGTCCCAACTTAGTCCCGACTTGGTCCCGACTTCCGGGGTAACTTGCGGGGTGACTTGCGGGGCACTTGCGGGGCACTTCCGGGGTACTTCCAGGGTACTTGCGGGGTTGCTTCCATGGTGATTTCCGGTCAGGCGGTCTGGTATTGGAACTCGCGCAAATCCAGATAGGGCGTGCGCTTGGAAAGGTTCAGCATTTCAATGCCCACGACTTGATTGCGCTCGTTGAAATCCAGCACGACGCCCGGCGACACTCCTTCCGACTCGATGATCTTGGAATCATCCAGCCGCAGGTAAAGCGCATCGGATTCTTTGTCCGCGTGTAATCTCATAGTTTGCCTTTCATCTGACGGTCAAAGAATAGAATGTGAGTTTTTGCCGCCGCGACCCAGGACAAACCACTGCTGCAACACTTCCATTAGTTGACCACGGGTGCGCTCATCGCTTGTGCGGCTCTCAGTGAGCGTCTTGAAGCGAGTGAGAGCCTTCTGTAGCCGCGCATTAAGATCGGCCAGCGTGCCAAGGCATGCGGCATCTTCAGCCGGGACTTTCACGTCATCGGAGACGCCAAGTGTGGCTATATGGGCGACGAGTTCGGCTTGGCCGCGCGATTTGCATTCCACCACAGCCGTTCTCTGCTTTCCGAAATAGATTGTGTGGTCGGGGAACAGAGGGGAATCCACGAGCGCTACGGGACGTTCTTCGGGGATGTTCACGAACGAATCGGATTCTTCGCGTTGCGCCATCCACTCTGCGAGAGGTATGGCATTGTCGAGTTCTGCAGCGTCCCAAATGTCGGCGGCGAGATCATGAACGCTGAACCGCTTCCCCCTCGATTTGGAGCGTTGCTCCATTTTTTCGATTTCCACCACGCGAATGTCACGAAAATGGAGGGCCGTTGCTTCGTACAGACGGTGAATCAGTTTCGTCCGTTCGGTTTTATTCGAGACTCCCAAAAGCTCAAAGACGGCGTCATCCAAGTCGCGACGATCAGGTTCTTGAAGCTCCTCTGAGTAGATTGGCGGTCCTTGCGCAATCCGGCGGGCGCGCTCCGGCGTATGGCAATCCATCAACTGTTCCTCAACCAAACGGCCAACTGGACGCTTTGACATGCGCGCCATCGCATCGGCCAACCGTTCAGCTAAGGCAGATGACACGCCTCGCGGGTCTGGAACTTCCAGCAAGTTCACGTCCACTACTTCCGTCTTCAGGTTTCCTTCGGTCCCGGCAAAGCGGCCGTAGAAGGTCTTGAAGAGACCGACAAGCGTTGAATTCAGTATCGCGACGAGAGTACTGCCTTCAGATTCGGTTAGGTTCGGAGCGGCAATATCGAACAGATTATGGTTACAGATGAGTCGTTCGGGATTCGCCGAGATTATGTGCCGATATTGCTGAGCCATGGGCCAAAACGCAATGCCGGGCCTTGCTAGTCGCGTCAAGTCGTACCATGGATGGCGCGCGGCACAGCTAATGCGCTTGGGCACGGGCACGGGTTTCGATTTGTTGGATGCAAACGTGGCGTTCATGCCGTATCTTAAGTAGTGCCACACCCAGGGAGATTTTGCCTTTAGCTTGTCCACGGGTTCATTTACCAGAAGGACGACCTTATCCACATCGGCGGCGTGGATGACAGGGCGGTCCACCTTCATCAAGCTATGAACTTCGCGGGTGAGATACTTCGCTTCGATTGGATGAACGCTCCCATCCCCGGCCTCGATGATCCGCAATCTCCCTATAGCGGCATCCTTTCGCGGCGCGCCGCCACAGCGCTCTCGGAAGGCGTGATCGCTGGAATGCGCGGCAAGCATCTGATCGGTGACATCCTTGGGCATGAAGAAGGCGTCGCAACCACTGGTGATGCCCCGCCGGATCGATGCGATTTCCCCCAGAGCCGCGAATCGCGAAGCGAAACGACGCATGATATCGAAGTAGATGTCCGGAGCACGAACATACCGCCCCCATTTGCCCGCGCGGTAGTCCTTGGCTTCGTCGGCTCTAGCGCCCGGCGCGAGCGTCACCTCCGTCGCTTCGGGTTCTTCCCTTATTTCCTTGACGTCATCTGATTCGTCAGGGGGCTCGCATAAGTCGGCCTTGGCCAATATTGCGGCCGCGCGCACACCATCGGCCCAAAGCTCAGCTTGAGCCTTCACGATAATGCGGACATCTTTGTTCTCGCAGTCGGAGCTGACGCTCAGGATGCGCTTGCGCAGTTTTTCTATGGCTGCTTGACGCGCGCCTTCTGTCTCTACTGACGGCTTAACCCCGATAATCTCCGAGAGTTTGCGGGCAAAACGGACGAAGCGAACGCGATTCGCCATTCGGGCCGCTTCGTCGTCGCATCGCTGCAAAATCGCCACGCACGTCTTGACGCGGGCATCCTCAAACCATGGCTCCGCGGCGCTTTCCATCACCGTCAGAACCTTGAAATGGCGCAACATCCAGCCTTGCAGGGCAAAGCCATACTCGACGTCCATCCAAGAAGAACTCGTCAGAAAACCGAAATACCCGTCGGGTTTCAGGAGACGCGCGGCCGCCGGCCAAAAGTAGCAATGAAGATCGCTGCGGCCTGTCAGCTGCAGGCCCGGCCAAGCATTACTGCATATTTGCGTGTACCGAGCCTTGTCATTCTTCGCAACCTTTTCTTGCCGGACGTAAGGCGGATTGCCGACAACGGCGTCCAACAAAGGCAGATTCACATCAATATGGCCACCGGCGCCGTCGGGTATCGGGCAAAAGGGTTGCTCGTTTTTGAAGTCGAAAAAATTGCAACGGACGATCCTTGGATAGTTCGCCTCGTCGTTGATCTCTCGGGCGGCGAGATTCAGCGTCGCCATGTGTGCGGGGTAAAGGGCGATGTCGCAGCCGAACAGCTCGCCTATCAAGTCCAAGTGCGGGCGGGTAGGTTCGAGATGGCGCTTTCGATAATAAGCGCGAACTAGAAAGCTCCCCGAGCCGCAAGCCGGGTCAAGGATTGCGTCGGCGCCGCTTCGGATGCAAAAAGCATTGATGAGGTCCACGACATCGTCGCCCGTGAAGTGTTGCCCGTAGCGGTGTCGCTCATCAGGGCCAATGAGCTTTTGGAAAATACGCCCAACGACGTCAGACGGAACTTCCCGGAAGTCAACAGATTCGATTCCTCGTAGGAAACCGCGCCATGCGTCAATGGCGCCGGGCGGGTCAAAGACCAGTCGCGTCGCCCAATCCTTGGCGTCGGGCATCAGCAACGGCTCGTAGTTGCCGCTTCTCTCCACTGCCTTCTCAAACAAGCGGTTGAGCGCCGCAAGGGCGTCTTCCGGCTTTGTAATAGACTTTCTTATCTCTGCCCTTGGAAGGTCCGGGAAACGGGCGCGAAGGGCCTTGTAGAAAATAAGCCTGTTGGCCCAAACATAGGCCAGCGTCTTGGCCATGTTCTCCACAAGATCAGTCCAAACTTCGTGCGGTTTCCTTGTGAACGTCCAGTCTTGCGCCGTCATCCAGCACTCTACGTTGTTCTCAAATCTTTTGCTCTTGTCTGTTTCGTCTAAAATATGGCCTGCCGTCAATAGGACTGGCCATTCAAGATGGCTTTCGAGCGAGTGGATGAAGAACTCGTCCGGGGAAATACCCCAATCGCGGCGCCGTCCGGAAATGATCTCGCCCAGATCTCGCAAGAGGTTGGGCAAGAAATGCGTCTTGATAAAGATCAGGTTTTCCTCGCGCGCAACTTCCTGCGGCGTTCTAAGCGTTCGCTGCAGCGCCCAAGGGCGAACGCGACGCTCGAACCACGGGCGATCCCAACGACTTCTGTCCAACAAAACGAACTCGTTGACGTTCCAAGTGAAGAAGTATTGAACGCCTGCATTGTCGGCCTTCGCTGCGGCATCCGTCATTAGATCATGATCCATGGCGGATTGGCCTTCACGGGTACCCGGAAGCTTTACTTCACCGCAAAGGACTACCTTACCTTGAGCATCATAAAAACGAAGGTCTTTTCGCTTCTTTTGGCTCACGCCGATGCCGAAGCCTTCGACGCGCGCTTCGCAAAACGGATAGGCCGCAGGGTCTGAGGCGACCAGCTGATTGACCGCACTGGCTATTTGCGAGCAGAAATCAACTTCATGGATTGTCGGCTTTGTTATCGCCATGCTCCTCTTCCTCTTAGCCTATTCCTTCGTTGCTTCGTGTTCCGCGGTAGATGTTGGCGTTTGGGGGCATTGCTCTGCTGGGTCGCTGCTCCCCTTTCAGTGACCGCACGCCCCTTTCCTATCCTCATGCCCCACGTCACGCCAAGCCCCAAAGACATTCCTTCCAGAAGCAGCGCCTTGTCATGCTGGGTTTTAATTTAGAGACAATCACGAATGCCGCTAAAATAAGGCCGGAGCCTTGGAAATTGTGGCTGAAATTATTGGACTGAGGCATTGCTTTAATCCTTATCTTAGCGCCATTCTAACTTGTCCCCGAAATAAATTGCGGTTCGGGGCGGACGCGGACTACCAGTAGCGGTTCAACGGAACGGCGTTGCAGTTGCGTTGTTCGGGTTCCCCGACTTGCCTTTATTCCTTCGCGCCTACCACCAAGACAAATGGAGCATCAGGGAAAAAATCCGGCTTAATCGGAGTGATGCTAAACTGAATGCCACTACTCGAGAGGATCTTTGATAGCTCTATCGCTCCAGGAGGAAGATTCTGTGGGTCTCTGACTCCAATATGAATACCGACGACATCGGGCATTAAACTTGGGATTGGTAAAACCAAATCTGATACGCAACCGGCAGCCTTAAGGAGTTTCACAAATTCTAGTGCATAGACCTGTGCTTCGTTATTGCTGTTTGCTGCGGTCACAATCACCGTCGGGAGCAAAGTGCAGGCCTTGCGGGCCATGGTTTCTAGCGTGGTGTTCTGCTCCGAAGTCAAATGACGAGTTTTGAACTTCTCCAGCTGCATGTTCAACTCTGCTTCGGCCTGCCGGGCAAGAACCTTGCCATAGTGATAAGTCACCCAGCCAAGAGCCGCCACGAGAAGGAGGATGACCAGCGTGATTACCCGGAGGACATTGTGTCGTTTCTCACCCTTGCGAAAGCTATCAGAAATGAACTCGATAAGAAACCCCACAAAGCCAAGTACGATGAGGGCTATCTGCGCAACGGTGTTGATTGTGCCGTCCTGAATCATATTTCTCGCCTCCTTTGACGCCTCGCTCCCAGACTCGCGGGAATGCAGATCCGCGTACCAACCTTTGTCGCTTCGATTTCGGGGACGATTTCGGGGACAGTTTGGAATGGCGCTAACTTAAGCGTTGTGGCATAGACATCCTGCCCATGAAATGGCATGAAACACGGGCAAGATGCCCGTGCCATGCTTGCTATTAGTTGATAAGTTAGCGCCATTCAGGTCTGACCCCGCCCGTCTCGCGGCCCGTCGCCCCCGCCCGTCCAAGGTCTGACCCCGTCCGTCACGTCCCGCCCGTCATTTGCTCTCATTCACGATCCGAATCTCGTCTTCGGTCAAGCCGTAAAGGTCATAGACGATGCGGTCTATTTCGCAGTCAGTGGCGGCGATCTGGCGCTGATAGCGTTCGCTGTCAGCGGCGCGGATGTCGGCGGCGTGCAGGCGCTTGTGCAGTTCCAGCATCTGCTCGACAAGCGCCACCATGCGGTCGTGACGCGCCTTGTCCGAAGGATCATTGAGGTCCATAGTGCGGATAGGAAGCTTGAAAAGCTGCACAGGCTTGACTTCAGGGAACACCCGCGTTTGCTCGCCAACCAGATCATCATAGAGAAAGGCCATGAGACGGGAATTCAACAAACCAAGCAGATAGGAATAGGATATACTGGCGCCATCCTTAATCTGAACAATGATAGCGCTCTTGAGACAATACCATTGTTCAGTGTCAATTGCGGCGAGAATGCGATCCGAAGTCTGCCGAATGAGGATTTTCGTTTTCTCGAATAATTTCTCACGTCGGGGCCAATTGAGCGCAAACCAAGGTATTTTACCGTTTGCAGCCTCACGGCGCTTCTTGAGACGGTCCCTATGGGGAAGAAGCGCGGCGCAACAGTTGGGATACTTTTCTATCCTTGTTTCGGCTGTAGCGTAGATGATCTTCTTGCCTGACTGCGGGGCAGCGCAGTATCGATGTATCTCGCTCCCGACGATGAGTTTTCGCAGAAGACCATGCTCCAAGCGCAAGCGCCCAGCGTGAGCCGAATCAAAAACATAGGCTATATCCAACCCAGAGCTGATCCCTGTAGCAACGTCTTCTACGACTTCCTTCAACCGTGGCCATGCATAGCACTTCTGAATCACATGAAGTCCCGGTCGAACCAAGAGCAGGAACGAATCAGAATCCAGGCCGATACGCGGAGCGGCGACCGCGCCATTCTCTTTCATTAGGAGCGAGGCGAGTGTAGCGCGATTGGTTCTCCGAAGATCGATGTACTTTGCTTCCTTCGCGTTCCTCTTTGATCCGAATATCAAAACGCAGCACGGCGCCGTAACCCTGGGGAATACACCGTCACCCAGGTTACAGACGCGAAATATTGAAGCCGGTTCAACGATGGCTTTCCGTGCTTTCCAGAATTCATGCTGAGTAAGGAAACTGCTTGGAATAATTACCCCGACAACGCCGTCTTTGGAAATACAGCCTCGTGCCTTGGCGATAAAATAGTTGAAAGACTCGGGTGTCCGCACGTGGACCTGCGCGAATGCGTTTCGAAGGTAATCCTTCTCCCCCACTGAATATTGGGCGCCCCATGGCGGGTTGCCGATGAGGCAATCGAAGCCACCGCTTTTCATAGCTTCGGGGAATTGGGCTTGCCAGTCGAATGGGTTGACGCAGCGGAGTTCTTCGGGGTCGGGAAGGAGCCGGGCAGTGAAGTAGTCCGGACCGATGAGGCTGTTTCCGCATTTGATGTTGGCGGCGAGGTCGGGGAGGGCGCGCTGGTGGAAAATTTCGAGTTGCCGGGTCATGGTTTTCTC
>JAPLSP010000562.1 GCA_026398575.1 Candidatus Sumerlaeota bacterium | reverse complement strand
GTTCTGGTGGTATAACCATCCCTCCATGCGATGAGAGTGAATGTGCTCGCTTCATTGACCAGGATCGTTACGCCATATTCGCCGGAATCGGTGGTAACGCAGGAATCAGAAGTCAATCCCTGCGCGAAGACATGCGCCTGCGCGATCGGAAGACTTGTGATGTCATCAAAAACAAACCCCGTATAAGTCTTTGATACCGCTGTTGGCGACGGAGACGGACTGGGCAAGCGAGTCGGGCTGGGCGATGGCGAGTGTGGCGGCGTAGGAGACGGAACATGCGTCGGCCTTGGCGTTGGCGAGTTTGGTGGCGTAGGAGACGGAATACGCGTTGGCGTCGGCGAATGCGCTGGCGTCGGATTTGGCGTGGGGCTTGGCGCTGCTGTCGGACTCGGGGTTGAGGTGAGATTTGGCGTTGCTGTCGGGCACGGAGTGGGCGACGCAATTCGATGAAGCGACAGATTGACGGGGGAAGACTGCAAAGCCGGATAAGTGTCCGTTGTGGTGGTATAACCATCTTTCCATGCGATGAGAGTGAATGTGCTCGCTTCATTGACGAGGATCGTTACGCCATATTCACCGGGAGCGGTAGTGACGCAGGAATCAGAAGTCAATCCTTCAGCTAAAACATGCGCCTGCGCAATCGGAAGACTTGTGACATCGTCAACAACAAGTCCCGAATAAGTCTTTGATACAGCTGTTGGTGTCGGAGAAGGACTGGGCATGCGAGTCGGACTGGGCGTTGGCGAATGCGGCGGCGTAGGAGACGGAACATGGGTTGGCGTGGGCGTGGGCGTTGGCGTGGGCGAATGCGCCGGCGTCGCGCTTGGCGTCGGGCTTGGCGTCACTGTTGGATTCGGGGTTGATGTGAGATTTGGCGTTGCTGTCGGGGACGGTGTGGGCGACGCAATTCGATGAAGCGACAGATTGACAGGGGAAGACTGCAAAGCCGGATAAACGTCGGTTCTGGTGGTATAGCCATCCCTCGATGCAGTGAGAGTGAATGTGCTCGCTTCATTGACCAGGATTGTCACGCTGTATTCGCCGGAGCCGGTGGTGACGCAGGAATCGGATGTCAATCCTTCAGCTAGAACATGAGCCTGCGCAATCGGAAGGCTTGAGACATCGTCAACAACAAGTCCCGTATAAGTCCTTGATACCGCTGTCGGCGACGGAGTGGGACTTGGGATGCGAGTTGGACTGGGCGTTGGCGAATGGACAGGCGTGGGGCTTGCTGAAGGCGTTGGCGAATGGACGGGCGTCGGACTGGGCGTTGGACTTGACGTCGCAGGCGTCGTCCCCGCTGGCGCTACCGCATAAAGGCTCATGCGCATGGACGGATTCGGCGAATTCGGACCGTCATAATCCAGCGCGCCTAATGAAGTTATCTCCCCAGTCACCCAGTTGTTGGAAACGGAAACGATTTGTGGACCTGGCAAAATGACCCACGATGCCCCATTCCAATAATAAATCCGCATATCTTCAGCTTTTGCGCCGTCGGGAAGGTCTTTAATGGCGAAATCGCTATAAGTATGATTATCCGGAAGAAACTCGATCGTCAGCGACGCCGTCGTATTCAAGACAATGGGATCCGGCGCGCACGTAACGAATCGCGCAATGCTTGCGTTCTGCGGATGCGCTAGCAGCCATGCTTTTGTATAGGCCGTCTGAGGAATGGGTTCAGGCCCCATGTCATCGGGCGCCATGATCAGCATCATGCAGAAGGCATTCACAGCGTTCGGCGGAATGAGCAATTCATGGTTGAAATACGCCGGCTGCTGAGGCGCGCTGGGAGAAACGCTTCCCGCCCGCACGGTTCCGCCATCGGGCGTCGAGATATAGCCGATCCCCGTTGCGATGGTCGGCAGTCCGGCGTTGCTGCCCCAATCGCCTGAGATCAAGAGCGTATAGGAGGTCGCCTCTCCATTAGGCTCCGTCAGGTCCGGACTCTGCGCGATTTCCACAAATACCGCGCCATGATAGGAATCGGAATACCATGTCAGGATTTCCGGGCTTTCACCGGCGCCGCGTTCGTCCATGACGGCGGCCGGGCTGGTGAGATCGGAATCCAGATAAAGGCGGATAATCGCGTCGCATCCCAGCCCCTGGCTCGTGACTTGGATGGTATAGAAATGATTCGCGATGACGTTGAATGCGACCCAGTCGGCGTCGCCCCAGGGATATAGATTATGCTCCTGCTGGGTATTGGCGTTTGCGAGGAGGTTCAGCGTTTGCGTCGTATCGTCGGAGCAATACCGATCATAGAAATCCTCCGATTCCGGAACGGGCGGTCCCATCGAAGCGGCAACGGGCTCTGACAACAACCGCGCGCGATCTTGGGCAAAATACACGACCGTATATCGCTGCGTGGGATCAAGACTCAAGACGGCTCCTTCCCAGCGCGCCGTCGCCGATGTATAGAGCAGTTCGATCTCATCATATTGAACGCGTGAGGAGGCTGCGTCCGAGGAAGCCACTTTTGCATAAACGCGCTCAATTCCGCCATGCGCCCAAACGCCGGAAGCCCAGAGGACGGCGCTGTCCGATGTCAAAACAATGCTTGGAGCACAATCGCTTATTATCGGTTTTTCAACTTCGGGAGCATACGCCGCCCCAAGATAAGCGCTCGCGGCAACGGCGCCGTCGCGCTTGGTTGCACGGCCATCGCCGTCATCATCCAGAAGCGCATGCTGCGTTTGGAGCGTCGCGGCCAGCATCGCCGTCCGCGCCCAACTGAACGCTTCGCGGATGTTCACCCCTTCGCGCGCTTTATTGAATAGGTATTGCGAGAAGGAGACAACGCCTCCTTCCTTGCAGTAAGATACCTGTCCAAGGCCACAGGAAGCGATTACAATGCGTTGACAGCCGAGAGGGGCCGCAAGGGACGTCACCCAATCGCCGGAATAGACAAAATCCAAAACGACGATGACCTTTGCGCCGGCGGACGTCTGCAAATCGTCAAGCCATCCGCATAATTCTCCCGGCGCTACATCTCCGCCATCCGGGCCATTGCCATTAATGTCGAATGCAGCGGCATTTCCGCGTCCGATCAAAAAGACTATCAACTGATCGGCGCCGGCAGAGGCCGCAATAGCAGCGGCTAGATTGGCTTTTGTTGGCAGGGCATCGGCGCTGGGTTCGGGTGAAGACACCAGGTAAGCGATGTCTTCATTCGTCATCCAGCGCGTGCGCGCCGCCGCGTAGGCTGAATTGGCGACATAGGCGCTGGCGCCATGTGGCGAATCGCTGTCATAAGCGCCGTCGCCACAGACAATGACCATCTTGTCTTTTCCCAGTCGTTGGTTGACGTAGGATTGCTTCGGGAAAGAGACGCCGCCCCAGCTATCCCGCGCATAGATGACAGCGCGATGCGCGCCGAATTGCGCAAAAGACGCCGTCGTGGCTTCATAGCGACTGGCTGCTTCATTCCATAGGAGTTCCAATTCCGGAATTTCAAGCACCGGCTGATCCGCCTGCGTCTGCGAATCCGGCCCCAGCCGCGGAGGGACGAGGCAGGCCCAAACACGGTCAATCGGATATGGTGAAATGATCTCGGAAGCCCAAACGGTCGCAGAGGCGCTTGAAGTTGTCAGCGTCTGGTTTTCCACGATCCATCCGATGCGCGGACGGTCCGCTCCGGCGATATCCAGCCCACCCAAGGTAATGGATCTTGCCAGCGTGCCATCCCTGCCAGGCTCGTACACGGCGTTGCCATCGTCGTCCAATTGGGCGTGTTGATAGCGCTCCATGCCATCGGCAGCCGTTTGGAAAGCCTCGCCAACAGATCGCCCGAGATACAGATCGTTGACAAATGCGCTTGTGAAGGAAATGAGGCCGCCCGCCGAAAAGAACGCCGGTTCCTTGTCGCCGGCCGAACCGATCACCACGCGGCATTGCGAACTTGTGGCATGGCATTTGTCCAGAAATGCGCCCGACTGGCAGCAATCCACGACCAAGGTTATCGTGGTCGTGCCAGCGTCCTGGAGATCATTGAGCCATTGATTCAGCTGTGAGGCATACAGCACGTCTGTTTCATTGCAGCGGATATAGGCATCGCTATTCGGCTCTGCGCCGTGGTCAATCAGGTAAATGAAAAGGCTGGATGCGCCATGCGCCCAGCCTGTGAGCGCCGTCTGGATATTCGCCAAGCTGGACGGCCCCTGGATGTCGTCATTCAGGCCGTTGCCATCGGTGTCTTGCGCCGGATCGGGATTCAAATAATAAATATTGTCTTTCGCGAAGCCGCGATCGAGGAGCGCCTGATATACGGAATTCGCCAGGCGGTTAGTCGTTGGCCACAGCGTGTCGCCGCCGCCGGAGCGTCCGGCCATGATAACGGCTTTGCCTGCCGCCGTCATTTGCGCCGGCTGCAAAACGTTGACATAAGCAAGGCTCCATGTGGTCTGGCTCTGGCGGAACTGGATCACGTCCACGCCGCTCGCCGAACCGGCGGTATATGCTCCCGTCAGCGGATTGATTATCGCGCCGCTGCCGTTGCTGCGGATTTCCCAGCTTCCAGAGAGGGCGCCGGATGTAGCGAATGCGATGGACGCGCTGGAAGCCACGGTCGCATGAGGGGGCCGAATCGCGGGACGCTCGCCGAAGGGATTCTGGTAGCAGCGAACTCCGCCATAAGCGCCGCCAACCAGCAAATCGGGCCATCCGTCGCCATCCAGGTCCGCCAGCGCCGGACTCGGAAATGTTTCTGGGCTGACGCTCGGAATAACCTCGGGCGCAGAGAACTGGAGTGTTGGAGTGGATTGAATGCAGCGGAAAAAATAGACTTCGCCCGAGTCCATGCCGATGACAAGATCAATCAAGCCGTCGCCATCCACATCGCCGGCTGCGACAGAGGGAAGTGTCCCGCCGGGCAGAATTGCCGACCAATCCTCCGGCGCCGCCCAAATCGGATGGCCGCTATCGCCAGTGTTCCTGTAATAATACAAGTAAGGCACAGTGAATGAATCGCAGAATGCGATCCAAAGATCCAAAAGGCCGTCGCCATTCATGTCGGCGAGGGCTGGTCGGCACAGATAGCCATCTGACACGGTGATAGCGCCCGTCGTTTCCTCGGCAAGAACAGGCGCGTGCGCCGAGCCCGAATTGCGGAAGAAACGCATACCTTGATCCATTGTTCCCAAGAATAGATCAAGATCGCCGTCACCGTCAATATCCACAAAACGCGGCGCGGCGCCGTCAATCGCCAAACCCGCAAATTGCAGGTCCTTCAACTCCCAGTTCGGCAGCCAGGGCGCGCCGGCGTTATGATAATGCTGAATGCCGTAGCCGCCCGTTGTCGCGTTGTTTTGAGCGGCGAGGAACAAATCCACCACGCCGTCGCCGTCAATGTCCGCCACCTCGACCGCCGAGTTCAAGCCAGCGTCCAGCCCCAGCCAAAGGGGCTCGGGAGCGGACCATTGCGGCGTCTCAATGATACCGGTGTTCTTGAGGTGTATGATTCCGCCCGCCATCGAACCGACGAATAAATCGCTAACCCCGTCACAACGCAGGTCCGCCAGCGTAGGCGCGGCGCTCTTGCCCGCTTCCAGCCCGCAATAGTTGTCCGATTCCTCGATAAAAGCCGCAAACTGCGCGTTGCCATAGTTGCGATAGAAATGGACATGGCCTGCCGCGTCGCCCACGAAAAGATCATAGTCGCCGTCGCCGTCAATGTCGCAGAAGAAGAGCGAAGCGGCGCCGTTAACATGGATGTTCCTGAAGTTGTCTTGCACCCATTCCCATTGCGGATTATGCGCGTCGCCGATGTTACGGAAGAATGCTATATAGCCGTTGTGATCGGCAGTGTTTTCATGTCCAACGAATAGATCCAAAAGGCCGTCGCCGTCAATGTCCACCAATGCCGGGCGCGCATTGATGCCATTGGCGATGATGTGTATGGGCGCCGTCCAATTTTCCGAAACAAGCCGCCATTGGGCTTGGGTTTTTGTGCCGTCATTATGATAATAAGCCACGGCGCCATTGGAGAGACCCAGTAGCAGATCCAGAACGCCGTCGCCATCCACGTCCGCAAAGGCCGGAATTGCGCGCCTCGGGGAGGAAGAAAGCGTGGGTAAGGTGATATTTTGCGCGATGAAGGTCCAGTGAGGCGCGCGCGGCGTTCCGTCGTTGCGCAGAAACATCGGGAATCCTTCAGCCTGCCCGACGAAAAGATCCAAGTCGCCATCGCCATCAATATCGGCGAACGCCGTCGCCGAAAAATCGCACGCCCCTGCATAAAGCATCCGAACCGCGCCGCCCGCCAGCCCGCTGGCGACCGGCTTCCATGACGGCGATTGCGCGCCAGCAAAAGGCAAGACCAGACAGGCCATCGCCGCCGCTAAAACACCGGCGAAAAATATATGAATTTTCATGGCTGAAATCAGGCCCCTCGCTTCATTCAAAATGCATCTATTTATTAGCGTTCATCAGCGGTTATTAGCGGTTTCTCATCGTCACTGAAATTGCCATAGATGATGCTGAACTTATTTTCTTGGAAAACAAACCTGTTTCATATCTGCTTTTGATATCTCAGCAGTCCAACCTGTAATTCGCTTGACTCCTAACCGCTTCCTTCTAGCATTGCCGCCACAGTTGTTGTGGAGGAATTTTTCCATGGATTGGCAAAACTACATTGAACAGCGTCCCGATGTGATGTTGGGCAAACCTGTAATAAAGGACACACGGCTGACGGTCGAGATGATTCTTGAGAAGCTGGGCCGCGGCGCGTCAGTTGAGGAACTGCTTGCCTCTCATCCGCAATTGCGCCGCGAGCATATTCTGGCGGCGCAACTCTATGCCGCTGATTACCTGTCCTTCGACAAAACCATCTGGGCCGGAGGCCTTGCCGGATGAATTTCGTGGCCGACGCCAACGTCGAAACGGCCATCGTGGAGTGGCTGCGATCGCAGGGGCACGATGTTCTCTGGCCTGTTGAGCAATCGCCGGCGCCCACCGATCCGGACTTGCTGCAGACCGCCGCCGGACAGCGCCGCGTGATTCTAACACATGACCTTGATTTCGGCGAATTGGTTTTCCGCCGCCGCCTGCCGTCCGCCGGCGTGGTCCTCATGCGCTTCGAGACGCCGCTGCAAGACGAACGCCTGGCGCTTTTCCGGTCATTCTGGCCGGCCATTCTTGAGTCCGCCGAGGGGCATTTTATCGTGATCACGGAACACTCCATTCGCATCCGCCCTTTGCCGTCTTCAGAGTCTTGATGGATTACTGCGCAGGGCTTATTTTTCATCCGTCATTTCCCTTGATGCGTCATGTCCTTGAAGCCGCTGGCGTCGAGCGTCTTGGGCGTGATCGGATTACGCGACCAAGCTTCGCCCGCCACCGAGAACCACCAACTCTGCTTCGCCCCGATAGCGTAGCCGGGCGCGGCTTTCAGCGTCTTGATCGAGCGCACGGAGGCCTGCGGATTCGGCGCGCTCGTAGTTCGGTCATCCGCCGCCACAAACACGCCGAAGACCGCCACGTCGCCCGAAACCGAAACAATGTCGGGACGCGGCCCGCCTATGACCGGCGTTTCCTTGACACCCGACTCGATCCACGTCCAGCATGAAGACGCGCTTGTTATAGAATCGGAGGCCAAGCTTGAGCTACTCACGGGCGCGAAGCCCACGACGCCGCCCGATACGACCGAACCTCCCTGCGCCTTGCGGAATCCTCGCAGGGTTGCCGAAACGCTCGCCACGGCGCCGCCGCTGAAGACGCCGCCTTCGGCGATATTGCCTGTCAGCTTTGTCGGATCGCCTACTCGGACGTCGCCGCCTTTGGCCGATACGCTAAGCCGCTTGCCCAAGGCGCCGCTCGAAATCGTGTGCGCCGCCACGTCGCCCCGGAGCAAGACGCCGTATTTCACGCCGCCCGCCCGCTTGAACGTGAAGCCAAGTCCACGCGCTGTCACTGACGCCAGTCCGCGCGCCGCGATATCGCCGCTATCAATCGCGCCTCCCGTGACCGAGAGCGAATCCAGTTTGTGCGCTTCGATGTTGAGCGCCAAATCGTCCGGCTGTCCGAGCGATTCCAGGAAGATGTCGCGCAAATGACGTTCAGCGGCCAGTTTCGAAGAGACACCGCCATAGGCCAAGCACCATGATTTCTTGTCCGCCGCACGTATCTTTTTTGTGGAAGCGGAAATCGTTGCTCTGGCCTGCTGGAGTCCGAACGCCGCACCTTCGACGATGACGCCCGTGACCTGAATCTTCGGCGCCAGGAACGGTTTGTGAAGGCGCAACGGCGTGGACGAAACCGACACGACGCCCGTGAAGGCGTAAGCCGAGGCCGTCGTCACGCCGTCATCGCCTACTGGCGCCGCCGCCATGCGGATGGTTCCAACTTCGCCCGCCAGGATGCGTTCGACGTTCGCGCCAACCGCCGTCAGCGACTTGAGGACGCCGCTGGTCATCTCCAGGCGCGCAATCGGCGCCTCGGTATAAACTTGCGCGAATGATCCATCGGACGCGACGCGCAGAATGACGGCGGAGCTCGGTTTGTTTTTGATCCGGGTAATCTTGAGCGTATCGCGCTGGCCGCCACCCTTGATAACGATGCCTTGCGTAGTGGCTTCATAGGGCGCGACTTTGCCGTCGCGCTTATAGACCACGTTGTAATAAGGCTTCCAATCGGTGAATGGTTGGAGCGCGATATTCAGCGTCGCGGTCGTCGTATAGGCCAGCCGCGTCGAGAATGGCGCGTAGTCGGCTTTGATGGCGCGTACTGAAGCGCCATCGAAGACCGACGCCCAAACCTGCATCTCGTAGCGTCCGTCGGCGACCGTCAGAACCGTCTTCGAGGTAATGCCTTCCACTGTTACTTGAACATCGGCCAACGGCGAGGCTGTCACCCGGTCGCTGACTACGCCGGTCACGGTCATGAGGGCGGTATTGACTGGATAGACCACCTCAGCGTCGGTGATGACGATGTCATGCGCACGAGCCATGTTGACGCCGCGACCGTCGCTGGTCTTGAGTTTGGCCGCGATGAGCTCGGTCCGATTCCAGTCGCCCACGGCCTCGAAGGTCAACACGGCCATCGTCGCGCCGCCGCCCAGATTCGGGTTATTGCGTTTGCCGAAGACCAGGCGCAGCTGCCCAGAGGTCTCCTTCGCGTCGAACTCGGAGAAGTCGGTTTGCGCGCCCGGTTGCACCGAGATGAGCTTCAGCAGACTCGTATCGAAGTTGATGACGAAGTCAATGCCCTCGATGCCGGCGCGTTCGTTCAGGCTGAACGGAATTGAGAATTGTCTGGGATGATCCTTCAGATTGGTTTGCGCTCCCCACGAGAGCGCATAAACCAGCGGCGTATCGGAC
>JAPLSP010000240.1 GCA_026398575.1 Candidatus Sumerlaeota bacterium | reverse complement strand
GCAGCGCCGCGATTGCGAAGGTTTCTGGAACCAATCCAGAATCAGGATCGCCAGCGCCGTCAACGCGAGGATCATTTCCGGCGCGAGCGCAGACATCCCAGCGAGCGCTTCCTGGAAAGTGAAGGGTGTCATCTTTTCGCCCAGAAATTGGTGGTGTATTCAAAGATCACGACGGAGATGGCGAAGCCCTTGGGGCCGTTGGGCGCGCAAAAAACAAGGAGATCGCCCGAATTATTCCTGATGGTATATTCGCAGCTGAAACTTCCCAGATCGCCGGCCCTGTTATTGGAAGTGACTTTTCCTCCCGCCTCGTCAATCAAGTGCGTGATGTTTTTTCGAAGGTCTTCCAGGCTGGGCGCGGCGTCGCTGGTATCCAGCGTCAGCGCCAGGTGCATGGAATTGGAGGCGCGGTTCAAGTCCACCGAATTGCTCGCCCAATAAAAGCGATAACTCACAGGACCCGGGATCGCTTTCGCCAACTGCGCCTTGAGCGCATCCTGATCGAGAGCCGCCATGAACGCCGAAGGCTTGACCGGCCGCATATTGGCGCAGCCGCCGAGTAGCGTGCTGGCGATGAGTACTGCGATACAACTTAGTGAGATTTTTGACGATGAACGCATGATGGTCCTCCTATAGACTAATGCTGCTACTGCTCTGTTACCTAATTGGATCCCTGCAAACGGCTTTTCCAAAGTTTGGGATTTCGATGGCAATGCATTACAGCAATTACTTTGATTCCGTTTTCGTGGACAAGATAAAAAACTGCATAAGGAAAGCGGCGGACTAAATACCGATGTGCTTCTTTATGAATCTTTGGGAACAGAAAAGGATTCCTGCAAATGGCTTCAAAACCTGCCTCAACGTTTAGAATAAATTCATCCCCCAGACCGCTCCGCTGAAGCTCATACCATTCATAGGCCTCGTGCAAATCTTTTTCGGCATCAGGCCGGATGATTAATGAGTACGTCATCGTCTCTTTAATATCCTTGCTCTGACATCTTCCCACGGACTGCCTGCGTCCGGGTTCGCATGATAGTCGTCAAGCCGCTGATCCAACTCTTGCCGCTGTGCATCGGTAAGATTGATAGTCTCAGGACTCGCGGCAATGCTGTCCCAAACGTCCTCAACCAAAAGAATCCTTTCGGGGACACTCAATTCGAGTATATCGGTCATGGAAACTTTTCCCATGTTTATTGCTCCTCTCTATGATAACTGCGCGATTTACGGGCTTCAACTTCGCTCATAAATCACCCGCCCCTCCATTGCCGCCGGTCGAGCCAGTGTTCCAGGTATTTGACTATCAAGCGCAAATTCCTTCGGCGTCATCACAACGATGTCTTTGGCGAATCCCATGCCCGCCAATGCTAAATCCATTTCCGCCATGAGCGGGTGGCGGCGGCCTTCGCAATTGCAGACCACGAGCAAGTCAACGTCGCTTCGATCCGTTGCGGCGCCGCGCGCTTGCGATCCGAAAAGAATGATCTTATCCGGATTGAATCGGAACGCCAGCCGTTCAGCCGCTTTAAGCAATGTGATTTCATCAACCATATAAATTTCTCTGCGTTTTTCAATCCTGATAATATTATCTGGAATCGCTCCACTTCTTCTCATATTGCGATTGAAAATCCCTAATTCGTAATGAGAAAGCGGCGAAAAGCTTTGGCGCGTTTTCGGCGTTCGGGCGCAACCGGTCCCATTTTAAAACAATGGCGTATCCATGAACAAAAAGATGCCGGAACGCGAGATAGTTCTTTAGTTCCTTGAACATCTCTGCGTTTATGATTGGAGCTAACGCCTTCGCATTTCCTTCTTGGAACATAAATAATAACTCGGCATGCCAATTCGCGCCTGATGGCAAGTTGGCTTCAAAACTTTGAACCAATCGCTTCAATATATTCTCAACGCCATTATAATAGTTGGCAAGATAAGCGCCGACCGCCGCCATTTGATGGTCTGACGGCTCTTGATCACCGATCACACACATCAAATCCTGCAATCGCCCAATAGTCTGAGTCATCATTTCCAACTCGGTCTGTATCTCTTCGCGTGTCTCAAGCTGCATGAAATATTTCCTTCCCCCATTTTT
>JAPLSP010000114.1 GCA_026398575.1 Candidatus Sumerlaeota bacterium | reverse complement strand
GGCGGGAGCGGCGCTGGGCGCGATCAATGGAGGACTGATCGCATACATCGGCGTGAATCCGTTCGTGGTGACGCTGAGCACCATGCTGGTCTTTCGCGGCATTGCCTTGATCATGACCGGCGGCGGTCAGGCGCTTCAGGTCGCTTCTTTGCCCTTACGCAAGCAATTCTCATCTTTCTACGATGATAAAGTGCCGTTCTTCACTCACAGCCTGCCGATTCCTTTCCCGATTATCATTTTTTTGGCGGTGCTTGCTGTTGGGTACTACCTGCTGAAATACACCCGTTTCGGCCATTACATATTCGCGCTGGGCGGCAACGAAGGCGCGGCATGGCTGGCCGGCGTCAACACGCGTCTTGTCAAAGCCTCCACGTATGCCTTGGTGGGCTTCACCTGCGCCATTGCCGCGGTCATTTACGTGGCCATCACCGCCACGGCCTTGGCCGAAAGCCATCAGGGACGCGAGCTGGACGCCATCGCCAGCGTCATCGTCGGCGGAACGCCCCTTGGCGGCGGCAGCGGCGGACTGATCCAAACCTTTATCGGCCTTCTCCTGCTGCAGGTGATCAGCAACCTGCTGACCCAGTTCGGCGTCGGCGCCGAATACCGCCCCGTCGTCACGGGCCTGATCATTCTCATCGTCGTGATGGTGGACGTCCTGGCCCGCAAGCGCGCGCGGGCATAATCGCTGAAAACTGGAATCCACTCATCGCGCCAGACTAAACATTTGACATGTGCTAGAAGAAGTCCTATAATTTTGCATAGGAAACTTCATAGGAGATTGCCATGTCCAATGTTCAAGCTAATTTTCAGTTGCCCAGCGAGCTATTGGATGAATTGCGCGCGCTGGCGCCACAAGGCAAGCTAAGCGCGATCGTCTCACAAGCCTTGGCGCATGAATTGCAGCGCATGCGCTTTCGGCAGGCATTGAATGAAAGTTTTGGCGCCTGGAAAAAGGAAGCGCATCCGGAGCTCAGTCGTGGAACGGAGGCTTACCTTCGCGCTTCGCGGAAATCATCCCGGAGCGGGAGGGCAAAGCGATGACAGGGATAATCCTCTATGACACGGACGTGCTGATCGCTTTCCTGAGGGGAATGGAAAGCGCGCGAAGGATTTTGATTGAAGAAGCATCGGGCGCCATCGCCGCTTGTTCGGCCATAACGGTTGCTGAAATCCGGGCAGGTATGAAGGAAAGTGAGGAGCGCGCCACGATGCAATTACTCAAAGGCTTGCGCATATTACCGGTTGACGGGGAAACGGCCTTGCTGGCGGGAGAGATGAAGGCGCAAACGAAAAAACAAATCTTGGAGCTGGATGATTGCCTGATTGCAGCAACCGCTATCCGTCATACGGCTTTATTGGTGACGCGCAACGCCAAGCATTATCCTCATCCCCATTTGATGATTAAGCAGGCGAATTATTAGCGCCGTCTATTTTGCCGAAAATTCAAGGCAGGCGCCGCGGAAGAGGCCGCGGGGGGATGCATCGCCGTCGTCATTGCGCTGGCCGAAGCAATAGACGCGAATCTGATCGGTTTCGATGGGATCGAACTGCGCCGTCGCTTCCGGTTCCTTGTTGTTCTTGACGTGCGTTCCCGGGATGTCCACCCAATCCTTTCCGTTCCAATACTGGAAGACGTATTCCGTGGCGCAGTAGGTCAGCGGGCTGCGCGGCCTGCCGTTGCGGGGGAGCAGTTCCGCGGCGTTCTTATACATGGCCAGATAGGCGCTCGCGCTTCGGAAGGCGCGCGGCTTGACGCACTTCAAACCGAACCAAACCCAGTGGGGACGCTTCTGGATGGGATCCACGCGCGCCGCGTCGCTGTCGCGATTTTGGCCGAGCGAACCGTCGTCGAGGGAGTCGAGGTTGATAACGGCGCCCACCTCGCTCCCCGCGATGGGCTGCGGGGCGGAAGAGGCTTCGATGCGCCAGGGATTGTTTTTCAGCCCCCAGATCGTAACCGTGTCGGTGTCCTTGTCGCTCGAAGCAGTGAACGAGATAAGCCGCACGAGGGTATCGCCCGTGGCCTGAAAATGCCGCCCCCATTTCGTGTTCATGATATAGTAGTTGCCCGGTTTGCCGCGGATATATTTCAGGATATCGCCCAGCGAGGTCATGCCGGGAATTTCGAGATCATGCATTTTCTTGGCAAAGCGGATGTTGGACCGGATACCCGCGCACGACCCGTCGGCATTGGCTGCGCCGGCAAAAATCGAATACATCGGCTTTCCGGCGTGCGCCGTGTAGGAGCGGACAAAGTCGGCGTCAAACCAATTGCAGAAAATGATGGCATCGGAGGGCAGATTATCGCAGATCCATTTCAGCGCTTTCACTTCGGCCTTTGTGGTGGTGGGCGGCCAATTGCCATAAGGAGCGACGAAGGCAAGCGCGTGGAACGCGATCAAGCCGGCGCAGGCCGTCAGGAAGAGGCGGAAATAAGACTCCGGCGCCAGCCGCAGCAGCCACTTGAGCAGCATGCTCCAGGGCGTGGGCGTCTCTTCCGGCGCACTGTCGGAAGCGCTCGTTTGAGCTTCTATTTTTGCGCGCGGCTGGGACGCGACGGTCTTGCCCGATCTTCGCGACCGGCGCGCCTGCGCTCTGCGCTCCGTTCGCGGCTCGGTTTGCTTCTTGGGGGCGCCAGGTTGTGACTCCTCCCCATGCGCCGCGCGCCATAAGCGGCGGAACATGTCGGTGAAAAAATCGCGGGCAACGTCCGCCATCAGCGCCATGCTCAACGCCAGACAATAAGCGGGCGTCAGGAGATAGCGGTAGGTTTTTTCCGTATAGGTCGGCAACTCATGGCCGAAAATTTTCCTCGGGAGCATGATATAATTCAGCAACGGAAACAGGAGAAAGCACAGGAGAAAGATGCGCGCGTCGCTCCACTGTTGGGGCGAAGGCCCGCCGTTGGGCCAGAGCCATCTCGCAAAGAAGCCTCGCGGCGCCGCAGACAACATGGGAGCGCCATTGGCCTGCCTCGAGGCGCCGCCCGCAGGCAGGAGGATCACAACCAGCGTGATCAAGGCGCCCAGGGCGAAATCCTTGCTCAGACCGGCCGAGGCGATCCAGTCGTCGTTGGGACAACGATAATAGGCGTTCTGGCCGGCTTGCGCTTTTTCCCAGTCGTTGAAGCGGCGGAGATAATCGTTGATCGTATCCAGGGATTCGCGTCCGCCTGCGATTTTCTCCATGAGCGCGGGCAAGCCTTGGAGTGGCGGTTTTTTGGCGGCTTTGTTTTCGTCCTGCTCCCTGCCCTTCTTCAGGCCTTCTTCCGTGGAGATGCTGTGGGCCTTGGCGCCCTTGGAAAGCGGAATACCCGCATAGGTGTAGTTCCAGATCAGCATGAACGCCATGAAGATCGCAACGCCCGCCCCCAGCCCTCCGAAAACGCGCCATTGGCGGCGCTTCCATTCAGTCCAAGCGTTGGACAAAGGCTTGGCTGCGGCGGAATCCGGCTGAAGCGGAGCAGCTTCCAGACGCCCTTCGACGCCAGCCTCCGGCGGTGAAGTTTTTGCTTCCGCCTCCGCCATGGCCTCCGCCATTCGCTTCGCCTGCGCTTTTGACTGGCGCCGGGCAAGCCAGCAGTCCCAGGTAAATCGGCGCAGGATTTGATAGCCGCAATACGGCGTCAGGAAAACCATCAACATGAAATTGGGAACCATGTTCGAGGCGGCGACCGCCAGAAATAGGATTCCATAAAGCGCGCCGGCGCCGGCGGAATGGAATCGGAAGGCCCAGACCAGCATCAGGATGGCCACGGGGATGTACACCAATCCCCACGGCTCGCTGAAATCCATGTTCGTGCGCGAATAGAATGCGGAGAACGTCACCAGGGCGGCGATCGAGAGCAATCCGGCAAATGGACGGCGCCGGCCGGGGATAAAATACGCGCCCAGCAGGAACATCGTCATCCCCGAGAATATCCCCATCAACACCGACCCATACTTCCAGAGCGTCCAGGAATCCACATGCGCAACGGTCGAAAGCTGCGCCGCAATCACATAGCAGCCTTGGAATTCATAAATGGGAACGTGCCCGGTCAGCCAGGGCTCCCATCGGTTCAGATCGCCGGTCCGGACGATCCATTCCGTGCGCGGATGATGCCGATAGGGGTCCGAATCCAGCAATTGATCGGAATATTTGAGCGTTTCAGTAAACCAATGTCCGCCGATGATGACCCATAAGAGCAGCCATCCGGCCAAGACAAGCCAATCTGCGTGGCGCCATTCGCCCCACCACTCCGCTGAGCGGAGTGAGCGGAGTTCCGAGTTCCGAGTTCCGAGTTCCGAGTTCGGGATTCGGGGATCGGGGATCGGGATTCGGGATTCGGGATTCGGGATTCGGGAATCGGGAATCGGGATTCGGGATTCGGGATTTTGAGATAGGTTATCTGCTACCTGATCCCTGACCCCTGACCCCTGACCCCTGCCTTCTGTCTCCGCGTCTCCCCTCTCCCCTCTCCCCTCTCCCCTGTCTCCTGTTCCCTGACCCCTGACCCCTGACCCCTGACCCCAGCGCTTTGCCCCCTGCCCCCTGTCTTTTGTCAGCTTCATCCAGAGCCACCCATAGCCTCCGGCGCAAGTCAGGGCGCAGATGATATAGAATGAAATCTGTCCGATGGGGATTCTGAAGATGGCGTTCAGCGCGACGAAAAGCAGCGTGTACCAGGCAAGTCCGAAGACCGGCGCCAGCATCCAGCGATCCAGGCGCGAGCGCATTTCACGACGGATCACGCTCCAGCAAATCACGAGCGGATAGCTGGAAATAATAATCAGCGCGAGCGGCCAGAGAATCCTCCAAAAATCGGGGGGGATCGCCTGCCAATTATGAATTACAGCTTTCAGCTCTTTGAAGAGGATGTCCCAATAATTCGGACTCATTGATAATCCATTGTTCGCGCCGAAAATCTGACGAAAGAAACGGCGCGCATTATTGCGGATGGAGTGGCGGGAGCGGCAAGAAGAAAACGCAGCTTGGATGCGAGGCTTATATTTTGAAAGCGCTATTCCGGGCCGCATCAAGGATAAATCTTTTGCATTCAATCCAATCGAAAGGGATGCGCATCGAGGGTAATGGCTCGGCTTCCGCGTCCGTGAAGTAAGTCAGGCTTTTCAGAATATGATACATGTTGCCTGCGCCTTCGCCGTATTTGCGCGGAAACATCGCCAGATAATCCGCGAGGCCAGGGGCATTTAGGAGAATCTGATAAAGGTCCACGAAATCCTTGCCGCTGCCGCGGCCGGAAATGGCGACAATCTTCATCAAGGCAATGTCGCGCACGTCAGCCACAGAGAAAGAGCGCCAAGGCGTGGCAGGAAAGATGAAGGGATCGCGAATGATGAAAAATGAAAGCTTCACCCCTTGGACGATGACCGTCAGCGTTCGTTCCTCATTTTGAAGCGTCTGGCAAGGCGTCAAACCTTGAAGCGCTTTATGCAATGCCGGCAACGAAACCATATCGGTTCTGAAAAAATCAAAGTCTTCCGAAGTGCGATGCCCCAGCAGCAGCGCCAGCCCCGTTCCGCCTGCCAGCGTCCAGCCTTTCGTTTCCGGAATTGGAATGCGTTCTAACGCTTCCAGAACAGATTGGCTTCCTGTGGGAAGGATCTCTTCGTGCATGGAATATTCTCCTGCTCCAGGATCTGCCTCCAGAAATTCTCGGCGCGCGGCGTTGTGAAGCGAACCTGTGCTGCTATGGGAAGGAAAACATCCCGTTCATAAAATTGAATAAGCGCATGCACGTCCGGAAGATCGCCGTAATCCAAAACCCGGCCCATGACCCATAGCGGATATTGGCCGATATCGCTCTCTTCCAAGGGCTTATCCCAAAAGAGACGCCGGATTTGCGCGCAAAGCGCTGTCTTGTCGCCGCGAGAAATCATACTCAGGCTATATCCTCAACCCAAAGGACATTGCGCGAATAGGGACTGATAGCCAGGGCGTTATAAAGATGCTTGTCGGCAGTGGCCAGATGAGTATTCAGGATCATTGAGCTCGCATTTCTCGCTGGATTTTCGCACTATCGGAAACCTGACGTCCTTTGAAACCACGCCGAATTCGCTCGGCCAGTTTGCGTGACGCTTCGGGATTGACGCGCGATGCAGTCTCCAGAATACGTCGCGCCTCAGCCTGCAGTGTGCGCCCCTGGCTTTCTGCCCGACTTCTCAGACCCGCGATTACTTTTTCATTCAAACCACGCAATGTCAGCTGAGCCATGAAAATTTGCTCCTTTTCGAAACGACAATGAAACAACAATAAAGCCATCCTGGCGCCAGTCAATAAAAATGATCGCGCAAGCAATTGAGAGTATTATAGACCCTATCGCTTCTTGTCGCCAGCATATATTTGCGCTGTTTTGCTGTCGTACCACAGCAATTCATCCGGCGCGCAGAGGGTCACGAAGATGCCGTCTTCCACTCCATCGGCTCTGACCATGCGGCGCGTTTGCGGAAGGAGACCGGGAGCGGCGGCCAGCTCCTGCTTGATGAATTCGCGATACTCATTGCCCAGCGAGGCGCCCTTGAAAGCCTTCACGCGCCCTTTCCCAAGCCACGCCGTCGGGCTGAAGAGCGCTTCATTGACGCGCTCATCGCCTTCCACGGTTCGCAAGCGCCCCATCCCCTCGGCGTATATCAATAATCCGCCTGCTTGAACCCAGCTTGTGATAGCGCGCCACACCTTGCCCTCCGAAACCGCGCCGGAAATCAGGATGAGCGCCTTGGCGCTTTTCAACCCGCCGTCCTGGATTTGCCCATCGCTCTTGAAGTCAAAATCGAAGCGATCGCGCAGAGGTTGCGCTTTTCCAAGAAAATCTCCGCCACTTAGTGTAACGCTCGTTTCCGGATAATAGACGGCGATTTCAGCGATGGGCGACCGCTGCTCGAACCATCCGCCCCATTGCTCGAATTTTCGCCAAGACTCCTCGGACCAGAAAATATTATCGTAATAATAATGCAACCCGCGCGCGCCGGAGGCGGTGGCGTTATAAACGCGCGCAACAACGCCGCCGGGATTCACAGGGCCCGCCGGCTCAAAACTGAAATAGGCGCCGTATTGGCGTCCAGCCGACGCCACCCAGCGCGTCATCATAAAATTGCGCGCATAGTCGCTGCCTTCGTTGGTGATGCGCACGCCGCAGCGTTCCTCGGCGGCAGCCTTGCATTGGGCGCCGAAGTCCGAGCCGTGTTCGGCCGGCGCGTGTCCGCCGGTGCAAAGATAGACGTCGCCCTTCGGGAAATGTTTGCGCGTCTCGCTCATCCAGAACCGCGACCACTCGGTCATCGAGCCGATGTACCATTCGCAAAAATCCAGCCAGGCGCGATCGTTGGGAGCGTCTTTGCGCAGGAATGGCTTGAGGGCGGCGAAATCCGCGAATGATGTTTTCCAGGATTTGTTGAGCGCCGCAACGTCGCTGTATTTGCGCTTTAGATGATCGCGGAAGCTTTCGATGGCGTATTTATCGCCGGCCCAAAATCCGCCGTGGGTGTGATATTGGCCATGAATGTCCGCCGTCCAATCGTTGCCGGTCGCCGGATAGATCGCTTCGCCGTAGTTGCCGGTGACGCCGAGCAGGATGGATTCGATAACGCCGCTGTCGCGGTAGTGTTCGCAAAAGGCCTTGATGAAGCGCGCAACGTGTCCGCGCAGCGCCGGATTCCAGAGCGATTGCACGTCGCTTTCCTGGTTGTGTTCGAGGCAGACGTATCCCTGCGATTCCGGTTTCTTGTAATACCAATCCGGAAGCGTATAAGGCGAGCCGACGACAAGAAACGGAACCCATCGGATGCCTTGTTTCTTATAGAGGTTCACGTAGGCGTCGTAAGCGCTCCAGTCATAGCGTCCTGGTTCGGGCTCGCACAGTCTCCAGCGCACATACACCTCGTGGCTCGTGACGCCGAGCGCTTTCATCGCGGGAACGGCCATGCGCAGCGCGCGCGTCTGCGGCTTGACGTCCTCGCGCCGGGCCGCATCGAAGCCGCCGATGATCAGTTGTCCGCCCGCTCCGATCTTGACGCGCGGCTTGACTTCCTGCGCCGCTTCCTGATCCAGACGCTCGCACTCGGGCGGACGCGCGCGGCTGATGCGGACCGAACGCACAAAGAGCGCCCCGCCATACAAACGGAAATCCGCGCCCAAATTCTCCCGATGTTTGAAGAGCGGTTTTTCAATCAGGAAAACGCACGTCCGCCATTGCCGCGCGTCCGTCCATTGGCCGCACCATTGATCGTCACTCGCCAGATACTTGGCTGAGAGGTCATCGCCCGTGGCGCTGTCGTACTGCAACTGCATCGCGCCTCCCGCGCCGCTGCTGAAATATTCCGCGATCACATAAAACGGCCCTTTGGCTCCAGCGGCAAGCGCATCGTCCACCTTGAAATACAGATAAACGGACGCCGGCGTGGTTCCGGCCTTGTTCGCCAGGCATCGCGCTCCGCCCTGCTCGGTGAGAGTCGTCTGCCCATCGGCGCCATCCAGCGCGCGGAGGCCTTTATCCTCGACGCCCTGAGCCGTCAGGCGCCAGGCTGCGCTGTCAATATCCTCCGCTGACAACGCTGACAAAGCATTCATGGCCATCCAAGATGCGCATGCCATAAAAATGCTTATTCTTAATACTCGCCGCATTGCAGTAGCCGTTATAGCAGTCATTTTTTTCCCAGTCTGACGTCCCGCGCCGATAACGCCTCGCAACTGGAAGACGGCAAAGGACGAATGCGGAGTTTGCGGTTGGAGACAACGATAAAATTGCCGAAAGCATTGTTTTCAATTTCAAGCCAATGGCGTGCAAACAAGCGCGCAACTTCAGCGGAGCAAGTGGATTTGAGCCGAATCAAGATAACACCCAGCGCGCGAAAGCGATGTCGTATGACCAGCTCACCAAAATCAAGGTCATTTGTTAGTATGACACGGTTCTGTTTATGCGCCAAATGGAGCAAATCTTCATCGTCTGCGCCAGGCGAATTGCGCGCGGCCCAAAATACATCATGACCCTGCTCGCGGAGCCAGGCAACAATCTCAGCATACATGTTCTCGTCCGCCAGCAGCTTCATAAAGCATTATTTGAGCGACAGTTCAGGTTCTGAGGACGCCACAGCCAATTTCTCGGCGGCCAAGGCCATTGCGGCCCTCAAATGAGCCGGGCGCAAGGTAGGAAACGAGCGCAGCAAATCCTGCTCAGTCCAGCCATCAGCCAAGTGCTCGAGGATCATCTGCACGGAAAGACGCGTGCCTTTGAAGACGGGCTTGCCAGTCAAAACAGAAGGACGCTGCTCAATGTACTTTTGCCAATTCATAGACGAATGTCGCCTTCGCAAAAACTGGAAAGAATTTTAGTAGCAGGCGCAAAAAAGTCAAGGAGTGTATTTCCGCAAAATACCATTTTGCGGCGACGCTGGCATCCAGGATCAGGAGGCTCATTGGCCGCGGGTCTCGCGCAAGAGTTGAGTACTGTCAGCGAAAGGACGCTTCTTAAATTTCCGCTGGATGCGCTCAGCCAATTTGCGCGCCGCTTCCGGATTGACACGAGATGCGTGCTCTAAAATCAGCCCAGCCTCGGCCTGCAGGGTACGTCCCTGACTCGTAGCACGGCTTTTTAAGCCTGCGATGACTTTATCGTCCAAGTTTCGCAATGTGAGTTGCGCCATGTGAATTCACTTCCTTCCTTCCGAACAATGCGCAACAATAAAACCGAGACGAATGGAGTCAAGGAAAATAAGCCTCATAGGGTTCAAGAACGTCAATCGTAAATCAACGCAACGGCGCCGATGTAAACGGCGCTGCGATTGAAATCCTTTTTGGCGCTGTCGAGGAGGAAGGGCGTGTTCCAGCGCAATGGCGGATGCGGCTTGGCGTCGTTCGCGCCGCCCCAATGCCATGCGCCCGACAACGGCGCCTCCAGATAGCGCCAGCCGGATTCCGTAAGATTCCCCGCGTGCGGCTGGATCGTCTGATGTGTGGGATCATCTATCCGGCAGTTGAGCATATTGCCCGAGCCGTCTTCATAAACCCAGATCCCAACCGCTTTCGGCGTTCCCTGTATCGCTCTGAGCGAATCCGGTGGGTTTAGGCAGATGAAGCGCCATCCGGATGCAAACTGATAATCCAGCTTCATCGCTTTCGAAAACGCCGCCAGAGGATCGCTGGATCGCGGCGCATCCGCCAGCGACAAACTCGCGGTGCAGGGGACATTTTTATCGCCGTCCAGTTGCGCGCGCCATCCTTGAATCCCGATCTTTGAGAAATCGAAGGCGACGCGCAATGTCCTCGCCGGCCATTGCGCCATCAGGTTTCCGCGCTCATCTTTGAGGCGCATGGGCGGAACCTTGAACAACGAGCCGTCCTCCAAAGGCGCGATGGATAGAGGCGCCAGCAATGGCTTGCCCGCTTGAATCTGAACGCTGACCGGCTGACCGCCGCCTTCGAATTCCACGCTCGCTTTGATGTTCTCCTTCGTATCCGGCGTCTGCAACTCCAGCGCGATGCCTTTGGAGGGAATAGGAATCAGCCGCGCCGACAACGGATTAACGAGCGCCGCTTTGATGAGACGCTGGGTCTCCAAGCGCTTGCTACCGAGCATCAGGCGCGCCGTAAGGTTGAACGTCTCAGGCGCGCGCAACGTCCATTTGACGGGAATGGACTGAGTGGAGCGCCCTTTCGGCGCCGTGAATTTTTCGCGCGCCTCCCAGCCGTCCGGCCCACTCATAATCAGTTCGCCATCGCAGGGAGCGCCTGGATTTTCCAATTCCAATGCAAGCTGCGCCTCGCCGCCCGCCCGCAGCGCCAGCAGCGCGGGCGAAAGCCGCCAGCTTATTTCCGAGACGGCCGCGGCGCCGATGCTTTTCATCGGAAAATATTGCGGCGCATCGGCGACGGAAAGCGCCGCCCCACCATCGCCATTGGAGAAGGATCGCGCATCGCCACTGGTGTGCGTATAGCGGCTGCCCTCGCAGCGCCCGAGGGGCAGACTGATTGTGCGCGTTGTTCCGGCGTCGGCGATCCATGCCGCCAGCGCCCACTGGTCGCCTTTGCGAAAAACCAGCGTCCAGTCTTTTTCGTCACCAGTATAGATCCGCGTCCAAAATTCATATCCCTTCAGCACGCTCGTATGCGTTTGAGAAGCCAGATAAGCGGGCTTGGGATTCATACCGCGCTCGACCGTGCCGAAGTTGTGCTCGGCGTCCTTGGGGTTGGTTCCGTCGTCGCGCCAGTCGTACCAGATTGAAATCGGCACGCCGCAGGCCAGATTGGCGAGATACTGGCGCGGCAGATATTTTCCCTGAAGATCGCGCGAGATGTTTGTGCACGAGTATCCCCACTCGCCCGAGACGATGGGCATGGTTTGTTTTTGCGCGGGAGCATAGCGGGCGATCAGCGCGCGCAATTTGACATATTCCGCTGCCACAGTTTCGGGGGCGCCGCCGCGATAGGGATGAACGCTGACGGCGTCTATCGTATCCAGCAACCCGCCCTTGAAGCAAGCTTCCATGAATTTCAAATCAATGGTCGAAGAGGCGGGCGCCAGGATATACGTTTCAGGATCGGCCTCACGGACGGCGCGCGCCGCGGCGACGGCCATTTTCGCATATTGTTCAGCGTCGGGCTTCGGCTTCCAGAAATTCGGGATATTCGGCTCGTTCCAGATTTCCCACAGGATGCCTTTGCCTTTATATTGGCGCGCCCCCGCGGCGGCATAGCGCGCGAAAGCCTGCCGCCCTTCCTCGGTGGCCACGCTCGATTCCTTCTCATAAAGTTTGTTGCTATAGTCCAGGATGAACAACGCGCGGATTCCCCGCTTTTCGAGCGCGGCAACCAGCTTGTCGAAGCCGGAGAAATCATATTCGCCTTTTTTGCGTTCGATGCCGCCCCAGGCGAAATCCATACGGATGAATTTGAAGCCACCCTGCGCGAGCAAATCGAGTTCCTTTTCGTTCGGGACAACGAAATGAATATTGACCCCCGCGCCATCCGGCACGCGCGGCGCCGGCAGCTGCGTGGGCGCGCCTAAGACGGCGCCCGCGCAAAAGAAGATGAAAGCAAACAGGCATGGAAACTTCGCAAACAAATTCATTTTAGCGCCTCTCAATAATGATGAGATCAGAAGCCGCAACAAATTGCGATGAACTCTGAAAAGGTTCCGCAAAAGCCTGCGATAGATCAACTCCGACGATCTGAATGTGGAACCCTTTCAGGGTTCGAATTTTCTCGCATTATCGTGTCACAGGATGGCGCTTCGCTTATCCTGTGCTTTGGAGTGAAATCCTTTCAGGATTTCAATAGATTTTTCCCAGCCCACCTATTTTAAAACTACCTCTCCCAAGTTTCACGCTAGTTTCCCGCCCTGTAGCCAGTCAGCTCAAGAATGGCGGAGACTGGGATGCACTCTTTGATGATCATTTGCGCATAGGGGTCTTGCGGATGCGGCGCCTCTTTTACTTTCTTCTCTCCGCCCGCTTCCGGCGTCGTCTTTTCTTCCTTCGTTCCCTTGCCGGGAGTTTCTGTCTTGGCCGGCGCGACGGGCTTCGTGATGACGGCATGAGTCGCTTCCACCATGCCCACAACGCGTCCGCTCGCGTCGAGAATCGGCGCGCCGCTCGAGCCGCCGCCGAAATCCGCCGTGATCGCCATGCGCGGCGTCTTGATGTTGCCCGCGGTTGTTTTCATGAAGTGGCGCGAAACAATGCCCGCCGTCATCTCGTAAAAATGTTTCTCAGGATGGCTGATGACGTAAACCGCTGCGCCCGGAGACGGCAGCTCCTTCGCCAACGGCAGCGGCGAAAACCCGGAGCCATCCGCCTGAAGCAACGCCAAATCCGTTTTCTGATCGGACGCCAGCACTTCTTTAATCGGAAAGACATTCCCTTCCCAAGTCCGGATGAGCACGGTTTCGGGATCGGGAAGATTGGCGGCGCTGATGACGTGGCGGTTGGTGGCGATGACGCCGGACTCCGAAAGGACGATGCCCGAGGCGGCATTGATTTCGAATTTTTTGCAAGTCGGACATTTATAGAGCCGGCCCACCACCACCACGCCTTTCTTGCATTGATCGAAAATTTCTTCGCCCGTCAATGTCCTGCCTGAGGATGAAACGCGAATGGCAACCTCGTGCGAGGTTTTGCACGTTTCCAACTGCCGGGCCAGCTGCGTTATCTTTACGGTCTTGCCCTGGTCTTTGAGTTTGATCGCCTCTCGGGCAAAGGAATTCAGCATCGCCTGGTCGTCCATGATCTCCGGCGCCGCTTCTTTGCCTGAGGAAAGTGAAGCCGGCTCCTGCGCCGGCGTATTTATATTCGCGGCGATGAGGTAACCGATTGCGCATGCCATCGCAGCAACGGCAAATATCCGATAATCGTTTCGCATAGCCTCATACCCCCTCAATGCGGTATCCCCTGTGCAATATGTTTCCGCAATTAGCTCCCACCTGTATATTGGACATTCCCTGTTGGAAATTGGACATTGTCTTTTTCGGATCTTATTCGCCTCTTGGCACAAGCGTAAGGATTTCTTCGATCAGGTCATCAGTCGTAATGCCTTCGGCTTCGCCTTCGAAGTTCAGGATGATGCGGTGGCGCAGGGCAGGACGGGCTGAAACGGCGACATCGTTGAATCCGACGTTGTAGCGGCCATCCAGCAGAGCGCGGATGCGGCCGGCCATGATCAGCGTCTGACCGCCGCGCGGACTCGAGCCGACGTTGACCAATTTGCGCACGCGCGCGGGTGAAGAGGCGAGCTCGGGATGCGTCGCCAGAACAACCTGCATCGCAAATTTGAGAACCGGCGCCGCCACCGGCACCTCGCGCACAAACGCCTGCATCTCCATCAGGTTCTTGGGGCCGATAACCTTCGATACCTTGGCCAGCTCGCGCCCCGTCGTGCGCGTGATGATGTTCGTCAGTTCCTCCAAGCCGGGAAATGGAACCATGACCTTGAAGAAAAAGCGGTCGAGTTGCGCCTCGGGCAGCGGATAGGTGCCTTCCATTTCGAGCGGGTTTTGCGTCGCGAGAACAAAGAACGGCTCAATCAGCCGCCGCATGACGCCGCTCGTCGTGACGCTATGCTCCTGCATCGCTTCAAGCATCGCCGATTGCGTCTTCGGAGTGGCGCGGTTGATTTCGTCCGCAAGGACAATGTTGGCGAAGATCGGTCCCGGCTGGAACTCGAAGCGCTTGCCGCCGGTCGGGTCTTCGCGTATGAGGTCAATGCCCGTGATGTCGGCGGGCATCAGGTCAGGCGTGAATTGAATACGGGAAAACTTAATCTCCAGGACCTCGCTGAGCGTGCGCACGAGGTAGGTCTTGCCGAGGCCGGGAACGCCTTCGAGCAGCGCATGTCCGCCGCCCAGGATGGTGATCAGCGTCTCCGTGATCACATTATCCTGCCCAACAATCGCCTTCGCGACCTCCTCCTTGACGCGCTTGAATGCTTCGGAAAATTGTTGTGCCTGCTCTTCAACGCTCATAGCACGCGCCCTCCCAAATAATAGCAGGCCGGATTATGAGCGACGGAAGGCAGGCAAGTCCAGAGCAAGAATTGATAGCTGCCGCATGGTCGAATCCATGCGCAAACACCACCTGCGAAGGCTGCTCTTCTTTTTTAGGATGACGTCGTTTGGGGTTTAGCTTTTACACAGTGCTCAGGATGCATCGGAAGCCGCAAATTTCTCAAGACATTCAATCCAGCGATTGAAATGCGAGCACTCTTTTCGGATCGCATTGAGACCAATACGTTCTGCTATGGATGGGCCATTAACTGCTTTTTTGTATGCCTTTAGCCGCCTGAAGTAGGTGATGAAAATAATTTTCATAAACCCGAAAATTTAACTATTGTGACGTGAGGCCTTTATGTAATGTCCGTCTCATGACGGAACAAATCACCGAGCACTACCTGCTGCAGCTGA
>JAPLSP010000762.1 GCA_026398575.1 Candidatus Sumerlaeota bacterium | reverse complement strand
TGCTGCCGCTTTAGCTACGCCAATCTTGTAGATCATGGAAGCAAAAGCGGCAGCAAGCAACCGCACTCCAAATGCTGGCGCCGCTTCTGAGCGCATTGCTTTCCCCTTGGGTAAAAATACGTGCCCGTAATTCTGAATCAGAACACTTAGTTGGGCGCTGGACGCCGCGCTGATGCTCGAACAGCTTTTATTTGGGCGCGGGCGCCGGCGGCGGCGGCAAGGATTTCGTCTCTGTGGTATTGGGGTCGGTACGGCCTGCCGATGGATAAATACGCGCGGCGATGGGGGGCGGCGTCCGGATGGGCGCAGCGCCTGGCGCTACGGACGATTGCGCGGGCGCCGCCGGCGCGAACACCGGGCGCGGCTGGGGCGCCGTCCCAAAGCCCGGTTGAGGTCCGGGTCCAAAGGCTGGCCGGGGTCCGGGTCCAAAGCCCGGTTGAGGCGCGGCGCCTGTCGCAGACATCGGCGCTGGCGCCGGCGTTGGCGCGGCGGCTGCGGCCGCATTTTTTTTCGCTTCTTTTTGGTCCGGCGTCAGATGCCGGACCTTTTTGATGGCCTCGTCATAATTGAAACTGGGGCTGCTCGCGGCGTCGTGGCAGCTCATGCAGAATCGGGCGTCGAAAAGAACGCGCAGCGGGGTTTTGTTCGTGACAATCCCCCTATCCGGAAAGCGTTTGGCAAAATCCATCAAGCGCTGCTGGACCTGGTGGGGGTATCCAGGCCCGTGGCAGACTTCACATTGCACGTTTGTCAGGTGCGCCGTTTCCGTCAGGCTGGTAAAGCCGCCCAAATCCCCGTATCCAGTCGTCAGCCGCCGCAGCTTGGCCAGATTGGTCAGATCGCCGCCTTGAGCCTTGAATTGATCGAAGGCATGGGCATGCGCCGTCTGCGCCCATTGCTCATGCTCTTGCGTATGGCATTTCTGGCATTGCTCATAGCCGGTGTAGTTGATGCGCGCAGGCGGTCTGACGCTGTTGGTTGTTATTATTGGAGGCAAGTCCGTGCTTTCCTTGGTAAAGGCATTCGTCAGGTCCGTGATCGCCTTTGTCTGCGGCTGGGTCTTCTGAACCATCCAGGCATAAGCCTGTATCAACCGGACGGGTTCGCCTTTCGTGCAAGCCAGGTCCATGCGGCCCAGCATCTGACCGCGCTGGCCGCAAAAATTGAACAACGTTTTCCCGATCTTGGCGGGAGGAACCAGGGGATACTGAAAGTCGTTGGTCACGAGGAAATCAGGCTGCAGAATAAGCGCCAGGGCTTCGGCTTCATAAGGCCCGCCGTCGAACAGCACCACGGTCAGATCGCATTGAGACTTCATTTCTTGAAGAGCTTTGGCCAGATCATCGCGGTAGTTTCCAATACGCGCGGGGATCACGGGCAGGCCTTCGAGGCTCTTGTTTCCCGACGACGGGACTGGGTCGCGGGAAATCAGCGTCAGCGTGCTGGGATTGGAAACGCGCGCCGCGGCGGCCTCGCGGGTGATGGACGCGGTTGTGACGAGGCCGGCCTGCACCGGGCGTTGGATATGCATCATCGCCGTGGCGCCGGTGATTCCGATACGATACAGTTTGCCGGCCGAGTCCTTGCGCTCGAGGATGCGATAAGTCTTGAACAGCGGCTTGCCGTCCAATCCGAAGATATTGGCCGAGACCAGCGGCGCGCGATAGCTCTCTTCCCATTTTTTAAGGTATTCGACGCCGATCCGGGCTTCGGCATGGCCGACATTGATGGCGTCATAGCCCATCAGCGTCAGCATCTGGTACAGATACCTGAGCTTGAGCCGTTCGATGGGCCGTTGGCTGTAGGGCGCCATCAGCCCGCCGGATTCCACTAGAATTGTTTGGGACGCCGACTTGCGCAGTTGCTCGATCTGCCAAGCTTCCCGATCAATGCCTCCCTGGTTCTGTTTATTGCAGGAACAGGGAAATATCTCGCCAAACCGGTTGCCCCCATGAACCAGGACCAGGCTGGCGCCGGGAGTGACCGTGAGCGGCGCGCTCTGGCCGAAAGCCAACGCGCAATAAAAACACGCGAACGCCAAGACCCATAGGACGGTCCTTCGCGGTCGCGAACGCATATCCATCGCTGCAAGCATATTCATATTTACCGTTAGACGCTCCTCAGGCGAAAAAGTTTTGAGAACGTTGAAATTTTAATGGCTTGCGCGCGCGCAATTCAACCCTTATTGTTCCAAAGCGACTGACGCAATGAAACTGGCAAAGGAATTCGAAATGCGGAACAACCTGAAAATAGAGACCAAGACCGCGCCTGCGCCTCGACGCGGGCTGCTGAAGCTCATGGGCGCCGCAGCGGCGCTGATCCTGGCTCTGGCGCAGACCGGATGCTTTTCGTCCGACCCATTCTATATCATGACCGAGCAGTATTCCGTCAACATCGTCAAGCCGAATCTGAATTCGAAAAACATCCCGCTGCTGACGCCCGCCCAAAAGAAAATCTACGACCAGTTTGGCCCGCCCGATTATATGCGGCTGCTCTGGACCCCGGATGGCGACCTGGCGCACCGGATCAAGGAACGGTATCACCTCAAAGACATTTTTCTCAACGCCCTGGAGCGAACATGGATTTATATGGATCGCAACGGCGGCATTGAAGTCCGCTTCAAAGGCGCCGATATCAACATCCAGCGCCTGACCGACCTGATCCGCACGGTTTGCGAACAAGGCGATCCGAGCAACGTCATCGAGCGCAACGAAAATCGCGATCATCCGGCCAAGGAGCTGGAATATTTCAGCAAAGGAGTGCGGTTTCGGTTTGACGAATCCGGCGCCCTGGTCAACAAAAGTTTCTTTGATAAAATGCGATGGTAAACGCGGAAAGCAATTGGCCTTGCCCCGAGCGGCGAGTCGCCCGCATCCTCTTCGATGAGGAGCAATTGGCGGCGCTGGTGGGCGATCTGGCGCGGCGCATTGAGCGCGATTACGCCTCGCGCGCGGCGCCTTTGGTCTTGATAGGAGTTCTCAAGAGTTGTTTTCATTTCCTCTCGGACCTGTCGCGCCGCGTGCGGACGCCGCATGAGATAGATGTGATCTTCGCGAAAAGCTATCGCGACGCCCAGTCGTCCGGTGTTGTGACGATCACGCGCGAACCGGATATTCCGCTGGCCGGCAAGGATGTGTTGGTGGTGGAAGATATTTATGATACGGGGCGGACGCTGGCGCGCGTGCTCGAATATTTGCGTGGCTTCAAGCCCGCCAGCGTGGAAGCGTGCGTTCTGTTTTCAAAGCCGCAAGCGCACGCGCTGCCGGTGGACGTAAAATACATCGGCGCGGAAATTCCAAATTATTTCATTGTCGGCTATGGTTTGGATTATAACGAGCAATATCGCGATCTGCCTTTCGTAGGCATCGCCAAAGAGGCAATGTGAATAGGAGACAGAAGACAGGAGACAGAAGACAGGAGAAGGGCAGAGGGGAGAGGGGAGACGCGGAGACGCGAAGAGGGAAGACGCGGAGACGCGGAGAGGGAAGACGCGGAGACGCAGAAAAACGAAGAGATATATACGAAGTCCACGATGTCCACCGCGTCCACCGCGTCCATTTTAACCAGAAACCCAAAATCCTGAACATAGAACTCGGAACGCGGAACTCGGAACTGCCATGATCGTCGGCCTTAGCATTCATTTTTCAAACAACTGGTCTCTCTGGGCCGTTTTGCTTGCGACGGTCGTTTTGTCGGTGATCTGCATCCTCTGGACTCGCCGTGCGATGCAAGAAGTGGCGAAGCATTGGCGCGGAGTCCTCTTCGCGTTGCGATGGCTGTCGTTGCTGCTGCTGCTCGGCTTCATCGCCAATCCCGTGCTGAGTTATCGCGCCTACTGGACCAAAAAAGGCGGCGTCGCGATCCTGCTCGATACGTCCCACAGCATGAGCATCAAGGACTCGGTCGGCGGCGCTTCGCGGTTTGACGCCTCCAAGTCTTTCCTGCTCGATTCCCAAAAAGATTTCATCAAGCGAATCGCCGAGCACAACGATCCTTATACCTATGTGTTCGACCGCGCCTGCGCGCCAACGACGGTGGAGCGGTTGAAAGACCTTGCCCAACCCCAGGGCGCCGAAACGCATCTGGCCGCCGCGCTGCAGGCGATCGCCCGCCAGCGGCAGCCCCAAAACCTGACCAGCGTCGTCATGATCACCGACGGCCAGGACAACGGCAGCGACAATCCGCAGGACGTCGCGCGCAGCCTTGGGCTTCCCATCTACGCCATCGGCGTCGGCAAGCAGGAGGGGCAGGACAAACCTCCCGACCGCAGAGTGGTGGCGGCGCGCGCCAACCCAATAGCCGTGCGCGGCGCGGATTCGATTGTGCGCGTTACGCTGCAGCATGACGGCTTCGCCGGCGAGGTCGTCAACCTCCAGCTGACCGACGAAGGCAAAGCCATCGCCAGCCAGCAGGTGGCCCTGAGCGATACGCCCTCGCAGGAAGTCCCGCTGACCTTCAAGCCGCAGATCAAAGGCCAGCGGACCTATCAGGTCAGCATCCCGCACAATGCGCGCGACACGCGGGAAGCCAATGACCAGCTCGAATTCAGCGTCTTTGTTTCCGATTCCAAGATCAACCTGCTCTACCTCGAAGGCACGCTGCGCTGGGAATACAAGTTCTTCAAGCGCTTCCTCGAACAAGACCCGCAACTCGAACCGACGTTCGTGATCCTGACGGGAGGCTCGAACATCTCGATCCAGGGCAACACCAAGATCAAACTGGACGGCGGGCTGCCGGGCCCGCTGGAGGAACTGGCCAAATTCGACGCGATCATCATCGGCGACGTGCCCAAGGATTTTTTCGGCGACGCCGCGTTGGCGCGCCTTGAGAAATACGTCTCGGAAAAAGGCGGCGGCGTCTTGTTCATGTCCGGCTTCCATACGATGCAGTCCGGCGAGTACAAGCGAACGCCGATGGAAAACCTGATTCCGGTCGAGATCAAAACCCTGAAGTCGCGCCCGCCCGCCACGCCCGCCACGCTCAGCATCACCGCGATGGGGCGGTCGCATGACGTGCTGGTTGGATTGGAGACTTTGATCAATGGGCGCAAAGTTTCCAACGCCTATACCACCGGACGGGCCAAACCCGGCGCTTTGACGCTGGTCGAGCAGCAGCTTTCGGGGGGGCTGCGCGAACCGCTGCTGGTGGCGGAAACATACGGCGCCGGACGGACCATGCTGCTGGCGGCCGACCGGTTGTATGAATGGGATTTCGGGGCCGGCAGCGCCGCCTCAAAAACGTCAAAGGGTCTCGCGGGACAAAGCGGGGCGCAGCGATTGTGGGGCCAAATGACGCTGTGGCTGTCGCGCCAGGACATTAAAGGCGAAGAAAACGGACCGCTGGTCTCAACGTACACCGACCAGACCTACTACGAGCCAGGCGAGATGGTCTCGGTCAACGTCCGCCCCAACGACCGCGCGGTTGGAGACGCCAAGCTCTCGATCAATGTTTCGATCTTCAGCGGCGACCGCAAAGTGGCCGACGTGCCGATCAGTTCGGCCGGCGGCAATCCTTTGCTGCGCGGCTCGCTCCGTCCGCCGGGGGAGGGATTTTATCGCGCCCAGGTGTCGGCCACGGCCGGAAAGAAACAGACCAAGGTGGACCTGAAGTTCAGCGTCGGGGCGCCGATCAAAGAAATGGAAGTCACCCGCCTCGACGAAGACATGCTGCGCGGCCTGGCGCAACAAACCAATGGCGGCTACTACACCCTTGTCAAGGCGGATGAAATCCTGGACCGCATCCGCGGCCAGGAGGCGCGCGTGGAACAGCGCAAGGAAATCCCCCTCATTAATTCGGGAATTTGCTTCGGATTGTTTATCGTGATCACCTTCGTGGAATGGACCCTGCGCCGCAAGCAGCAGCTGATCTAAGCGCTCTGAATCACAAGATCAGTAACGCATTTGGGGCTAAGGAACGAAAGCAATGCGGATGGGAGCGGCG
>JAPLSP010000723.1 GCA_026398575.1 Candidatus Sumerlaeota bacterium | reverse complement strand
GCCGAATGGTAGGCCGTTCCGCTCCGTCGGACGGCCATCGCGCGCCAAGGCCGTCCGACGGAGCGGAACGGCCTACCATTCGGCGCCAAGCGGGATAGATCCTTTTTTTACTCTGTTAATGGCTCAGTTCCGCGTCGGATTTTCGAGGGGCGCTGAAGGCGGAGAACTTTGACATGTCGCGCGCGGGCGTGGGCGCGGGCGTGGGCTTGGCGGCTTGAGCGGCGCCGGTCTTGGGGGCTGCCTTGGCGCGCGGCGAGGGCGAAGTCGGCGCATTCGCGGTGTTGGCGACAATGGAGACGCCATATTTTTGCTTGAGGTAGCTCATGACGCCATCGCGCTCCTGCACGCTGAGCGCGCGATTGTAAATGATGATCTCGGCCACCAGGCCTTTCCAGTAGCGATTATGATTCAGCGTGGATAGCTGCAGCGAATCATAAGTATTCGCATCGGGAGAAATGGCGTCAATGATATGGGGAACATCGGGCGCGCAGTCGTCTGTTTTTGCGCCATTGATGCGCAATTCGCCGCCGCCATGGACGAAGTCATTGCCGTCCGTGTTGGCGTTTCCGCGATATGTTGCGTCGCTGTTGCGGCGAATGTTCAGCTGATCGCGTCCATTGGAAAGCACGCCAGTCAATCCCGGCGCGCCTTTGCCCACCGTCACGACGGCAAAAATCTCGCAAGCCTGAAGATTGGCCCCCTGGCGTTCCATGTATTTGCTGGCGCCGTCGAACTCGAGCGCCGGCTTACCGTTGATCGCCTTGGCGCGATAGACAGGCTGCATATTCTTGGCCGATTGCGAAACGCCGCCGCCCGCCCCGTCCGCGCCGGAGGCGCTTTTCCAGTTTTCGACCGAAGCGCCGTCAGCGGGTTCGCCCGCGTCCGATTTACCGTCGCCGTTGATATCCGAAGCGTCGAGTCGCAGGGCGATTCCATTCGTTGTCGGCTGTTGCGCGTCTGCTTTTTCATGAATCCACAAAATTTGGCACAGCAGCAATACTACCGCCGCCGTCAATTGCATGCGTCTATGAACCAAACAACTGGGCATTTCTCTTTTCCCTTCCGCATTCCGAATTCTTAACATCCCACACAATGAATGACCGCCCCGGAATGCTCGCGTTCGCGCCAGAATATTCTGTCATCCCACGAGATGCCGGGGCGTTGATCGAAGAGCACGAGCCATCCCTCGCGCGTTCCGACGGTGTTCATGTAGCCGTGGATTTGTTCGATGCCTTTATCAGTGATTTGCCCCGGATTCTGGCCTGCGCGAATCACCTTCAATTCGATGGGATAGGCCACGCCGCTGAAATGGATGCATAAATCCATGCGTCCACGCCCGGCGGCAAATTCGCGCGAGATGCTGCCTTGCGCGTTCACCACGCGCTGCAAAAAACCGGTCATGATGAGGTGCGGCGCGGCTTCCTTATAGAGGACAATGTCATCCCAAATTTCACTGTTCATGCGCCAGAACTGCTGGAACTCGCCGAACAACATCCGCATATTAATGCGCCCGCCTTCCACATAGCGCGGCATCGCGAAAGGATATTGCCCCTCGTCGAACGCATGCTGAATGCGGAAATTCAACGTGCGCAAGATAACTTCGCCGTAAATGGGATTTGCTGGCTTGAGCGCGCCGCCTTCGAGTTTAATCAGCCCCAGGTCCGACACATACTGGAAATCATCTTCCAAGGGGTCCGTTTTTCTTTCCTCGCCGGTGATCATCGGCTCGATGATGCGGCGGATGCGGTCCTCGCGAAGGCGTTCCATCAGGCTGTCTATGTGTGTGACGCGGTTAAGGATAAGCGTCTGAGTTGCTTGTTCGACGTGTTTCAGCAGAATGGGGCGTTTTTCATCCCGCTCCAAAATATTCTCCACGATTTCGCGCGCAATGGCGTTGACTAAATAAGGCTGTCCGCACGTAACCCGAAAAACTTCATTCACGACTTGCTCGGGAAAAACCTGTCTCGTCGCTTCGGTGTGCTGAGCATAAAGCGCGGCGACTTCTTCACAAGTAAAATTACGTATGGTCATCGCGCTGGTGACAATATTGAACGGGCTGGCGCTGCGCAGCGTCTCGCTGTCTTTGCGAATTTGGCCTTTATAGTCGCGGATGTTGGTAAGGCCGATCAGCGCCAGCGAATGCACAAATGGCGTCGTGTCGCGGTTGACGTAGCCTTCGCGCAGCTGCCGTAAGAATGAAATGAGCGTCGGCCCGGCCAGGCAATCGGCTTCGTCGAACATGAGTACGAGAGGCTTATCCAAACGCTCGCAAAGCTGCGCTAACATCCGGCTAACGGCATTGCGAGGAGGCGTGTCTTTGAATTCTTGATATGATACTTTTCCTTTGAGAGCGGGGAGATTCGAGCAATAGCGATCCAGAATATCAAGGATGCATGTTATGCCCGCGGCCTCGTCCGCGATTCCCTGTGCCGTCTCGAGCGAGCAATACATCCCGTGATACCGGCCTCCGGCGTTGAGTTCGCGGACAAAATCCTTGACCATCGTCGTCTTGCCGGTTTGGCGAGGCGCATGGATGCAGAAATAAGTTTTCTGCTCGACCAGCGGCATCAATGCCGGACAACGAGCCTGCGCCGGGAGCATGTAGTGCTCATTCGGAAAGCACGGCCCTGCGACGTTGAAAAATTTTTTCATGTTAGTGGGACTTTATATTAAAGCGGATAAGTTCCATTGTCAATCATGGATTCGATTTTGTTGATCTCCTCGTCTTCCGCCTTTAGAAATTCGATAAATCGAGGATGATCCTTGACGTTCTTCAAATGCCGCCAATCCACAAGAACACGCCAGGCATAACCATAGACAATTTTTGCCAGTGTCAGCCAGCTAATGACTTCCTCGACGGCTTTCTTGCCTTTGACAATTGCCACTGCCGCTGCAATATGAACCTCAGGCCAAAAACCAAACAGGTTGGAATACGCTCTAATGTGATGCACGCGAGGGATAGGAATAGCCTTGAACCCTGTAGAAACGGAATTGAAAATCGGAATTTCTGAAAAATTACGAACTAATACAGGTGCTGTGCTTTCAGCAATACAATGATATAATTTACTGGAAGCTCTAAATTTCGGATTTGCGAATGAAAGAGTATAAATTAATTCTAGAGAATGGTCTAGCAATTGCGCATTAATCCAATCTCGAGAATGTTGCCTAAATAATGCATCCTTATAAACCCTAAATCCAAGAAAACTGGCGTACTCTTTATTGGATGCCATATTAGCGAATGCTAGTATCTTCTCATTCCTTGCCTTCTTAGGCAAGAAGCTCATAATTTTCTGATTTGACATAACGACGGCAAAATACAGGAAATTCAACATAGATTTGACTTGATAAGCATACACCGGACTTTCAGATCTCTCTCTTTGATATTGTTCCTCAAAGGATTCGTATAGTTTCCTTATTTGAATATTATCAGGAAGACGGCCAAACAATCTGCATTGAAAAAAGACAAGCCGCATTGCCAAGGAATTATAATTAGCAGAATTCCTGTGCTTATTAGCAATCTTCCAAGCTAATCGGAATGGTTGCTCTGAGTTTAGGCGATAAGCAGCAGCTGCAGCTGTAAGAGGCAACTGTTCAAGATATTCATCATTAAACCCATTAGTATCTGTTTTGCATGTCGTAAGCACATGTGCAGTGGGGAAGAAGGTAAATGCCTTGCTAGGACTGATATTTATGTACGGTTCCTGACGGTAACTGGGCAAGCTTGCAGCGATATTTTCGCCAAGCTTGTTCCATATTCTCAGTGATTCTATTTCTTTAAAGTCATCCTCCCATATCAATTTATCACGCAAGCACAATTTCTGCCTAATTAGTGGGGCAAGATTTTCATAAGCTTTTGTAATTGGATCATCAGGCTCCTCTGTTACAAAGATAGTTTCAACCAAAGCAGCCGTCGGATGGTATGGAATCTCAACAATTTCCTTCGATTGCAGCTTTTCCGAAATGTCCTTTATATGCGGTTGAACTTCCTTCGATCTCCAAGACGGAACAGGCCCAATTGCAAGCACATAAGGCTTTGCCTTATCCTTATCAAACAATCCCGCCTTGCGCATGAAATAGCGCGTGCCTTCCAAATTCTGCTTATTCAGTCCCAGGCAGATAACAAGGCCGTCGCTCATAGGGCCAATGCAGAGGCCGGATATTTCATTCAGTCCGGTACGAGAATCCACAAGGACGATGTCATAAGCTGCTTTGACGCGCTCGCGCAAGGTGAAGAGAATATCGCCCGGCGCCTCGAAGCGGGCGTTGATGAAATGCTGGCGAACGTAATCTCCAAACCGGTGCCTGGGGCCTTCATCGGAAAAGATCCAAGTCAGATTCAGCTCATCTATCCGTTTCAGATAGTCCTCCGACGGACCTTCGGGAGAGACGGCTTCTTCCGGGTCCAACGTTGCCGGCATCAGATCCAGGCGCCCTTGTAGATACGGCGAGTAAGCCGCCTTGACCTGGAGCCATTTCTTAGGTAACGGAATTGGAACGATGTAGTCCTGCAGGGAAAGCAAGGGAATCTTTTTCTTATCGCCGTTCGTATCCTGGTATCGGCGGCTGGTATCCATCAATAACTGAAGCGAGTCTTTTTTGAGTTTCTTTTTTTTGACCGCAGCCTGAACGGCATCAGCGAAGAATTGCGTCATCCCCGGCGCTTCGAGATCGAAGTCCACCATTAACACACGCCACCCATCGCGCGCCAGCACATGCGCCACATTGACCAGCGCCATCGTGCGCCCCACTCCGCCTTTGAAGGAATAGAATGTCGTTACTTGGGTCATGCGCGCGCCTTAGAATGCCTGAGCAAAATTATGGAACTGCGTTTGATGACCGGCTTTGCGCAAAGCATCGAAGCTCTTGGATGTGCGTCTGCACCATGCAGCAATAGCGTCAGAAACAGCATTAATGCCATTTGACTGCAATGCCTTGTTAATCTGCTCCACCAAATCCTCCGGATATTGGTATTGCCGCTTCGCCTCCGCAATCGCCCGCCGGATTTTTTCTTTGTCAGGGTCACTGCGCAGCGCGGAATAAATCATATAATCCAGTTCTTGTTCGGGCGTCTTCGCCCCCGCCTTCCACCAGCGCTTTAAATAAGTCAGCTTGCCAGGGAAATCCAAAAATAACCCGGCCAAAGCAAGCGATGCATATTTTGTTTCGTCAAGAAGCCTTTCCCAGCAGACTCTAGTGGAAGAACCTTCAATGCCCGGCGCTTGGCGTATTGCCGCATACAAAATTTCCTTCGAGATTTCATAGCCGCCATGCGATTTTTCATATTGTGCCGGATTTTCACTCAGGCTCTTTAGCTGATTGACGAACCAATCCTTCGTCATCGGCAACACCACTTGCTGGCACAGGCGCAAGGTGTTTTCGAGCCAAGGCGCCGCTTTCTTCTTACGTTCAATTGAAAACGCGGATTTGAGCAAATCCAAAACTACGCGTGAGATTAGCTCGAAAGAAACATGCCCCGACCCCATGTCGCGCAGGAATGCCGCGACCAGCGCTTCCGGATCGCCCCCATATCTGTGGTCAATCGGAAAATAGGGATCGAATCCACTCAGGCGCTCTTGCAGCCAGTGCTTGACCCAAACCTGACCGGCCTCCTGAATGCAATCGGGATTCAGCGTGCCGTCAGGATTCAAGCGGATTCGAAATCTCTCTTTTACAGATTTTGACATTTCTGAACTTCTCCCAATATTCGCGGCGCTTTAGAGAGCATACTCAAAGGCATATTGTCATGCAAGAGCTCTGGTTGGCTCGGTCTTCCATTGAGCGGCAGCGTCCATCCTGTGCATGTCTCGGGCCGGTCAATGCTCGGTTCGATTTCCGGTGAGGGGGAAAACAGATAATAGGAACCGGCATCGGCGACTGTTGGAAACCGGTGATTGCGCACGGCCTTCGAAGGATAGCGAAATTCGTAAAGAACTGCGTCTTGTGCGCTCGAACTGGCTAGTTCCAGAAGAACCGGCAGCGCCAGGGCTTCGGCCATGAATTGAGCGTCGTCTCTGTCGGCCCCGGCTGAAAGCTCCATTGTGGCCCACACGGGCGAACTTCTTGAAAGTTTCTGCGCGGAAGTAAGCTTTTGGACATTCCAGTATCGCCTCAGAATTTCCGAAGCCTCCGAACAGCTGATTCTCTTTTCTTGGAAATTCACGCGCGCGTCTTTCCCCGCCATAATCTCCAGAAGATCCTCTATCAGTTTCCTGTAATAGCTATAGCGAAGAAGCTCAGGTTTGGGCAGATGGTGGACGGCGATTCCTTTGGATTTATGCCTGGCGCAGACCTGATCATAATGCCTTATCACGCCGAGGCTAGCTTTTCTTCTTCCTTCTATCGGGATACACTCACGGAGAAACCTGTAATATGCTTTATGATTACCCCACGATTCCGTTCCGACAAGATGCGATTCGGATTGGATATTATCTGCTATGCAGCGGCCGTCAAGAGGCTGTTTCGAGTGCTTCCGAATCCGCTTTAATTTTGAGAAAAAATCAGCTAATCTCTTTCGTTCGGTTGGCCTCAGCTGCGCCAATGCGCTCTTATAAAGATTAGATGGCATGCCTTACATCCATTATGAAGCTTGTTGTCAAGCAATTTTCAGTTAAGATGCCAGCTAAGCTTTTGCTGTATCAAGGCTATTCTTATTAGACTGTTCTATTTTGTGTTTTGCGCTTCCTGGAGTTCTTGGGCGGCTTTTTCCCATTTCTTCATGATGTCGGCGAGGGCGGCTTCGAGGGTTTTCTTTTCTTTGCCCAGGCTTGCGACGCGCTGGGGGTTGGCGTAGGTTGCGGGGTCGCTCATGACTTGGGCGATTTCGGCCAGACTTGCTTCGATTTCTTCGATGTTCTTCTCGAGCGACCGGACGCGGTCGCGCAGGGGCTTGATGATCTGCATCGTTTCCTTGCGCGTTTCGGCGGATTCGCGCTTCTGGCTCTGGCGCTCCTGGCGCGACATTTTGCGCGGGATCGAGGATACGGCGTCGAGCAGCTTCTGTTCATCGGCGGTGGGGACGGAAGGTTTGAAATTGCTTTTGGCTGCGCTCTTGGAAGTTCCGCCGCTTGCTCCGCTACTCGCTCCGCCGCCCGCTGCGCCATTGTCCTTCGCGCCGGCGCCTTTTTCGCCGCTTTCGCCCGAAGCGCCGCCCGGCATGTGCAGATGATGCCCTTCGGGGAATTCGCGCACGGCCAGGCCCATCTCCTGCAAATGCTTCTTCAGGTAGTCGCGATAGGCGCCCCAGAACTCCTCGACCTTTCCGTTGTGGACTTCAATGATGCGCGTGGCCACCTTGTCCACGAAGGTCCGGTCGTGCGAGACCATGACCAGCGTGCCGTCATAGCGTTTCAGGGCGTCTTCAAGCGTCTGGCGCGATCCGATGTCGAGATGGTTGGTCGGCTCGTCGAGCAGCAGCAGGTTGGACGGAGAAAAGAGCATCATCGCCAAGCGCAACCGCGTGCGTTCGCCGCCCGAGAGCACAGTCACCGGCTTTTCGACGTCTTCGCCCGTGAAGAGGAACGCTCCGGCCACGTCGCGCGCTTTTTGCGCCTCGCCAATCGGCGCCACGGCGTAGAGCGCCTGTTGGACGGTCCAGGATGGATGCAGCACATCGTGCTCGTATTGGGCGAAATACTGCATGGCGACGTTCGACCCGAGGAAGCAACGTCCTTCGGTCGGTTCGAGCAACCCCGCGACGATCTTCATCAGCGTGGATTTGCCCGCGCCGTTGACGCCGACGAGCGCCACTTTTTCGCCGCGATAGATGATGCGGTTCACGTTCTCGAAAACCGTCAGATTCCCATACCGCTGGGCGACGTTTTCAAGCGTGACGACTTCCTTGCCCGAGCGCGGCGGTTGCGGGAATTTGAAGTGGATGGTACCCAGTTCGGCTTCGGGCGCATGCAGGCGTTCGACTTTGTCGAGCATCTTGACGCGACTCTGGACGCTGGCGGCCTTGTTGGCCTGATAGCGGAAGCGGCTGATGAAGAGCTCGGCTTTTTCGATTTCGCGCTGCTGATTCTCGAAGGCGCGCTGCTGGATGACGCGGCGCTCGTCGCGCTCATCGAGGTAATCCGTGTAGTTGCCCTTGTAGATGGTCAGCTGATTGCGGCTGATCTCGAAGATGCGGTCGGCCAGGCGGTCCATGAACGAGCGCTCGTGCGAAACGAACAACACGGAGGATTGCAGCGACATGATCCAATCCTCGAGCCACTGGATGGATTCCAGGTCGAGGTGGTTCGTTGGCTCGTCGAGCAGCAGGATGCCGGGCCGCGCCAGCAGGACTTTGGCCAGCTCGACGCGCATCTGCCATCCGCCCGAGAATTCGCCGCAGGCGCGGTCCAGGTCCGAGGCTTTGAAACCCAGACCCGCCGAAATCACGCCGATGTGCGAATCCATCGCGTATGCGTCGAGGCGATGGATGGTTTCCATCAGATAATCATAGCGCTTGGCGATGCGCTGGAACTCCTCGGAGACGTGATCCACCTCGCCCATTTGATGTTCGAGTTCCGTCATTTCGCTGAAGGCCATCAGGGCCTCGGCGAAGACCGAGCGCATTTCGTCGCGGATGGTGCGGGCGCTGTTGAGCTGGGCCACTTGGGGCAGATAGCCGATTGTGGCGCCTTTCGGCAGCGCGATTTCGCCGCCCGCTTCGGGCGAGACAAGACCTGCGACGGCCTTGAGGAGCGTGGATTTGCCGGCGCCATTCGGCCCGACAATGGCAGCGCGCTCGGAATCGCCAACGCGAAAGGTGGCGTTATCGAGGATTTTGCGTCCGCCCAAAAAAACGGTGATGTTTGCCGCAGAGATCATAAGCGGCGGGGTTTTTAGCCCAAACGGACCGCGCGCGTCAAAGCATATTGTTGGAAGGGACATCGCTAACAGGATTCTTTGTCTTGACGTTAGGAAGCGCTTCATAACATAATTTTTTCATTGTGAGTCGCGGCAAATCGGAGAATGTTCGAAACGACGGGAAAATCATGCCTGTTATCTTGCGAATGAGAGGATACCGGTTTTGGTTCTACGAGGCTGATCTCGTTGAGCCTCCGCACGTGCACGTGGGAAAAGCAGGAAGAGAAGCCAAGTTCTGGGTTGATCCTGTATCTCTGGCGCGAGCGGGAGGATTTCGGCGGCACGAACTTGCTGAAATTGAAAGAATCATTGCTGAATGCAAAAGCGGCATTTTGGCTGCATGGGAAAAGGAGCAAGACAAACGTGGTTACCATCAAAGCTAAAGTACAGATTCACGACACTGATACATGTGTTGTGCCGATTGTCGTTCCCGATCTGCAAGAGATCAGGGAATTTGCCTGTGAGCTTCATGCCAAAGGCAGACCATGGAGCGGTGAAGTTTTTGGGTGGCAAGCGGAATACAACCCAGAACGACCCGAACCGCCGCTAGATTCCAGGATGACCTTCACGCCTGCAGACTTCTGTATTGGTGAAAGCGGGATATGGTTCTTCTCGCTGATGTGGGAACACGGAAGAGACCAAGAGCCAGTAGAGTTTCTTGATGATCGCAATATACAAATATGAGCCGATATGCATGATATTTTTATCAGCGCGCATCCAGATGATTGGGCGCTGGCTGAAGCCATTCGCGAACGCTTGGCGCGCGCGGGATTGAGCGTCCGGCTTGAGCAGGAGTCTGCGGATTCCGAAGGCGCCCGTCAGACCGAAGACAATGGCGCTACTGAGGCCTGCCGCATCGCGATTCCTGTGCTGACGCCCCGCTGGCAGACGTCGGATTCGGCCCGGTTTGGAGTTTCCGGCGCGACGCTCGTGTTGCCGGTTTTGTGCGAAGGCGAATGGGAAGAGGCCGCCACGCCGCCGCTCGAGGCCTGGGCGGCGATTGTTCCCGTAGTTGATTTGCGCGCGGACGAAGAACGCGACTGGCTGTTGCTTGTGGCGGCGGCGCGCGAGGAAATGAACCGCCCGGCGTGCGATCTGCCGCCGCGCGTCGGCGCCGCGCTGGAACTGGCGCGCGATTGCCTCGCCGATTCCGAAGAGAGCGACGAGGAAAATGACGAAGACGGGACGGAAGAAAGCAAACTGCTGGTCGAAGAGCGGACCTTATGGCGGCAAATCGAACCCGCGCTGGAGGCCGGTTATCCCTATGAAAGCGCCTCGGAGATCGCCAAGCCCGTCGCCGTTCTTTTGCATCTGTTGGGCCTGTATCTTTCCGCGACCATTCATGATGAGGCGCATCTGTTGCTGCGCGGCGCCGTTGACGCCTGGCGCGCGGCTGCGCGGCGCTGGCCGGATGAGCTGGAGGTTTATCGCCAAAGCGGGGACGCGCTGCAAATCCTGGGCGCCTTGATGAAAGAACGCGGCGCCGTTCTCGAGGCCCGGGGAATCATGAATGAAGCGGCCGCCGCATACGACGAAGCCGCCCGCTGCAAGCCCAAGGACGCTCAGGCGCGTGTCGCCAAAGGAAACGCCTGTTCCAGTCTGGGCTATCTGCTGCAGTCGCTGAATAAAACCGTAGAGGCCGAGCAGGCCTACCGGCAGGCCATCGCATCCTACGATGAAGCCCTGCGCCTCACCGACGCTCATCTGGCAAAAGGAATCGCGCAGACGAGTTTGGGCGACCTCCTGGCCGCGCGCGCGGATGATGAGGGAGCGCGGGGCGCATATCAAGCCGCGATTGCTTCGCTGAATGAAGGGCTGCTTCTCCTTCACGCCCATTCGACAAAAGGAGTCGCGCCGGCGAGTTCGGGCGAACCTGCGGACGGACGCGCAGCTTTTGGAGGCGTGTGGGGCTCGAATGATGCGCTGCGTCTGATTCCCAAGCAGGATGAGACTCAGATCGCGAGAGCGCACTACCATCGCGGCTATGCCCTGCAGCATCTGGCCGGACAGTTCGAATCCCTTCCGGGAAAAGAGTCGGAGGCGCCGAAGGCATATCGCGAAGCGATCGCCGCGTATGAGGAAGTCTTGAAACGCGGCCCACACGACTTGGAGACGCACAAGCACAAGGCTGAAGCGCTGAATAGCCTGGGTGATCTGCTGACGCGCCAATCGCAACATGAAGCGGCGCGCGAGGCCTATCGCGAAGCGACCTATTCTTATGCGCGGACGGTGATGGTCTATGACGCCCTGCTGCATGATGATCCGGAAAATACCGGCTTGATGAAAAACAAGTCCGCCGCGATGAGCAAGCAGGCGGAGCTGCTCGCGGCATTGAACGAACGCGAGCGGGCGCTTGCCATATATGACGGGCTGATCGGGCTTTATGAAGAGATTTTGCTGCGCGATCCGGAAGATGTGGAGACATGCGGCGCGAAAGCCTGGGCGCTGCAATGCGCGACCGAGCAGTGGAGCGCGCTCGGGGACAAGGAATCGGCGCAAGCAGGATATGAAGAGACCGTCGCGTATTATGACGAAGCCCTGCGACTCATGCCCGGGAATGCCGCGATGCATGGGCGCCGGGGCAATGCGCTGACAGGCCTTGCGGATTTGCTTGCGGAGTCTTCCCAGCCGGACGCCGCAGAGGAGGCTTATGAGGCCGCCGTCGCTTCGTTCGCCGAAGCCATCCGCATCAGACCGGATACCGTTCAGGTTCGGAGCGACAAGGGAATTGCGCTGCTGAACCTGGGCGATCTGCGAGCCGAGCGCTCCGATCGCGAAGGCAGCGAGCGCGCCTATGAAGACGCGTTGATCACGTTTGATGAAATCCTGCGCGATGAGCCGGAAAACGCGAACGCCTTCGGCGCCAAAGGAAATGCGCTGGCAGGCCTGGCCGGTTTACGCGCCCAGCCTTCCCATCCCTCCCATCCCTCCCATTCTTCCCAGTCCTCCCAGCCTTCGGACAGCGAGGCCGCGCTGAACGGCTATGCCCAGGCTATTTCGTTTTATGACGAAGCCCTGCGCCGCGCGCCGGATTCATTCCAGCACATCGGCGACAAGGCAGACGCGCTGGCGCAGGTCGGCGATCTGCGGGCCAGGCGGGCGGATCATAACGGCGCCCGCCTCGCGTATGAGGCCGCCCTCGCGCTGCATGAGGATATCCTGCGGCGGGATATGGATGACGCCATTGCGCTCGAGAACAGGGGAGACGTTTTGGAGCGCCTGAGCCGCCTTGCGCTGTCGCTGGGGAAGCCACAGAAAGGGATGGAATTCTTATCGAAAGCCATCGCTTGCTGGGAGCGCGTGAAAGAGGTGGCGCCCGACAGGCCTGAGATCATGGAAAAAATCAAAAAGGCGAATGCTGTCATCAATAGTCTTTAGTGCTTATCTATAAATAACAATGACCTTATTCAACACAATCATGGCAGCGGCCAAAGTAACCAAAGCGACGTGTGACAAGTCCGTCTTCTCATATCTCGGTATGAGCTTGCGGAATCTGTTGAACCAAGAGTGCGTCA
>JAPLSP010000370.1 GCA_026398575.1 Candidatus Sumerlaeota bacterium | reverse complement strand
TTGAAGTCCTTGCCCCCTTCTTTTTGCGCCTTCGCCTTCCCGAAAAAAAATCGCGAAGCGGTCAATTTCAGCCTTGACGCCCCGCCCTTCCGTATCTACTGTACTAGCAATCTTAGTACAGTTAACGGCGACAATGGCTTTTGAAATCCAGATCCTTACCGGCGCCGGCGTCCCAATCTTCCAACAGATCGTGGACCAGACGCGCCTGGCGGTGGCGCGCGGAACGCTGCGCGAAGGCGATCAGCTGCCCAGCGTGCGCGCGATGGCCGAGCGCTTGGTCGTCAACCCCAACACTGTCGCCCGGGCCTACGCCGAACTGGCCCGCGAAGGGCTCCTGGACGGCCAGCAGGGCAAAGGCGTCTTCATCAGCAAACCGCGCCGCCAAGTCTATACGAAAGCCGAACGCTTGCGCAGGCTGGAACCGGCGCTGGATGCGCTGATCCATCAGGCGCTGTCGCTGAACTTCAGCGCGGATGATCTTCGCGAAGCCCTGGATAAAAAAATAACACAGATGAATCTGCCAACCGGCGAGAAAGGCGGACATTAAATGATCCGCGCCATCAATTCATTCACGGATTATTGCCCAAGAGTGCAAAGCAATGCGCTCAGAAGCGGCGCCAGCTTTTGGAGTAAGGTGGCTCGCCGCCGTCTTTTTAGCGCCAAGGCTATTTAAACGCCACAAAGAAGGCGGCAAGCCACCTTACTCCAAAAGCTGGCGCTGCTCCTATCTGCATGAGTCTTTGCTTGCGACACGAGTATGCGCGGTAATGTTAGGTGAGCGTATTTACGAATGGGAGGACTGGGCCATGAGCGAATTCGTGATCGAAACCGACAAACTGACGCGCTACTTCGGCGCCAAATGCGCCGTGGACGGCGTCAATCTCCACGTCCCGCGCGGAGGCGTCTTCGCGCTTCTTGGGCGCAACGGCTCGGGCAAGACGACGCTGATCCGCATGTTGCTGGGTTTGCTCGAGCCGACGCGCGGATCGGCCCAGACGCTTGGGAACGATTGCCGCCGATTGCCGCCGGAGTCGCGCGCCCGCATCGGATACATGCCCGAAGGCCATCCGCTCTACGGCTGGATGAACGTGCGCGAGACGGGCGCTTATCAGGCGAGCTTTTACCCGAAATGGAATCAGAAAATCTTCCGCGCCATCGTGGATCACTTCCGTCTTGACGAACGGACAAAAGTCAAACACCTTTCGCGCGGCGAACGCGCCGGATTGTCGCTGGCCGTCACGCTGGCGACGGAACCGGAGTTGCTCGTCCTCGACGATCCCTCGCTGGGCCTGGACCCGGTGGCGAGGCGCGCGCTGCTCGAAGCCATGGTCTTCGTCACCGGCAGCAGCGAACGCACGATCTTCTTCTCCACACATACGCTCTCGGACGTCGAACGCGTCGCCGACCGGATCGCAATCCTCGACCGCAGCGTCCTGCGCGCGTGCTGCTCGGTCGAGACGTTCCGCTCGCGCGTGCGCCAGATGCTGCTGCGCTTCGATACGCCGCCGCCCGCCCTGCCCGAAATCAAGGGCCTTCTCTGCGCCCGCCGCGAGGGCAATGAACTGCGCCTGACGCTCGCGAACATGAACGGCGACGCCGAGAGCCTGATCCGCTCGCTGAAGCCCAACAGCGTCGAGGAACTGCCCCTGAGCCTGGAAGACGCGATCATCGGCTACCTCGACGCCCGCAGCGAAGGCGGATTTCTGCTTCAGGGAATAGGAGAGGAATCATGAAAACCATGATCTGGAAAGAATGGCGCGCATGCTGGCAGGCGCTTGTAGGTACGCTTGGGCTGGGGGCGATCATGGCTTATACCTTGTGGGATCCTGCTAATCGTGGAGCGATGCCCAACACCCTGCTATCGTTGAGATTTCAAACAATCACGGTCACCGGTTTTCCCCTGGTCGCTTTTGTGATCGGTCTCTTCCAGGTTATTACCGAGAATCGCCGCGATAAGTGGGCTTTCCTGACGCATCGCCCCGTCTCGCGCACAAAAATCTTCTTTGCGAAAGCAATCGCAGGGCTTTCACTCTATACCGTCGTTGCCGGCGTGCCCTATGCCGCATGCGCGGTATGGGCCGCCACGCCGGGGCACATCGCGGCGCCTTGGGATTGGCGGATGCTGGCGCCCGGCATGGCGGACTGGATGACCGGCATGGCGTATTATTTCTGCGGCATGTTGATCGCCATGCGCCAGGCGCGCTGGTACGGCGGACGTTTGCTGCCTTTGGTCTTCCTACTGGCCGCGTCCTTCATCGTATTCCATAGCTGGATTCACATCGCATTAATAATGATCATAATTATCACTTCTGTGATGGCCATCGCCGCATGGGGTGTCTTTATCACGGGCGGCACATATTCGCCACTGCATCTTGTGGCGAAAGTGGCGCTGGGAACGACCGTGTGGGCAGGAGTTGTGATTCTGGGCATGGCAGGCGCCGCCATCTTAATCGGATTGACCAATGCGGCCCCGCGTTCTTATTGGTCCTATTCATTAGACTGTGATGGCCGGCCCGTTCAATGCCTCTACGAGCAGGGAGATATCCAAGAAATTCGGGATATGCAGGGAAATTCGATCACACGCGAGAAGAATGGCGCCACGAAAAGCCTTCACGAGATCCAGAAAAAACTCTTGAAAATTAGCAGCGTAAAGTTCATTGGCAAAATCTCGCCAATTAGGCAATGGCTCGAATACGGCTGGCGCAGATCGGATTGGATTGCTCAACCTCCATTCATGCCAGGCTACATGGTTTCCAATTGGTATTATCTTCCGTTCAAGCGCATTTTTGTCCAATATGATCTGCGAAGCAGGCGATGTATGGGCGCTTTAGGGCTCGATGGCTTTGTCGCCGATCCAAAATCCGCGCAAGCATTTGATGCCGGCAGCGCTTATGAAAGCTGGGATTCTATCCTTCTGACATCCCATGCGATCTATGACGTTGATCTTGCTGCCCCCAAAGCCAATCGCATATTTGCGCCCCCGGAAGGTCAGCAAGTTTTGGGGGCGGCAAGGGACAACTACGAGCGTGGGCGTCAGCCAGCGATCATTGTGACAGTGACGGATCGTGAAATTTATTACCTCACAGATGACGGACAAATCCTCTGCCAGACCCTTCCGGCTGATGATCCGTCAGGCCATTCGACTGTGAGCTTCTCCGTTTTGCCCGATAGGAGCAGATTTTTCCTATGGTATTCGCCCAATTATGCTAATCCTCAGCGGAGGACTTGGATGAATCTTCTTATTGAATTGAATCGCGATGGGACCGTCGTGAAACGCACCGAATTCTCACCGATAGGGCTGCCTCCCAAAGTAGATTGGGGCAAAGAATTTGTGACGGCAACTATCCTTCCGCCGGGCCTGCACACCCTGGCAATGGCGCCATTCCTCAGACTTAATAATGTCATGCTGGAGAATCCCTCCCTACTTATTTCCATGATTTCAGCCGCGCTGATTTCTGCGATCGCCATTTCGATCATCGCCCGCCGCTACGCCTTCAGCGGATGGCGCCGATGGGGATGGACCGTGGGAGGCTTGTTGCTCGGCCTGCCCGGACTTCTCACGCTGATCGCGCTGGAAGAGTGGCCCGCGCGTGTGCCCTGCCCCTCATGCGGAAAAAAGCGCGTCGTCACCCGCGGCGCCTGCGAACATTGCGCCGCCACCTTCCCCGCCCCTTCTCCCAATGGCACAGAAATTTTCGATTCCTAAGATTCAATTCTTGCCCTTGACAAGCCTTCCCCTGATTGGCCAATCTCTTGCCTTCCGCCACCTCAAAAGGGCTGACGTAGCTCAACTTGGCAGAGCAGCTGATTTGTAATCAGCAGGTTGATGGTTCGATTCCATTCGTCAGCTCCAAAAAAAGTCCTGCAGAATTATTAATTATCTACCTCCCCAAACCGCATGGATCGGGGTGTGAAAATTTGTGCTTTGACAGTCTGGCGCCTCGGCGTAAAATGCGCGCGGTTGATCTATGGAGGCGGAGGAATCGGCGATGGGAGTATGGAAGCTTCGATAGCGGGAATGCGTCTGGAGGCTGATCGTACCGGAGAATTCTTTAGCCAATCATAATAAAGTCACCACAGAGACACCGAGGCACAGAGACACGCATCCAGGAATGTAAGAAAAATGCTCTATGTGAATTTCTCTGTGCCTCGGTGTCTCTGTGGTGACTTTATCGTAGTACGGCTGAAGGCGTACCGCACCGGAACTTCGTCCATCCCATTCGTTCGCTCAAATCAAAGATCCCAGTCAGCTCACTAAAAACCCGGAGGCGCCTTTGATGCGAATCTGCCTGCTAATCGCCGTGCTGACAATCACCCCATCCGCATGGGCCGACCTCGTCATCAGCGACTGCGATGACGCCGGTCAGTGGGGCAAGAATGCTATTGCCGAGACCGGACAAATCAAACAGGGCAAGGGCGCTATTCGCTGGGAATTTGCCCGGGGTACGGACATTGGCGCCGCCAAGGTTCCGCATGATTGGACGCAGGGAAACGCGCTGTCCTTCTGGCTTTGTTGTCCCAAAGCCACCGGCTCGCGCTTCAGCCTCATCCTCCCTTCGGAGAACAAGCAGACCGATGGTTCCGACTATTTCTCCCTGACCCTCACCGCCAACTTCACCGGCTGGCGGCGTTTTGTTGCGCCCTTCAAAGAGTTTGGCAAGACGCGCCAACCGCTGGGCTGGCAGCAAATTGACAGCATTCACTTCAATTCCAACTGGGACCCAGCCTACAAACCCGATTCCTCAACGGTAGTCATCATTGATGACTTCGCAGTGATCAAGGTGGACGATGCCGCCAAAGGTCCGCGCTTGAGTGACGCAGACTTTTATGCCGCGCTTGATCTCGACCAGCCGGAATTGGCGGCGGTGAAGGCTGCGGCGGCCAAACAAGACTATGCGACCGCCGCTCATGCTCTGGCCGAGCGCATCCGCCATCGCGAGAAACCCTCCTGGTTCACGGACTATCGCGAACGCCCGAAAACCCCCGCGCCCAAGTACAACACCGGCAATGCCGACAAGGGGCTGGCCCACCATTTTGAGATGATCAAAACGCCCTGGGACGCTCCGCCGCGCATTGACTGGTCCTACAACGCTATGACCAAGGGCGAGAGCGCCACCGTCGAGTGGAACGCGCAACTCAACCGCCACTTCCACTTCAAGATGATCGCGGACGCTTACTGGAACACCGGGCAGGACAAATATGCCAAAGAGATCGCCGACCAGATGGTGGCGTGGATCGAGGACGATCCGGTGTTGTTGTTCCGTTCCGGCAACAGCCCCTATCACCATGCCTGGGAAACGCTCAACACCGCCTGCCGCATCAGCAACACCTGGCCGGATGCCTTCTTCCGCTGTCTCGACAGCCCCGGCTTCTCTGACCGGGCCATCGTCGCCATCCTGAAATCCTGGTACGAGCAGGCCGAGCACCTGGTGAAGTGGCCGAGCAAAGCCAACTGGCTGACGGCCGAGTCCACCGGCGTCTTCTTCGCCGGGATCATGTTCCCCGAATTCAAGCGCGCGCTTGAGTGGCGCAAAACGGGCCTCGATCGGCTCTACAAGCAACTGGACCAGGAAGTCTATCCCGACGGCCTGGAGAACGAGTTGGCACTGGGGTATAACAACTGGGTGCTCTCGGAGTTTGCGCAAACGCTCAAGCTTGCCCAGCACAACGGCATCATGGGCGAACTGCCCCAGGACTACCTGCAGCGGATGGAGAAGATGTACAACTACCAGCTCTATGCCATGCGTCCCGACTGGCAGGTCTTCGGATTCAATGATGCATCGTCAGCCAGCCCGCTGGCGCTGCTGCGGGACGCCGCTGAATTCTTCCCGAGTCGCCAGGACTTCCAGTGGGCGGCCAGCAAAGGCGAGAAAGGCGTCAAACCCAGCGATGACTCCGTCGCCTTTCCCTATAGCGGCCATTACATCATGCGCACGGGGTGGCAGCCACAGGACCTGCTGCTGCATTTCGAGGCCGGCCCCTGGGGCGTCGGTCACCAGCACGAGGACAAGCTTGGGTTTCAGGCCTACGGCTACGGCAAGCCGCTGCTGACCGAGGGCGGGGTGTACATGTATGACGCCTCGCGCTGGCGGCGGTACGTGCTGTCAACGCGGGCGCACAATACCGTGCGGGTGGACGGCTTGGAGCAGCGGTCCTCCGGCGAGCGGCAGAGCTGGGCGCTGCCGTACCCCTTCAAGCCGTTGGTGGACAACCTCTGGCTGACGAATTCGCAGTGGGACTTCGTCGAGGGCAGTTACGAGTTTGGCTACGGCGCGCGCGATAAGAAACTCGCGGACGTGCGACATATCCGAAGCATTCTATTCGTCAAGCCTGACTACTGGATCATCACCGACACGCTTCTTCCCGCCGACGCCAAACCGCATCAATACGAAGCGATGTTCCATTTCAGCGCCGATGAGGCTACCACCAACGGCCTGGCTGTTAGCGCCAGAGACAAAGAAGCGGGTATCCAGATCACGCCGGCGGCCTTCGCGGGGCTGACGGCGCAGGTGGTCAAGGGCGTCAAGGAGGAGCCGGTGCAGGGCTGGGCCAATGGGCCGTGGCGGCCCGTTCCGACCGCGCTATACCACTGGACCGGCGCGGGACCTTACCGGGTGACATATCTGCTCTACCCGACGGCGCCCGGCAAGACCAGCCCGGTGGTGTCCGTGAAGACGCTGCCGGTGAGCGACGCGCAGGGCCAGCCGGCGAAGGCGGCCGCTGCCGAGATCACATTCACCGACGGCAGCAAACATCTCTACTGCGCCATGGATAAGGACGCGGGCGCTTGCAGCTTCGGAGGCTACACAAGCGACGGACGCTGCGCGCTGGTGGCGATGGACGCCCGGGGCGCAGTGACGCGAACGATATTGGCGGGAGGCAAGTTGTTGGAGAAGCGGTAAACTCAGAGGAGTCCGCGCCATCAAATCTTTAAGCCACGCTATAGCCCGTAAGATGAAGGAAACTAACAGATTGCTAGCCCGAGCAATCAATCTGATTTTTCGCTTGACTTTTATTCAATGAGACATGATAATGAGATTATCAGCCTTCGTTGCAAACCAAATCCAAAAGTGGCCGAAGCCACATCCAAAAAAGCTCGACATAAGAACATTTAGCGAAAAAATATAAATAAGGAGCGGTCACGCCATGAAGCGAGAACTATCATCAGTGAGTGGATCCGTCAACGCAGGATTGGGTAATCGCGGAATGATGTTGAGAAGGACGCGCGGATTCGGAGCACGCCTCGCCTCGCTGTTGGTTGCGGTGGCGCTCGCAGGCGCGGCCTTGCTGCTCCAGGCCAGTCCGTCCGGCAAACTGTGCTCATCCAGGAATTGCCCGTCATATTGCTCGCATGCCAGATAGAGC
>JAPLSP010000340.1 GCA_026398575.1 Candidatus Sumerlaeota bacterium | reverse complement strand
CAACGCTCCTCATGGACCGCTCTGGGTTCCGGAGAAATACAAGAAGTTATACGAAGGGAAGGGTCCTGCCGCGTTCTTTGGGATGATCGCCAATCTGGACGAGAATATTGGCAAGTTGGAAGCCATGCTCAAAGAAACGGGACTTCGGGATAACACAATCCTGATCTTCATGAACGACAACGGCGGCACAGCGGGTGTGAAAACATTCAACGCGGGAATGCGCGGCAGCAAAACCCAATACTATGATGGCGGCCATCGCGCGGCGTGTTTTGTCCGCTGGCCGGGAGGCGCGCTGCGCCCGCCCTGCAATATTGACGCGCTGACGCAGAATCAGGATTTGCTGCCAACGCTGATAGACTTATGCGGCCTCCCAAAACCTGCCAACGCCAAATTCGACGGCGTCAGCCTGGCCGGGCTGCTGAAAGGAACGGCGGACGCCCTTCCAGATCGCCTATGCGTCGTGCAATACGGCCAGCGCCCCGTCAGAGAAGATTGCGCTGTCTTATGGAACAAATGGCGGCTGGTGAAGCACAAGGAACTCTACGATCTCAAGAGCGATCCGGGGCAGACGAAGGACGTGGCCGGGCAGAACCCCGATGTGCTGAAGAAGATGCAGGACTACTACGATAAATGGTGGGCGGGCATTGAACCCACGCTGGACGATCTCAGCCCGGTCAGCATTGGATCGGACAAGGAAAATCCCGTCACGTTGTCCGCTGCCGATTGGGCCAACGTGTATTGCGATAATATGAACCAGCTCCGCAAGGGCGACCCCAAGAACGGACCGTGGAACATCCTCGTCGAGCAGGAAGGCCGATATGAGATCGCGCTGCGCCGTTGGCCCAAGGAAGCCGACGCCGCTATTGCCGCCGGCGTACCGGTGTTCAAAGCGGTTGCCGGCGAGTTGCCGGAGGGCAAGGCGCTGCCCATCGCCAAGGCGCGGCTCAAGATCGGGGACATGATGGATGAATCCAAGCCGGTCGGGTCGCAAGACAAAGCCGTATCATTCTCAGTCGCTTTGAAAGCCGGCGTACGAACGCAGATGCAGACGTGGTTCTATGATGCGAGTGGCGCCGAGCTCTGCGGCGCCTATTTCACTTACGTCCGGCGAATTTGAATTGCGGTAAGCATGAGCGTCGGTTAGCAGTCCGAGTCAAAAAATATCCAAAGAGATTTGAATTTTCGCACGAAACAAGTAACCGCTGATAACCGCTAATGAACGCTAAAAAAATATGCCGCTTCGCAGCACAAAATTCGTTTAATCCATTAATCCGTGGTAAGAAAGGCTACCACGGATTAATGGATTAAACGGATTACAACAAACGACAACACGTTGTCGTTCGCAGCATGATAAGGGCCTAATGACAAGGCGATTCGGAACAAGGGGGGCAATGCCATGAAGCTGGAAGGCGGACAATCGCGACGCGACTTTTTGAAGCGGCTGGGCTTGGGCGCGGCGGCGGCAGTTGCGGCGCCGCAATGGCTGAGCGCCGCTGAAACAGCCGGAAAGCAGCCAACAAACATCATCTTCATTCTCGCCGATGACCTGGGCTGGCGCGATATCGCCTGCAACGGCAGCACGTTTTATGAAACGCCGAACATAGACAAACTCGCCGCGCAGGGCGTGCGCTTCACCAATGGCTATGCGGCCTGTCCGGTGTGCTCGCCGACGCGGGCCAGTATCCAGACGGGCAAATTTCCGGCGCGGCTGCATCTGACCGATTATATCCCCGGCGCGCGAAAAGGTAAACTCCTGCCCGCTGAATACCTTCATCAGTTGCCGCTGGAGGAGACAACCATCGCAGAAGCGATGAAGGAAGCGGGATACGCTACCTGCTTTCTCGGCAAATGGCATTTGGGAAGCGAGCCGTATTGGCCTGACAAGCAGGGTTATGAGGTCAATATCGGCGGCACACAAGCCGGCGCGCCCAGCAGCTATTTCAGCCCCTATAAAAATCCCAGACTCCCCGATGGCCCCCAGGGCGAATACCTGACCGACCGTCTGACCGATGAAGCGGTGAAGTTTCTCGACGCGAACGGCAAAAAGCCCTTCCTGCTTTTTTTCTCGCACTATGCCGTGCATAATCCGCAGCAGGCCAAGAAGGAGTTGGTTGAGAAGTATCGCGCGAAAGCAGCCAAACTGCCGCTGCCGAGCGGACCGAAGTTTATCCCAGAAGGCCAGCGTCAGGCGCGGCAGGTCCAGGACGATCCGGTTTATGCCGCCATGATCCAGAGCGTGGACGAGAGCGTCGGGCGCGTGATGAAAAAACTCGATGACATGGGCGCCGCCGATAATACGATGGTGATTTTCATGTCCGACAATGGCGGGCTTTCCACGTCGGAAGGTTCGCCCACATCCAACGTTCCGCTGCGCGCGGGCAAGGGCTGGCTCTACGAGGGCGGCATCCGCGAGCCGATGATTGTCAAATGGCCTGGTGTGGCCAAGCCGGGGACGGTCTGCTCCGAGCCGGTGGTCAGCACGGATTTCTATCCGACGTTTCTGGACATGGCCGGCGCGCCGCTCAAGCCGCAGCAGCATTGCGACGGCGTCAGCTTGGCCGCGCTCTTGAAGGAAGGAAAGGTGCCCAACCGCAAGGCGCTCTTCTGGCATTACCCTCATTATGGCAATCAGGGCGGCAGCCCGGGCGGCGCCGTCCGCTGCGGAGACTATAAGCTGATCGAATTTTATGAGGACAATCGCGTCGAACTCTACAACCTGAAGGAAGACATCGGCGAGAAAAACGATCTGGCAGTAAAAATGCTGGATAAGGCGAAAGAGCTGCGCATGATGCTCGCGGATTGGCGCAAATCCGTCAACGCAACCATGCCCACCCCCAACCCCGACTACAAGCCCGAGGCGCCCGCCGGGGAAAAAACGAAAAAACAGCAGTAGGCAAAAAACACGTGATCGTAATTCTGAGCCAGAGCGCTTGGCCCGCACTTCTCACCAGCGTTTGCCAATTCGAGCAGTAACTCTGGCGCCAGCAGCGTTCAACTATGCCCTGAAAGGGCCGGAAGATAACAGCCCAGGGCAACGCCCTGGGAACAGCCCAATAATTCATACAAAGCCCTGAAAGGGCGAAAGAAAGCATTCCCACATTATCACTATTGCTCTTCCGCCCTTACAGGGCTTGATGGAATAAGCTACGGCGGTTCCCAGGGCGTTGCCCTGGGCTGTTTTCTTTTGGCCCTTTCAGGGCGCGAGGCAGTGGCTTTGGTGAGAAATGCGGGTTAGGCTCAATACTGTTCACTTTAGCAGAATTCGAATTGTGCGTGGTGTTACGGCCTGAGGCAAAGATTGAGTTTTCCTGTTCCGAATCGGCCAACTGCTCATCTTACGCTTGACTCCTCGCACCCGGCGCTGGCCGCGGCTGGAGACCACGCGCTCTTCAAGGATTTCTTCGAGAACGGCCTCATGCAACACTGGCAGGTCCTGAGGGGGGAAAAGCGGCGAACGTCGCCATTTTTCTTCGAACCACCCGGACCGAGTGCACAAAGGATAATCGGTCTGGGTCCTCGTCGGCCTTCAAGGCTGCTTCGTGCATGAGGCCCCGGATCGCAAAGTGCGCCATCATCAGGCCGTAAAATTCTTGGCGGACCAGTTCGGGCGTTTTGCTGCGCAGCACGATCTTTTTCCCGCGCAAATGCGACTTCAACTCGTCGAGCGCCGTTTCGATCTCCCAGCGCTCGTGATACAGCGCGGCCAGATTGGGCGCGGGCATGGCCTGCGGATCGAGGATCGTGGTAATCAGCCGGTAAAGCGGTTCCGCATCCGGGACTCCCTCTAAAGTGTATTCAATGACGCGAACGACGATGCCGTCTTTGTCGTGGCGGCGATCCTTGTCGCTGGCATAGACCCGGCTCAGGTAAGAGCCGTCCTCCAAGCGCTGCAGGCACGGCAGTTTGAGGTTCTTCTTGACCCGCCACAGCAAGTCGGCTCCGCTTTGCACCGCCTCTTTCCACAGAACATAGCCGTAAAAATTGCGGTCGGCCAAGCACAGCATGCCGCGGGAAAGCCGCCCCAGAATCTGGTGCGCCAGCGTCACCTCGCCCACACGGCAGCCCGCCATGCGCGAACCGAACAGAACATGCGTGCCGTTTTCAACAAAAGACACAAAGCGGATCTGAGGAAAAGCGCTGTCGCCCCGGCTGCTTCCGGGACGCCCAAACTCTTTTTCGTTGGCGTCCGTGTCTGCCACGTCCAGCTCACTGCCATCCAGCGAGACCAGCCGCGATACCACGCTCCTTTCGTTTCCGATTTTTCATCGCGCACGGCGACCGGCCCCACTAATTCATCGTGAAGCCGCTCAAGCGGCGCGCTGCCAACCCGGGTGCGGGCCTGCGAGATCCCCGACTTGCCGGTAATGGCGATCTTTGCGCCCGGAGCGAGCAGGAAGCGGATGCCCTCGACCAGGCAGCGCAAAACTTCACGGTATGAAACCTCCATGTACAACGCCAAGGCGATGACATAATAAATCACCACGTGATTCGGCATATCCCGCTGCCGCTTGCTCGCCCGGCCCACCGCCTCCAGACAGTCCAGCACGGCCTGGCGTGGAAATGCCTTGGCAATTACCCCCAAAGTGATGTGATCCGCGATGCGCGCCCCCTTGGGCAGTTCCGCGACTGTTCGCGCCATCGGTATGGCCCCTTTCTCCCTGAGATGAGAAAGGCTGGCATACTCTCGTCCTGTTTGTCAATCCTTAAATGAACAGTATTGGGGTTAGGCTTAGTCCTGTTGATTCTCTATTAATCCTGAGAGATCTTTCTCCAAGCGGGCGAGGGCTGCGAGAGGGCGCGCGTGCAAATGCAGCGGACCGGGCACGGCTTCCCAGCGTTGGATACTTGGAACTGATACGCCCAAGGCCTGGGCAAACGCCGTCATCGAGAGGCCGGCCCGTTTACGCAATTGCGCAATGGCGGCGCCGGTTGGATTTTGGGTGTCAAATACGAAGACCTGTCCGGATGAGCGCATGGCCAACGGCACGCATGGCTTCGCGGATGCAGGCGCCGGAGATGGCGCAGGCGAAGACGATGGCGATGGCTCAGACGAAAGCGCTGAAGGAGACGGCGGCGCCGGTTGGGCGGGGGATGCCATTTGCGTTGCTGCCGATGGCGCTACCTTGCTTTTCCTCGTCTTTGCTTTCGCGGTTTTCGTTGTTGCCTTCGCTGCAGGATGCGCTTGCGGCGCGGGCGGTTGCGGCGCAGGCGCATTTTCCAGTTCGATTCCGAAGATGGCAGATAATCCCGTCTCCG
>JAPLSP010000624.1 GCA_026398575.1 Candidatus Sumerlaeota bacterium | reverse complement strand
AGCTCAGCCAATTCCTTGACCCTCCCCGCTTGGTCGGGATGATTTGCCAGATTCACCCGCTCTTCGGGGTCCTTTTCGTAGTCGTAGAGCTCGGCGGCGCGAAAATTTTTGCCCGCCACATTCCATTCCGTATAGCGATACCGGTCGGTCCGCAGCGAATAACCCATGCTTCTCCCCTGCCCCGGAACCTGGCGGGGATATTGGCTGATCGCGCCTTTCTTCCAGGGGCGCTTGGGATCGTCCAGGACCGGCGCGAAGCTGGTTCCCTCCAAATGTGACGGCAGCGGCAGTCCGCACAGTTCCGCCAGCGTCGGATAGATGTCCACGAACTCGACCAGCGCGTCGCTCTTGGCGCCGGCGTTGCGCATGCCAGGCACGGAGATCATCAGCGGAACGCGGGCGGCCTGCTCGTAGTTGGTGTGCTTGCACCACCAGCCGTGGTCGCCCAGATGCCAGCCGTGATCGCCCCAGAGGATGACGATGGTGTCGTCGCGCAACCCCTGCTTGTCCAGCGCGTCCAACACCTTGCCCACCTGCGCATCCATGAAGGACGTGGCGGCGCGATAGCCGTGGATCATCTTGCGCGCTTGGTCTTCGCTCAAAGGGCCTTTCCCCGGGATGCCGAAATAGGCGCGCAACTCTCCCCAATTTGTCCCCGCAAACTCGGGCGCGTCCTTGGGCGCCGTTATGTATTCCGGCAGTTTGATTTTCGCCGGATCGTACAGGTCCCAATATTTCTTCGGCGCGATGAAAGGCAGATGCGGCTTGATGAATCCGACGGCCAGGAAGAACGTCTTGCTTTCTTTTTTGAACTGAGCCAGCAGTTCGCACGCCCGCAACGCCGTCGCGCCGTCCAGCAGCTGCGCGTCATCCACCTCCGGCGCCTCCCACGGCAATCCCCGGAGCTTTTTCCAATCCACTTTTTCATTCTTCTCGGCGGCCTGCTGCTCGATCTTGCGGATCGCATCCATGCCTTCCTTGGAATAATATTGGCGCAGATTGGGCGCCAGCGGCTGCGGCGACGGCGGACGTTCTTCATGCGGAACGCTCCACGACGGCGCGTCGTCATAGCCATTGTGATAAATCTTGCTCAGCCCCTGCGTGTGATAGCCGTTCTGCTTGAAGAGCTGCGGCAGCGTGACGACGTCCGGGATATGGGTGCGGAAGTGCGTCACGAGATCGTAAACCTTGGTCGTGTCGGGACGGCATCCGGTCAACAGCGAAGAGCGTGTCGGGCTGCAAACCGCCTGCTGGCAATAGCAGCGATTGAACAGCATTCCCGACTTTGCCAGCCGGTCTATATTCGGACTGATGACCTCTTTGAAGCCATAGCATCCAAGATCAGGCTTCAGGTCATCCACGGCGATGAAGAGCACATTCTTGCGCTTTGGCGCCGCGCCGGCAAGCGGCGGAATCAGCGAGGATGATAAAGCAGAGGCGCCGGCCAGGGCGCTTCCTATGACGAAATCGCGTCGGCTGATGTTTGGCATAATCGGGGAAACCTTTACAGGAGTAGATGATCCGCTTTGCCCAAGAGCTCTTGGCAATTGTCCCTTGATCCTAATAGGCGCCGGCCTGCGCGTCAATGCGGGACTTTCCCATGCGCATTTTGCAGCATGACCATTTCTTTAAGTCAACGAGAAGGTCTTTGAGGAAACTGCGCTAAAACCGATGAGGATTCCATGGGCGGCAATATTGCTTTTGAGCATCTTCAGGCGTGAATTCCACTACCACTACGAAGAAAAATCTTTCGTTGGCGCAGATAAACGGGTATTCCCACCAGTAATCGGGGCAAATGCGTTTTTCTTTAAGTTTAGCCCTGCCGCTGATGGACTCTGCCGTAATCATCGGCGATTGGGCAGTGATCGAGAGATCTTCTTGGATCTTTTTATCACTAGGGATATTGACGAATTCGCGCAAACATTTCTCTATAAAGGCAGCCGTATTCGAAGTCGTATTCTGATCGCTGGGAAATCCGATGCGCAACGCGACGCACATGCCCGTTTCCATGATCGCTATTTCGTATCCGTTGACTTTTTTATCGAGCATCACAACATCGCGAACTTGTTCCAACCTGATCATGCCTGATGTTTCACTTTGCTCCCATAGCATTACATTCTTTAAACCAAAAACATCCGATTCCCAGTTGCGTGGCAGCCATTTTTCATTAACCACTTTGCGTATCCATGCCAGCGCGTCACTTTTTGCTTTAACGGGAATTGATGAAGCATCCATTCTCGGTATGTCCCTATTGCCTGGGAGAGAAATCATCAATATATCCGGGCCCCATCTATATGAGATTGCCCGCAATTGCGCCATGGTTTGGCTATCAATGGGTTTAATGACCGCCTCTTCTAATGCATAAGCAAGAGGGGAAAGACCCAACATGGCTATTGCAGCAATGGCATAGGGGCGCATGGCAAACATGAGTGGAGGATAACGCCAATCATGACGAGGAGCAAGTGCTTTGTCGCAGAAATCCAATCGTCCGGTTGACGGGTATCAAACAACGCGATATATTTTCTGCCGCGATGCGAGATTCGCCTCTTCGGATACATCCCTGAAAGAAGGTCCTAAATTGTCAGCATTGAAGCAAAATTGCGAGGCTTTGCCTGCCATTGTTCGCGCGGATCAGGAAGCCACGATCACGCTTCAGCCGCTCAAAGATGGTCCGGCATTCGACCCAGCGGCGCCTTACATTGTGACGCACATTCCAGTCGAGGGCTTTGGAGAAAAAGGCCAATGGGCAGCCAGCGCCGCGCCTGTTTTTAGGGTAGAGAATGGCGCGATGCTTGTCACTTCGCGATTCGACCGCGAACAGGAGCATGTATTGCTGGTTGAAATCCCGGAAGGCGAGAAGCGCAAAGTCATCGCTGAGGCGCATATCTATTCGCTGGAAAAGGACCTGCTCGCGTTGCGTCCTTTCAAGGGCGACTTCCATATACACAGTGACCAGTCGGACGGCAGGGAGCCGCCGGCGTACGTCGCGGGCGCATGCCGGCGCATCGGGCTCGACTTCATGGCGCTGACGGATCATCACAAATATCAGCCGTCGCTCGATGCGCGCGACGCTTACAAGGACGCGCCGATTGATCTGAAGATATTCGCCGGCGAGGAAGTTCATCCGCCCGATTGCCCCACGCATATCGTCCACTTCGGCGGGCGGTCGAGCGTCAACGATCTGTTCAAAGACAATCCGCGCTTTCTGGCGGGAGTCAAGGCGATCCAAGATACGCTCGGCGACTTGCCCGCGGGCGTGAATCCCTATCAATACGCCACCTGCCTCTGGACATTCGATCAAATCCGCAAGGCGGGCGGCTTCGGCATTTTCGCGCATCCTTATTGGATCCATGACCGCCGATATGTATGCCCCGAGCCGCTATCCAATTTGCTCCTGGAAAAGCAGCCCTTCGATGCGCTGGAGCTGGTGGGCGGATACGATCATTTCGAAATCGAGTCCAATCTGCTGCAAGTTGCGCGCTATCAGGAAGAGCGCGCCAAAGGCCGGCGCACTCCGATCGTCGGCGTCAGCGACGCGCATGGATGCGAGACTGGAAAGCTGTTCGGCTGGTACTACACCATCCTCTTCGCGCCGTCGCTGGATTTGGATTCCATAATTTCCAGCCTCCTCGATCTGCGCTCTGTGGCCGTCGAGGCGCTGCCCAACGAAGCGCCGCGCGCGCACGGCCCCTGGCGCCTGGTCAAGTACGCGCAGTTCCTGATTCGCGAAATCTTCCCCGCGCATGACGCGCTCTGCCGCGAAGAAGGCCTGGCGATGCTGGCCTATAGCAGCGCCGAAGACAAAAACACCACACAAGCCCGCGAGGCCATCGCAGAACTAAACTCAATGAAAGGAGTAACTATAAGATAATCGTAGCAAAAGCGGCAGCAAGCAACCGCACTCCAAATGCTGGCGCCGCTTCTATCCGCAAGAATCTTCTGTTTTTAGGTGAATACTTGCGATGAAATCATGCCATATTATTTGCGAGCATTACATCTTCTTTATTTCCCACAAGATTTCCTGCGCATTCTGGTATGCGATGCGGACATCTGCGCCGGTTTGCGCGCGCAATTGCTCCAGCGATAGATCATCCAGAAAGAGATGATCCTCCGAGCGCAAACAGTTGGGCGGCAATAGAAACAGATCAAATTCCTTGAGGCGCCTTTGGATGGTTCGCAGGATGTCTGTGCCGCCAAGCAAGCCACTCACGGTCACGGAATCGCCAAAGAGCGTATTGCGCGCGACCAGCGCCTGCGCCGTAATGCCAGGAATTCGATTGAGCGATTCCAGCAGCCGCTCCAGGACAATTTTCCCCAAGCCTCCCGTTACGAATGCAATCCTTAAAGGCGCCTGTCTGGGAAATTTTTCAGGACTTCCAAACACGCCCGCAGACTTGAGCTTAGATGAGCGGATCAAGCCTGGCCAGCGCGCCAAACGGAAATTTTTATAGAACTCATGGACCATGCCGACGCCGTTTTCGATCTGGCGCCAGTAATTCCGGCGCGAATAATCCAGAAGCGGCTCGCCCGCCAGAAAATAGATTTCATCGCTGAGATAGACAATGTCTTCGCCGATGTGGCGCGCCAACCGCTTGCGAAGCGGCATCGTGGATTCGATCAGCCGTCGCGCGTA
>JAPLSP010000268.1 GCA_026398575.1 Candidatus Sumerlaeota bacterium | reverse complement strand
CGGCGGCGATCCGCTCGTGCAGTCGGAGTTTCTGCTCGAATTGCTCGCCGCTTGCCAGAGGCATGAAATTCGCACCGCCGTTGACACGACTGGTTACGCGCCATGCGAAGTCGTGCAGGCCGTTGCCGAAAAGACAGATCTTTTTCTTTATGATCTGAAATTGATGGACGCGGCGGCGCATGAAAAATACACGGGTGTCTCGAACCAGCTGATCCTTGATAATCTGAAATGGCTGGCTTCTTCCTGCCACAAGCGGATCATCATCCGCTTTCCAGTGGTTCCCGGCTATACCGACGGCGCGGATAATATTACAGCAATGGCGGATTTCCTCAAGCCACTTGGCGCCATTCGCGAAATCCATCTCTTGCCTTATCATAAAGCCGCCGCCTATAAATATGAACGTTTGGGCGAGAAAAACAAAATGGCCGGCGTCGAGCCGCCTTCGTCCGAAGCGCTGCGAGCCATCCAAGCGATACTGGAGCGGCGAGGCTTTCAAACGCAGATTGGGGGATAGGATATGGCATTGCATGAACGAATTCAGAAGTTGAGAGAACAATCGCTGCGGGCTGTGCCCACCATCTCTCCTGAGCGCGCCCTATTGCTGACCGAGTTTTATCAGAGTCAGGAAGCGCGGCAGGTCTCGATTCCCGTGCAGCGCGCGCTCGCGTTCAAATATATTCTTGCCAACAAAAGCATCTATGTCGGCGACGGCGAGCTGATCGTCGGCGAGCGCGGCCCTGCGCCGGCGGCCACGCCCACTTATCCCGAAGTCTGCATCCATTCGCTCGAGAATCTGGAAATTCTCAATTCGCGCGAAAAAATTTCATACAAGGTCAGTGAAGAAACGAAGCGGATTTATCGCGACACGATCATTCCGTTTTGGAAGGGGCGCTCGCAGCGCGAACGCATCTTCCGCGAAATGACGCCCGAATGGGTCGCCGCTTACGACGCGGGAATTTTCACGGAATTCCAGGAGCAGCGCGGCCCCGGCCATACCGCCCTTGGCGATAAGATTTTCCGCAAAGGCCTGCTCGACCTGAAGCGCGAGATCGCCGCAAGCCTCGCCAGTCTTGATTTTTACAATGACCCGGAGGCGCTGGACAAAAAAGACGAGCTGGAGGCGATGGATATATGCGCCGACGCGATGATCCTCTTTGCCGGGCGCCACGCCGCCAAGCTCGAGGAACTGGCCGCTGCCGAAAAGGATCCGCAGCGCAAGCGGGAATTGGAGACGATGGCGCGCGCGTGCCGCCGCGTCCCTGCGCACGCGCCCGAGACGTTCTGGGAAGCGCTCCAATGCTACTGGTTCATCCACGTCGGCGTCATTACGGAGATCAATCCCTGGGACTCCATGAATCCCGGCCGCCTCGATCAGCATCTCTGGCCTTTCTATGAGAAGGAGATCGCTTCGAGCGCGCTGAGCGAGGAATGCGCGCGCACACTGCTGCAAGCCTTCTGGATCAAGTTCCATAATCATCCCGCTCCGGCGAAGGTCGGCGTCACCGCAGCCGAGAGCGGCACCTATACCGACTTTGCGCTGATCAACGTCGGCGGCGTGAAACCGGACGGATCGGACGGCGTCAATGATCTGTCCTATCTGATCCTCGATGTTGTTGAAGAGATGCGCATGGTGCAGCCGAGTTCGATGGCGCAAATCAGCAAAAAAAATCCGGACCGCTTCCTGAAGCGCGTCGTCCGCGTCGTCAAGACCGGCTTCGGCCAGCCTTCGATCTTCAATACGGACGCCATCGTGCAGGAGTTGCTGCGGCAGGGCAAATCGCTCGAAGACGCGCGTTGCGGCGGCGCCAGCGGATGCGTTGAGACCGGCGCCTTCGGCAAAGAGGCCTATATCCTCACCGGCTACTTCAATCTGCCGAAGATTCTGGAGATCACGCTTCATAATGGCCTCGATCCGCGCACGGGACGGCGCATCGGCTTGGAGACCGGCGATCCGCTTGGGTTCAAAACCTTCGATGAATTATTCGATGGTTATGCGCGGCAGGTCCGGCATTTCGTGGACATCAAAGTGCGCGGCAACAACGTCATTGACCGCTTGTTCGCCCGGAATATTCCGGTCCCATTCCTCTCGCTGCTCATTGACGACTGCATCGCCAAGGGCAGGGATTATCACGCCGGCGGCGCGCGCTATAACACCAGTTACATCCAGGGCGTCGGACTCGGCAGTATCACTGACGCCCTGGCCTCCATCCAGCAAAACGTCTATGCGCAGCGGCGTGTAGAGCTCAAAGAACTGCTTGAAGCGCTCGTGGGCAACTTCAAAAACCATAGCGATTTGCGGCGGCTCATTCTTGACGACACGCCCAAGTATGGCAATGACGACGACCGCGCCGACAACATCATGCGCCGCGTTTTCGAGATGTATTATGAAGCGGTCAACGGGCGACCCAATGCGCGCGGCGGCGTTCATCGCGTCAACATGCTCCCTACGACGGTCCACGTTTATTTCGGCAGCGTCACCGGCGCCATGCCCGATGGGCGTCTGGCGGGCGAGCCGCTTTCGGAAGGGATTTCGCCCGTTCAAGGCGCCGATCACAACGGCCCGACTTCCGTTCTGAAATCGGCGGCCAAGCTCGATCACCTGAAGACCGGCGGCACGCTGCTCAACCAAAAATTTTCCCCGCAGCTTCTGGCCGACGAGACCGGCGTTACGAAGGTCGCGCAATTAATCCGCAGTTACTTCCAAATGGACGGGCATCATATCCAGTTCAATGTCGTTTCGGCGGCCACGTTGCGCGCCGCACAGCAAGAACCCGAAAAACATCGCGATCTCATTGTGCGTGTGGCAGGCTACAGCGACTACTTCGTCAATCTCAGCAAAGGCCTTCAGGACGAAATCATCCATCGTACCGAGCATCAGGGAGTCTAGTCCGCATTTCTGACCAAAGCCACTGCATCGTGCCCTGAAACCCTGAAAGGGCCAAAAGAAAACAGCCCAGGGCAACGCCCTGGGAAAAGCCAGAGATAACTCTATCAAGCCCTGTAAGGGCGGAAGAGCCATTTACGTAATGCGGAACTGTTTTCTTTCGCCCCTTCAGGGCTTTGCATGAATTATTGGGCTGTTCCCAGGGCGTTGCCCTGGGCTTTTTTCTTCTGGCCCTTTCAGGGCGTAGTAGAACGCTGCTGGCGCCAGAGTTGTTGCGCGAATTGACAAACGCTGGTGGGAAATGCGGGCTAGGATCGCGTCGCCAAATCTCTGCGACAGGCGCCACGAGATTGAGAAGGCTTATTTGATGATTGATCCGCTCCACAATCGAGCCAGGAATTCGCGCCACGGAAGAATTTCGATTTTATCATAAACGCGGGGGACGCGCTCGTTACAGACGACAACGGCTTTTCGCGGACGGTTTTCCTCCACGAAGGCTCTAATGGGGCGAATATCCGCGCTGTCAAGATGGCTGGCGCCTTTGGTTTCGACTGCCACCTCGCCTTTCCCAAGAATGAAATCAACCTCCAAGCCTGACTTGGTCCGCCAGAAATGGATTTCGTACTGCAAGTCTTTATATGAGCGGTGCGCAAGTATTTCCATGAGAATAAAATGCTCGAATGCTTTTCCGAACGCCTCCCCCTTCTCCTCTGTAATTTGCCGCTGGATGATTGCGCCCGCCACCCCCACATCGAATAGATAGAATTTTCCGGCTTTGGAAATGACTTGACGTTCTTGCCGAGTTTTATATGGCTCGATCATGATCCCCAGCAGGGTATCGGCTAGTATCTGATAATACTCCTTAACCGTCTTGCCATCTACGCCACAATCGCGCGCAATTCTGGTGTAGTTCGTCAGCTCGCCATGCGAGTATCCCATGGCGTCAAAAAAACGTGAAAAAGCGGGAATATTCCTCGTCAGACCTTCGGCAAACACTTCTTCTTTTAGGTAATCCTGCACATAAGCCTGCAAAGACTTCTGGTACTGATCCTGTAAATAGTGCGATGGAACCAACCCCCGATTGAGGATTCGGAGCAAGCCCGGTTTTTCGATCTCCGGCGTGGCCAGGGGGCGCATCTCATAGCGCCATGCCCGCCCCCCAAGCAGGTTTGATGCGCCCCGCTTCAACTTGCGTGCGCTAGATCCACATAGGATAAATCGAAGCCGCCGATTTTCAATCAGCCAGTGAATCTCGTCGAGCAAGCCGGGCGCCTTCTGAACTTCATCAATAATAATGACGCGTGCAAGCGTCTCGGCGTCCGCTGCCAGCAGCTGCTCACGCAGCAAACTCGGACGCTTTGCATATTCAAGCATTCGATCCGTCAATAACAGGTCAATGAAAAGGCTATCAGGAAAAGCAGTTTTCAAGTAAGTGGTCTTGCCTGTTTTTCTTGGTCCCCATAAAAAGGCGGACTGTCCTGCGGGCAATTCGATTTTTAGTAGACGACGAAACATGCTCATAGGAAGCTACTCCATTTTAGTTGAACTAAAACGGAACTTTGTCCCGATTAGTTTGACCTGTCAATCCTCAAATCGGGTCCTTATTCAGTTTGGAGACGCGACGATTCTCCGACAGGCGCCTCGCCTGCTTTTTGCCGTTGAAAAGCGCTGCATTATAAGGAGTATGGACAAAGATCACACAAACTTGAAAGGAGTATGCGCTATGTCAGCAGGTTCAAAATCGAAGATCGTTTTATGGGGAGCGCTCATGGCAGCCGCTCTGCTTGTCCAATCCCCGCGCGCGCAGGATCAAGGCGCCTCGTCGCAAACGGCGATCCAGGAAGGCAAAGGGCATCGCTTTGCCTGCACGGACTATACCCAGGGGAAGGTTTTCATCGTCTCCGCCGAAGGCAAGGTGGAATGGGACTATCCGGCGCAGAGCTGTAATGATTTGTGGGTGTTGCCGAATGGAAATCTGCTTTTCAACACCGGCCACGGGGTGAAGGAAGTCACTCGCGAAAAGAAGGTTGTCTTCGAGTACACCTCCAAGAGTGAGATCTACGCCTGCCAGCGCCTGGCCAATGGCAATACCTTTATCGGCGAATGCAATGCCGGGCGGCTGTTGGAAGTGGACCCCAGCGGCAAGATCGTCAAGGAAGTCCGGCTGCTGCCTGAAGGCAAGGATGGCGGCCATCCCTATATTCGCAACGCCCGCCGCCTGGATAACGGAAACTACCTCGTGGCGCATTATGACGCGCAGATGGTCAAGGAATATGACCCGGACGGCAAAGTCGTCATGGAAATCCCGGCGCCCGGCGGTCCGCACAGCGTCGCCCGGCTGCCGAACGGCAATACGCTGATCGCCTGCGGCGACAAAACCAAGAACGCCCAGGTTATTGAGGTGGACAAGAGCGGCAAGACCGTTTGGGAAGTGACCAGCAAAGACCAGCCCGATATGAACCTGAAATTCATGGCTGGTTTTCAGCGCCTGCCCAACGGCAATACCGTCATGTCAAACTGGCTGGGACACGGCAATCTGGGCAAAGGGCCGCACTTGATCGAAGTGACGCCGGACAAAAAAGTCGTCTGGGCTTTCTTCGATCACAAGACCATGAAGACGATTTCCAGCATCCAGATGTTGGATGTTCCTGGCGACGTCACCAAGGGTGAAGTCTGGCATTAATTTATCATGCCAGGAAGAAGGTTAATGCGGATCGAAGCGGCGCCAGCTCTTGGAGTAAGGTGGCTTGCCGCCTTCTTTTTGGCGATTCAATGGCCCTGGCGCAAAAAAGAAGGTGGCAAGCCACCTTACTCCAATAGCTGGTGCCGCTCCCTGCTGCATTTCCTTCGTTCCTTGAGCAAACATGCCTTATGGGACTTGAGCCTTAAAGCACTAACGATAATTGCGCTCGCTCAGCGTATCTCTCTCACGAGTTCGAAGGCTTCGGCGGCGGCGAGGCCGGAAACGCTGCCCCAGCGGATCGCAATGGCCCGCAGAGCCTCGCTGGAGCGGGGATGGGGAAAGGCGCGGGCTTCGCTTTCATAGACCCTCATCGCTTCGATTTTTTTCTCCAGCGTATCCGCGATATCGAAGAACACATTCGGATGAAAAACAGGGCTGAGTTTTTGGAATGCCCATTCGGTGGATGAGGCGACTTCGTACGCGTACAAGGTTTTGACGGGGCATCCCGCCATTGTGCGCGTGGCTGTGAGCGTAGCGCGGAAGGTTTGCGCGTGGTCCACGTTCAAATCGCCTCCGTGCTGGGTAAAAACTACTTCCGGACGCAGTTCATCTATCGTCGCTTCGATCTTCTTCGTGATCTCCAGCATCGAGACCGTGTCGAATTGGTTGTCGGGCAAATCCAGGACGCGAACGCTTCGTGCGCCGAGCAGCTTTCCGGCCTTGCGCGCGCGCGCATGGAGCGCCTTCAACTCGGCCTCGGCGGCTTTGGTCCGGCGCGAATAACGCGACGTGATCCCTTCGCCCAGAATGAGGACGTGGGCGTCATGGCCTTCTTTCGCAAGCCGCGCGATGGTTCCCCCGCAGCCTAAGACTTCATCGTCGGGATGGGCGGCAATCACAAGGATGTTCATGGGAATGACTCCTGCTGGTTCTCGCGCAGTATGCGCCCGCTTTCCGGGCCGTGATTGAACAATAAATCCAGAGCGGTCATGTACGATTCGAAACCGGGATAGACCTGCGAATAAACGGGATGCTTGTAGTCGTGATAAGCCACCTTGATTCCGGCCTGGTCGAAAATTTCCTCGCGCAGATAATCCCTGCCAAGCGGACCCGAGAGATAGAGGTCGGCATTGACGGCCTTGCACAGGTTCAACACCAATTCGTCCTTGTGCCCTCCGACGCCCATTTCCGAGCTGCGCCGCAATGGCGTGCGTATCTCAAGGGATTGCAGCAGGTAGGTGGTGATGGCATTCATGACATCCCAGAGGCGCGTGCATTCACGGTTGTAGAGCCCTTCAAAAAATCCGGCATGAGCGGCGAAGTACGGCGCCTTCGAATAGTTCTGCTGAATCGCCGCCCAGTGTTTCTTCGCCCAGCGGGGATCGTCCGCGATCGCAAGGTCGCAGATCGGCAGCTCGCCGAACTTGCCTTTGGTCTGCAAGGGAACCGTCAGCCAGCACCAGCCTTCTTTCGTGCGAATCTTGTTGCGGTTGGTGAAGCTGTTTTTCTCAAACTGGACGTGGTCCAGCACGATGTGCAAATCCGAAACGGCGATCCGGTGCAGATAGCCAAGCCACGGGAGGTAACAGGGCTGATTGATGGATACGATCATGCGCGTTTCTCTCGTTCAGACATTCGATGCGCTCCTGACGGCCTTCAAGAAGGCATAGATAACCCGATCCTGTTCCATTGCCGTCAGCGTAGGGTAGAGCGGCAGCGAAACGATGTGACGATACGCCCGGTCGGCGACGGGGCATGGCGGCGCATCCCCGGCCCGCCAATCTTCAACGGGTTTGGCGGCGCAGACATCGTAACGGGCCATCGCCTCGATCACCGAATCAGCCGGCGTTTTCAGCGACTCAACCGCATAGCGGTACCATAGGCGGCGCCGTGGAAACTCCGGCAGCCGGAAAAGGCCGCCGGCTTGGGCCTCCGGCGCCAGCGCTTCATGATAGCGCGCGGCAAGGCGCTCGCGGTCCGCGATCATGGCGGGAAGGCGCTTCAATTGGCAGAGCGCCAGCGCCGCCTCTACGTCGCTCATCTTGTCGTTCCAGTGCGAGCCGTCGGCCGGCTGGTCGCCATAATCCCGCCATGATCGAACGAAATTTGCGAGATCATCCGAATCCGTCAATACGGCGCCGCCTTCTCCCGCGCTGATCAGTTTTGTGGCATAAAAAGAAAGAATCGCCGCACCGCAACGGCTTCCCAAAGGCTTCCCATCCACTTCCATCCCGAAGGCATGGGCGCAATCTTCAATGAGAGGAACGCCCTGGGACCGCAGGCGCGAGATGGCCGCCGGCGCGCCGAAAAGATTGATCGCAATCGCCGCGCGGGGATTGCAGTCGCGCGCCTGGCGCAAGGCCGCGTCCTCGTCGAGATTCCAATCCGTCCCGGCGACGTCAATAGGGATGGGCTGCGCGCCAAGCGCCAAAGCGGCGTTGGCCAGCGCGACGCACGAATAGGCCGGGACGAGCACGCGATCTCCGGCGCCAACGCCCAGTCCTTTCATTGCCAGCCGCAGCGCCGACATGCCCGACGCGACGCAAACGGCGTGGCGGACGCCGGCCATCCGGGCCAGCTCGGATTCCAGTTCCAAAATCTTTGGTCCGCACGCCCATCGCCCGCTTTCAACCACGGCGCAGACTTCCTCGACTTCCTCACGCCCATGCGTCAGGCGGTTATGCGGAACCTGCGAAGGCCTTAGAATCTGATAGGAGCAATCATCGGCGGGCGGATTGGCGCTGCCCTCGGGCGATTCCTGATATCCCGCTTTCCTGATGGAAGCGATGCAAGGGGCGTTATCCTTTCGAATATAACCCACGATGCGGCGGATGGGCATGGCGGCAAAGGCTTCCATCGTCGCATAGCGAAAGGCGATCGTGCCAAGCCCGCGACCGGTCCGCCCCGGCGTCAGATACATGCCAATGAGCGCGTCCTGACCTTCCTGATCGAAACGCACCTGTCCGATCTCCTCTCCGTCGAATAGAATGATCATTAGCAAACGGTCCTGCCGCTCGATGGTTTGCTTAAACCATCGCTGATGCTCTTCCCAGGGTATGGTCCGCTGGGTGGACCCTCGCTGGACAATTTCAGGGAGGTTTCTCCAACGGAAAATCTTTTCCATGTCCTCCAAAACCGCTCGTCGAAGCTCAATTTGAGCCATCAGGAGATGCCCTCCTTTGCCGTTCACGCTTTTCCATCGCGATGATGTGAATCCTGAGCCATACGGGAATCTGTATGCCTTTAGCCGCCTGAAGTAGGTGATGAAAATAATTTTCATAAACCCGAAAATTTAACTATTGTGACGTGAGGCCTTTATGTAATGTCCGTCTCATGACGGAACAAATCACCGAGCACTACCTGCTGCAGCTGACC
>JAPLSP010000384.1 GCA_026398575.1 Candidatus Sumerlaeota bacterium | reverse complement strand
AAGGCGGCAAGCCACCTTACACAAAAAGCTGGCGCCGCTCCCAGCCGCATGAATCTACGCATCCTGCATCGGATTTTGCGGCAAATTTATGAGATCGTAATTTCGAATATAAGCACTAAAGTATCGCGTTGGCCGGCCATTTTTGAGGCTGCCGCGCGCAAGTGTTTTTGAATTCTCACACCATATTTTCCCGGTGAATTTTCTATGACTGCTCCGCGCCTGCTGCTGATCGAGGACGATCCCGCCTTTGCCGAGGCTTTTCGCCGCAACTTGCGCGCCAAAGGATTCGAAGTCGAGGTGGCCAGCGCCGGAGAGCGCGCCCTGGAACGCATGGCGGAAATCTATTTCGACCTCGTGATCACCGACATCCGCCTGCCGGGACTGAGTGGGCTGGAAATTCTCGAGCGCGTCAAAAGCGGCAAAGCCGGGATTGATCCCCAGCTTCCCGTCGTCGTGGTAACGTCGGTGGATTCGGTCGGCTCGGCCGTTGAAGCCATGAAACTGGGCGCCGCCGATTACATCACCAAAGAAAGCGACGTGTCCGAAATCATCCTGCGCCTTGGCCGCGCGCTCGAACAAAGCCGCCTGGTGAACGAGAACCGCCTGCTGCGCGATCAGCTGGCGCGCAACACCGAATTCGCCGAGATCATCGGACAAAGCCTGGCCATCGCGCACATCAAGTCGGAACTGACGGAACTGGCCGGCAGCAGCGTCAGCGTGCTGCTCGTCGGCGAAACGGGCGTGGGCAAGGAGCTGGTCGCCCGCGCCATTCACCGCATCGGCCCGAACGCGCAAGGACCGTTCATCGAAGTCAACTGCGCGGCGCTGCCGGACGAAAACTTTTTCCAGTCCGAAGTCTTCGGCCACGAAAAAGGCGCCTTCACCGGCGCGATCCAGCGCAAGAAAGGCCGCTTCGAGTTGGCCGAGGGCGGGACGCTCTTCCTCGACGAGATCGGCGATCTGCCCCTCGAATCGCAGGCCAAGTTGCTGCGCTCGATCGAAACGATGCGCTTCATGCGCCTCGGCGGCACGGTAGAAATCACGGCCAACTGCCGCCTCGTCTTCGCCACCAACCGCGACCTGGCCGCCGACGTTCGCGACGGACACTTCCGCGAGGACCTTTACTACCGCGTCAACGTCTATCCCATTCTGGTTCCGCCATTGCGCGAGCGCCACGAAGACGTCGCGCCGTTGATGCGCTACTTCCTCGATTCGTTCGCCGATAAATACTCGCGCCGGCGTCCGCAGGTCAGCGAGGAAGCGCTCGCGGTATTGCAGGCCTATCATTGGCCGGGCAACATCCGCGAGTTGCGCAACATCGCCGAGCGCCTGATCATCCGCGCCCGCGAAGCAGTCATTACGCCCGCGCACATTCAGGCCTGCGGCATCGGCGTCGGCTCCACGCCGCGCGCCTCGGTAATCACGATTCCGGAGGAAGGCCTGGACCTGGAGGAAGTTGAAAAAAATCTGGTCGTCGAAGCGCTGGAGAAATGCGGCTGGAATCAGAAGCGCGCCGCGCAGATGCTAAGCATCTCCGCGGACCGCATGAACGCCCGCGTCAAAAAATTCAACCTCTCCCACCCCAGCTGGCGCGTCAACCGGTGAATGTTTGTAGTTCCGTTCGTAGTTCCAACTTCAGTTGGCGCTGTGTATCGGAGCTATGGGTTCGCTCCGCTATCGCTTCGCATCACCCACGGCTATTATTGTGATTCCCCTTTGGGAGAAAAATGTCCAAACTATTAGCGCCACCTTCAGGCGCCGCGCTTTCGACTTGCCCCTGCGCCATATTCCCGCTAATAACCACCCATATTGCTGAATTGTACGCAAAAGTCGCCACTCACTCCCAGAGGCCACACGATGAGCAACTCCTCCACCGAAGAGATTCGCAAGCAGTTGGATGACTTGAGGCGCAACCTCGAAAAGGTAATCCAAGGCAAGCCGGAAAGCATTGATCTGCTCCTCACGGCGTTCTTCGCGGATGGATCGGTGTTGATGGAAGACGTTCCCGGCGTCGGCAAGACAACGCTCGCAAAAGCGCTGGCCAAATCCGTCGCGCTCCCCTTCAACCGCGTGCAATTCACGCCGGATCTTCTGCCGGCGGATATCCTCGGCGGTTCGATCTACAGCCCCGTGACGGGCAGTTTCGATTTCCGCAAAGGCCCGATCTTCTGCAACATCCTTCTGGCGGACGAAATCAACCGCGCCTCGCCGCGCACCCAGTCGGCGCTGCTCGAAGCCATGAGCGAGCATCAAGCCACCATCGAAGGCCTGCGCCACGTCCTGCTGTCTCCCTTCCTCGTGATCGCGACGCAAAATCCCGTGGAGTTTCATGGGACCTATCCCCTGCCCGAGGCGCAACTGGACCGCTTCCTTCTGCAGATGAACCTTGGCTATCCCGAGCCTGAGACGGAAGTCGGCATCCTCTACGCCCAGGCTGAAAAACATCCGTTAGAGGAGATCGAGGCCGTCATGACGGCGGAAACGGCGCGCGATATCCAGGAGCAGGTACGGCGCGTGAAGGTGGAAGAAAGCATCGCGCGATACATCGTAGCGCTGATGGAGAAAACGCGCCATGAACCCGGACTCAAACTGGGCGCAAGCCCGCGCGGATCGCTGATGCTGTTTCGCGCCAGCCAGTCCGCCGCTTTTTTGCAGGGGAGGGATTACGTCCTGCCGGATGACGCAAAGCGCCTGGCGCCGTGGGTGCTGTCCCACCGGCTGACCCTGACCTCCAAATCGAAGTATGGCGGCGCCACGAAAATGGATATCGTCCGGGACATCCTGAAGCAGGTTCGCGTGCCCGTATGAAACGGCGGATTTCGAAATATCAAGCCATCGCTCCTTTTCGCCCGCTCCTCAAGCCCATCACCTATTGGTCGCGCTACCGGACCACGGCGGCGGGCAAATTCGTGGGCGCGGGCTTTGTCATCAGCGCCGGCATGGGCGCCGGTTCGCTGCAGATTCCAATCTTCCAGCTGTTCGGCGCTCTCTTCGGCGTCCTCCTGATTGCATGGATCATGGGACTGCTGCTGCGCGCGAAGGGCGCCGTCTCGGGGGCTCTGCCGGAAAAAGCCAGCGCGGGTCAAACCGTCACGGGCGAATTCACTTTCACCAACGTATCATGGCGCAGCGCGCGCGACATGGCGGCCGGCTTCTTTCGCCTGCCGCCGTCGCTGCGGGAGGTGGGACCCGGCGAGACGATTCAGGAAATCCCCCCCGGACAGTCCGCCACGCTTTCCGTCAAACTGAAAGCGCTCAAACGCGGACATTATGACCTGCCGCGATTGTGCGCGTTCACCATGTTTCCGTTCCAACTGTTCCGCACAACGGCCAAGACGGACGCAAAAGAATCATCGCTGCTTGTTCTTCCCTCCTTTCATCCCATCGGCGAAATCAACGTTCCTCTCGGACGCCGCTATCAACCAGGCGGCATCTCTCTCACCTCGAACATCGGCGAATCACCCGAATACATCGGCGCCCGCGAATATCGCGCAGGCGATCCCCTGCGCCGCATAGATCATCGCTCGTGGGGGCGAATCGGCAAGCCCGTCGTGCGCGAATATCAGGAAGAGTATTACTGCCGCATCGCGCTGATTCTGGATACGTTTGTTCCCGCCGCATCGCGGCGTTCCGCAGCAAAGCATCCTCTCAGCGAGCGCCTGCGCACTTTTGGTTTTTCGCGCCGCGGCGATGCGCCGCCCGAAGGCTATCCGGAACTCGAGGCGGCGATCAGCCTGTCGGCGGCGGTTGCCGATGCGCTGTCGCGCGGCGAGTATCTGATAGATATATTCGCCGCCGGGCCGGAGCTCTATGTGTTTCGCGCCGGCCGCCACACGGCCCACTTCGAGAACATTCTCGAGATCCTGTCCTGCATTGAGGACTGCAAAGACAATCCTTTCGAGTCGCTGGCGCCGGCTCTCAGCGAAGAACTGAACAATATTTCGACGGCAATCTGCGTTTTTCTCGATTGGGACAAGACCCGCCAGGAATTCGCGCGCGCGATTGCCGAGGCCGGATGCTCGCTGAAGATCATTGTGGTCCGTGAAGGCGGCGCCCCCGCGGTGGACGTCTCGGACTTTTCCGGCGGGGCGATCTCGGTATATTCGCCCGCTGAAATCCAAAGCGGCGGCATCGAGAATCTTTGACGGCTTGACTGAGGGCATTCATCCATGGGCTTACGACTTGCGCTTCTCCTGATGATCGCCACGCAAGCGCAAACCATGCGCCTCATGACCGGCTTCATTGTATTTCCCGTTGTCATCCTGATCATCGGCGTTCTGGGATTGCCGGGCAAGATCGCCATCGAAGTGAAACCGGCGAACCAGATACGGCTGGGCTTTGCCCTGGCGGTCGTGTTTGCGATTGTCGCGCAAACCTATAGCTTCGGCGTAATGGGCTCCATCGCCATCGCGTTGCCCTACAAATACTGCGTTGCCCTTGCGCAATGGTGCTTGATTGCGCAGGCGGCCTATTTCTTCCTGAAGACCAAAGACGGCAAGCCGCCGCTTTTTCTCGCCCTGGTTGGCTGCGTGGGCATGATCTATGTTGGAAACAAAACGGGATACGACGTGGATCGGAACTGGTATATGCTCTGCGCAACGGTTTTTGGCTTCGCCTTGATGGCCTATGTCACTCTGGCGGCGTCCCGAAAATCCGCTGTAACTATGTCGCTTTCGTATCGCCTGATTTTCACCACCTTGATTTTCGCGGCGCTGGCCATCGGCTTTGGCGTTTCGCGCGGGCTCATTGCGGCCGAGACGGGCGTGATCCGTTTGTATGGTGAGCTTTTCTATGGCTCTCAAAAGTCGGCCGGCTTTCCGCTCACTGCCAACCTGGGCAGCATTGCTGAATGGAAAGAAGACGGCGCCGGGACGGTCGCCCTGCGCGTCGTGAGCGCGGATATGCCCGGCTATATGCGCGGACGCGCCTACTACACTTATCAAAAGGCCTCATGGCATGGGGATGCCTTCAATCGGCGAATCAATCCAACGCCACCGGGAGATGCAAGCGTTCCTCAGATAAATGCAGACGAAAACCTTTTCGCGACGGCTCTTCCAGCGCATAACGGCGCCGGCGCATTGCGTACGATGGAAGTGTGGAATGAGCAGGAGACGCGCAATGTGATTCTCTCGCCTTTGAACGCGCGCTTCCTGAGCATCGAAGCGCCATTCCTGTTCAGCGACTCCAATGGCGCGCTGCAAACAGGAGGCGGCGTCGAGGCAGGGCGCTATCATGTTCTTGCGCCCAAAGATACAAGCGCCGAGTGCGATCTTACTTACAAGACGTTCATGGAATATTTGTCACTCCCCGATAATCTCGATCCCAAGATCACCACACTGTCCCGGCAAATCGTCGCCGGATGCGGCACGGACCGTCTGAAAATCGCCGCCATTGAAAATTACTTCCATGAAAATTATCTCTACAAACTCGGAATCACGATTCCCACCGGCGCCGATTCGCTGAACTATTTTCTGCTCCAGCGCCCGCCGGCGCATTGCGAATACTTCGCCTCCGGGGCGGCGATCCTGCTGCGCCTGGCGGGGGTGCCGTGCCGCTATGTCACGGGATTTGTCGCGGCAGAATCAAACCCGCTGGGCGGCTATTGGATCGCGCGCAATCGCGACGCGCATGCCTGGGTCGAAGCGCTCGATAATGGCCGCTGGGTAACGGTGGAAGCGACGCCTTCCGAGGGCGTTCCAAGCGACAAGACTCATCCAAAATCGGGAGTGTTTTCAAATTTGCTGGACTCGATCACATTCGCCTTTAAGCGTATGAAGGCCGCAATCATGGCGGGCGCTATTCAGACCGCTCTCAAACTGCTCGCGGAAATCCTTGTCGCGTGCGTCCTGTTTCTGGTGACAACGACGCCGGGATTGGCAATCGCGGCCGCGCTTCTCGCCGCCGGGATATTCTGGCTCTTGCGAAAACTGCGCCGCCGCCCGCGCATGCAGACCAACGCCTCGCTTGCCGCGTTGCATCGCATATTGGCGATGATGGACCGCCGGCTTGCGAAACATGATCTGCGCCGCGAGCCCGATGAAACCATCCATCAGTTCGCCGCGCGAATCGCCCAAGCCGCCGCAAAGCGACCGCAAACAAAGGAACTTCTAATCGCCGCAAGTCAATGGTATCGCGACTATGCTGCTGTTCGCTTCCAAGGTTTGGCAGCATCGGATGATATTGCGAACCTGAAAATCGTGATAGAGCGAGTCTTGAGCATCTGAGAAAACACAAATTTAGAATTCGGAGCAGGCCGACAGGCCTATTGTTTCACCCGGTATACATCGCAACCAAATGCGCCTTCGCCATTTGCTGGATCATACGTGGAAGATTTTTGTTCCTCATGGTTTCAGCACAACGCTATAAGGAGCAAAAGGCCCGAGGGGAATGTCCAGCGCTCCATCCCGGATTGGAATCGGCTCGCCTGATGATTGACCGCGCAAGTCGCATGGTTGAGCCGATGAAGCATTCACGCCTTTTGGCAATTGAATGCGGCATGGACCGCCCAATCCGGCATGCTCCCAAACGCGCAGCAGTGTTCCTTCGCCATCGGGATTGGCGCCGAATGCAGTAACGAGCGCGCCTTTGCGCGAAAGCCCGATACCGCTCTTTGCAGGCGGCAGCGCGCCCGCCTCGCCTTCAAACGCAGCCGCAAGACACGGCATGCGCGCCTCCCAGGAAGGAGTGATAAGCGAAGCCAGATTGGCGGCGCCGCTCCCCTTGGATTGCGCAAGCCCGTCGGACGCGTCGGACGGGTCTGACTGGTCCGACCGGTCCGACGAAGAAGAGGCTTTGGAGCTGGCTGCCCAGACTCGCACGCGCGACTTCAGCTCACCGCCGATCCAGAGGGGAAAATTTGTGGACCACATATTATTATACAAATTGACGAATACATCCGCGCGCTTCGGGATGAAGTCCTTCGAATATTTCCACAACCCCGGCGTCTCGATGCTGACCAGCGGCGAATCGAGCGCGCAAAGCCCCACGCCGCGCCCGTCCTCTCCCAGCGCCGTCATGCCGGAATTCAAACAAAAAATATTCCGGTTCGCGCCGCGCACAACGTCTTTAGCCGGGTCCATGATGCCGCCCAATCGCCCAAGCCGGAACTGCGGCGCCGGAATGTTGAGCGGCAGGCAGAGCCATCCGCCCTCGGGAAGAGGGTCCGGCGTCTTGGACGGCATGCGCCACTCGACATCGAGGAAAGGCTGATTGCGATAAAGCACAATGCGCGTTTCAGTGGCGTCCGGCACACCCGCGCCGGCTTTCGATGTAAAGACCGCCGCAATAAAAACTTCGTTCGTTTCGAATTTCAGATCGAAATCTTTGGGCGAGGCAGCCTGATACCGATACGTGTCCACGTCCGGCATTCCCTTCTTGCCGAAGTCATTGAATGCCCAATCCACTTTGATTTTCGCGTATGCGTCCACAAATGCTTTCACATTGCTCTCATCGAAGCGTTCGTAAAGGTATTGGCCGAGGACGTAAGCGGACTTCGGGTCAACGAGTTCGCAGCCCGATTTCTTGTCCACAACAGAGCGCGCGCCGCCGCGTTTGGCGTCAAGCGTGACTTTCAGGAAATCGTTCTCGATAGTCTGTGCGGCATCATCGCATATCAGCACGCCGGCTGTTTTCGAAGCGTCTTTTGCAGCGCCAATATCCATCGCGACATAGGAGCGATACCCCATTGGCGGCAAATCGCGCGCGAGGAAAACGAGCATTTCGCCCTCGCGCGCCGTCGCCGTCGCGGAACCATTTTCGACGTCTTTGAGCGCCGCCGGCGCGTTCGAAGCGGCGGGCCATTTCACGCGCGCCACAGCATCGCGCCGCCAGGGCAGCGGGTTATATACCACCACTCGCGCGCCCGAAACTTTGACGCCACGCGCCAGCGCTTTCATTCGCGCGTCCAGTTCCGGCTCGGAGATCGCCGCCGCGCTGCGAATCCAGTTGCGATGGTCGTCAAACGATTTCAGGAACTCCTTGTAGTAGCCTTGCGCGAGCTTCTGTTTCCATTCCGCGCCGAAGCGATGCCCGACCGATCCGCTGTTCTTTCCCCAGGTATGCTCGCCGTAGAGCAAGCTGCCGTCGTAGGCTTTGGCCAGCGCATCTTTAAGCGGCGAGGTTTGTAGGCCCCAGATGCGCATCTGAGTATCAAGCGCATCCAGCGCCAGCAGTTGCGGCCGCGTCTGCCGCGCCAATCCTGTTGAGTCCGGCATGGACATCAGACCATGAATCCATGTATCCGGCATGTCTCCGCGCACAACGGGCAGATTGGGATTTTCTTTCAGGATCGCGTCGCCGAAGTCCGACAGGCGCCCGAAGCGGACCTTGACGCCGGGCAATTCACGTGCGGCGCGGTCGAGGATTTTTTTCACCTCCGCCGAGTTGTATGGCCCGTGATTATCGCCCGTGTGCATGAGCGCCAGCCAGGTTTGATGCGGCCAATCCTTTGGCGGAATCAGATCGGCGCCATAGCTCTTGGCGGTGTACATCGTCAGCAGGCGCGAGCCGTCCGGCCCTTCCCACCAGAAAAGATCAGGAACCTCGGGGGAACTGCTTGCCCCGTTGCAGCCAATATGCAGAAACGTGACGCCGGAGTGCCGCAAGATGACGGGAAGAATCCAGCTGTGCGAGGGCACGTCGGTCATTTTGGCGTCATGCGGCAGCGGCTGGCCTAACATACGCGCGAGATCGGAGGCATAGCGCAGGCCGCGCGTGATCTCTTCGACCTCCAGCGATTCGGAATGCATGGTGAAAGGGAGCGCGTGCGTCACGAAGCGCCCTTCGCGGAATGCGCGCAGAATTCCCTCGCGGCGCTCGGGCGTCTGCCCCGGCCAGAGAATCTGCGTTCCCGCCCAGCCTGGGAGCGTCCAGACAAATCGCTGCTCGGGAGGCAGGGCGCGCGCCTCTTCGCAATTCTTGAGCGCCACGTCCACCATGCTCGTTCGGTATCGCGTGAGCACGCGTTCGATCAGGTCGGTATAGCCGATATCCAAATGCGTCTTCGTGACGATGATGACCTCTTTGAGCGTGGGCGGGATGCGCGACGCAGCGGCAGGTTTGGAGGCAGACGCGGTCGTCACTTCGGCGCCGGGAGACATCGCTACCGAGGCGAGGAAAATAATTGCGATTCTCAAACTGATCATGGATGCGGATTCCGATTCAATAGATTCGCGCGGATTGCTCGCATGAG
>JAPLSP010000550.1 GCA_026398575.1 Candidatus Sumerlaeota bacterium | reverse complement strand
GGCTGCCCACGATATTCAGGATTCCAAGAATCTTCTGCGCCGAAAAGAAGCGGTCAGCGATCATGCCGATGAAGAACGGCGCGATGATCGCGCCGATGGCCGACATGCTGTAAATGGCGCCGATCTGGCCTCCCTTGTAGCCCACTTCGTTCAGATACGTTCCCAGCGGGATGATCCAGATTCCGTTGAAGGCGTATTGCAGGAACATCATGATGCCGAGGCGGACTTTGACATCGGGCGACATTGCGATTGCGGGCATGGGGCGCTCCTTGCGGGGGAAATTTTTGGGTGAAGGGCTTATGGTATTGTTATCAATGTAAAATGTAAAATGAGAAATGAGAAATTGAAAATGAGACCGCATGCGGCAGGCAAGTGATGCAGGGCTGTGTAATTCTGGCGCCGGGATAGGTTGTCATTTTACATTTCTCATTCTTCATTTTACATTATTAATGCAGCAGCCATCCTCCGCTGACGTCGTAGGTCGAGCCGGTGACGTAGCTGGCACGGTCCGAAGATAAGAAGATCACCACGTTTGCGATTTCTTCGGGCTCGGCGGCGCGTTGAAGCGGGATGACTTTCTTGTATCGCTCTGCGTTGGTCTTCAAAATCTCCTCAACCATCTCGGTCTTGATCATCCCGGGCGCGACGGCGTTGATGCATATCCCATGCGGCGCCATCTCTTGCGCGAGCGCTACCGTGAAGGCCACGATGCCGGCCTTGCTCGAAGCATAGTGCGATTTGCCTCCCGTCGCTGAGCCGCGAAACGCCGCCTGCGACGCCACGTTGACGATGCGGCCTTTGATGTCCTTTGCCAGCAGGCGTTTGATCATTTCGCGGCAACAAAGAAACGTGCCGGTCAGATTCACGGTGAGCGTCTGGTTCCACATCTCCACGGTCAGGTCCTTGACCTGCGCCACGGGGCATATTCCGGCGTTGTTGACCAGGATGTCAACGCGTCCACATCGCGCTTCAACCTCATCGAACATGGCGATAACACTGGATTCGCTGCTCATGTCGCCGACAACCGGGAACGCCTCGCCGCTGTGGCGCTCATTGATTTTTGCAGCGACGGCCTCAGCGAGCGCGCGGTCCTGGCGATAGTTGACCGCAACGACGGCGCCTTCGGCGGCCAAGCCAAAACACAAAGCTTCGCCCAAGCCATGAGAGCCTCCTGTGACCAGAGCAATTTTGCCTTTTAGATTCAGGTCCATATTATTGCCTTTTAATCTGGGCTGGTCTTTGGCTTAGTCCGACCGGTCCGACGCGTCCGACGGGTCTGACGCGTCCGACCGATCCGATTTTGCGCAGCAGCTTCATGGCTTCAAGACCACTCTCAGCGATTCTCCACTTTTCATCAGTTCGTAAGCTTTCTGAATTTCGAATAAATCCAAAATGTGCGTGGCGAGTTTGGCGGCGGGGAGCGTTCCTTTGGCGATCATCTCCACGGCGCGTTTGACCTGCGCGGGGGTTGAGTCGCTTGTGCCGATAACGCGGATTTCGCCGTAGTGGATCGGGCGCGAATCAATCGTCAGATTGCTCTTGCCCGCCGGCAGCGACGCAAAGAGGCATACCGTGCCGCGCTTGCGAACCAAGAGCGGCGCCTGTTCCTGCGGGGCAGCGGCGGGCGCCGCCACGATCACGCAATCGGCGCCAAGCCCGCCCGTTTCGCGTTTGACGATCTGCGGCAAATCCTGCGCGCCGGGATTGACCAGCAGATCGAACCCGAAGCCGTCGCATTGTTTCAGGCGCTCGGGATTGATTTCCGATATGATGATCTTGCCGGCGCCGAACTCGCGCGCCACGCAGGCGTTCATGATTCCCATCGGCCCGGCGCCCAGAACGACAACGGTATCGCCCGGCTTGACCGCGCAGTTTTCGAGCGAATTCACCGCGCAGCTCAGCGGCTCAGCCAGCGCGGCGTGTTCGGGCTTGACATGCGCTGGAACCTTGACGACGTGTCCGTTGCGCAACGCCAGTTCGGGGATCGTGACGTATTCGGCCATGCCGCCGTTGAAGTAGAACCCCATCGGCTTGAGGTCGGCGCAAAGATTAGTCCAGCCCAGCCTGCAATAAAAGCATTGGCCGCAAGAAACCGAGGTGGCCATCACAATGCGTTCGCCTTCATAGAAGCTCTTGACCGTCGCGCCCACGGCTTCGATCAATCCCGTGAATTCATGCCCCATCACTTTCGGCGCGACGATGCGCGGATTGCCGGACAAAAAAGATTTCAAGTCTGTGCCGCAGACCGCGCAGGCGTCCACTTTGACGCGGACCTCTCCGGCGCCGCACGCGGGAAGCGGAATCGCTTCGTTGCGGATGTCGCCGGGCGCGTGGTAAACGACCGCCCGCATTGTTGATAAAGCCGGATCAGTATTTTTCATTCGTTTTCGCTCCGTCCAACACTGCTTCAGTAGAACCCACGCCCAGCCGCTTGCAGCCCTGCTTGAGGAATCCGACGGCGGTCTCCCAGGTTCGCACGCCGCCCGAAGCCTTGACGCCCATCGTTTTCCCAACGGTCTTCAGCATCACGTCAATCACCTCGGGCGTGGCGCAACCTTCGCCGAATCCCGTCGAAGTCTTGACGAAATCCGCTCCCGCCGCCTCGGCGATCTTGCATGCCTTCGCCACCTGTTCGAGCGTCAGATAGCCGGTTTCGAGGATGACTTTAACCAGCGCCCCGCGCGGTTTGGCTTCTGCGACGACGGCCTCGATATCCTGCTTCACATAGTCATAGTCGCCCGATAAAAACTTGCCGATGTTCATGACCATGTCAATTTCTTTGGCGCCGTCCAGGATCGCCCGGCATGCCTCGACGGCCTTGGTCTCAGGGCGATTGCTGCCGTGTGGAAATCCGACGACGACCGAAACGTCAACGCCGGCGCCTTTCAAATGCTCGGCGGCCAACTCGACATCGCAAGGCCGCACGCACATGGTCCGCACTTTTCGCGCGGCGCACATCTTTGCGTGCTTGATTATGTCGGCGTTGGTGAACGTCGGCTTCAAGACTGCATGATCAATCGTTGCGGCTACTTCTTGGACGGTGAACATTGTTGGTTCCTTTGAGGGATGGTTTTCAGTTTTCGGTTTTCGGTTTTCGGTTTTCGGTTTTCGGTTGGGGTGGACACTGTGGACGAGGTGGACCCAGTGGACTCAGTAAGCGCTTCTCCGTGTCTCCCTTCTCCGCGTCTGCTCCTCTCGCCACCAGAGATGGTGGCGCTCCCAGTTAATGCATCTCCCGTCCTCCGGTGATGTTGATGGCTTGGCCTGTCATGTAGTCGGCGCCTTTTGAGCAGAGGAAAGACGTTACGGCGACGACGTCATCCACGGAGGCAAGGCGCTTCAATGGGACTTTGGATGTGAATTGCTTGACCACTTCTTCGCGCGACTTGCCAAGATTCTGAATATATCCTGCCGATACGCTTGTCCAGACGCCGGTGTTGTCCGTGATGCCCGGGCACACGCAGTTGACGTTGATGTTGGAGTCGGCCAGTTCATAGGCCAGCGCCTGCGTGAAGCCCATGATCGCCGCCTTGGCCGCCGAGTAGTGGCTCATCAGCGCCGAGCCGGTCTTGCCGGATTTCGAAGAGAAATTGACGATCTTGCCATATTTGTTCGCCTTCATCAACGGAACGACGTGCTTGGTAAAGAGAAATGTTCCGGTGACATTGACTGCAAAAATCTTCTCCCATTCGGCTACGGAGATTTTTTCAACGGGTCCTTGTGCGACAATGCCGGCGACATTGACTAAAATATCTATCCTGCCTGCGAAAGCGCTCCTGGCCGCTTCGACGATTTTTATCACGTCCTGTTCCTGAGCGACGTCGCCCGCAAGCCCCTGGCACGGCCCGATGGCGGCCACTTCGCCGACCGCCGCATCCACAGCGTTTTGCTTCAAGTCCGTGATGAAGACGCGGGCGCCTTTCCGGGAAAAATCCATGGCAATGCCTTTTCCGATTGCGCCCGCCGCGCCCGTGATCAACGCAACCTTGCCCGAAAAATCCATGTCTCTTGTCCTTTGCCTGTCCTGGCTGAATAACGTTGCACATTTTTCCAACGTTTAAGCATATCGAAGGCCGCATGTTCAAATCTTTTTTCCAGATTGTTTACAAATCGGGTGACACGCCGGTTGACATCCTCGCGCGCCCCGCATTAGGCTAAACCCTCGTTTTTCACGGGCTCCCGTCGGTTATCTCTGGCCGCCGTTTTTCCCAAAACATCATTTCAATGGAAAGAGGTTTATCAACCATGAGTGGATTTATTGATTCCGTCATCGGACGGCTGAAAACTGTCCGCACCATCGCCCTGCCCGAAGCGCCCGACCCGCGCATGCTCGAGGCCGGGCAAATTGTGATGAAGGCGGGATGGGCGAAGATTGTTTTTGTCGGCGATGCGGACGAGATCGCCGCCAACGCCAAAAAGGGCGGCTTCGACGTCGCCAACATTCCGGTGTTCAATCCGAAAACCTCGCCCAACCTCGAGGCCTATTGCCAGGAATACTGGAAATTGCGCGGCAAGGGGCGGCCTTATGACGACGTGCAGTCGAAGAAATTCATGCTCAATCCGCTCTTTTACGCCGCGATGATGGCGCGCATGGGCGAGGTGGACGGCGTGCTGGCCGGCGCGGTCAATACGACGGCGGACGTCGTGCGTGCCGCCGTGGGGATCATCAAGTGCGCCGAAGGCGTGAAGTCCTGCTCCAGCATGTTCGTCATGGAACATCCGAATCCCGCCTTTGGACACGAGGGCAAAATGATCTACGCCGACTCGGGCGTTATTATTGATCCGACCGAGGAGCAACTGGTGGACATCGCCCTGGCCTCGGCCGAAACCGCGCGGCGCCTCCTCGGGTGCGAGCCGCGCGTGGCCTTCCTGTCGTTCTCGACCAAAGGCAGCGCTTCCCACGAAAAGGTGGACAAGATGCGCAAGGCATGCGAGATGACCAAGCAGCGCGCGCCGCAACTGCTGTGCGACGGCGAAATGCAGTTCGACGCCGCCGTCATTCCAGCGGTCGGCGAAAAGAAGGCGCCGGGCAGCCCCGTGGCGGGAAAAGCCAATGTCTTCATCTTCCCGGATCTGAACGCCGGCAATATCGGCTACAAGATCTCCGAGCGCCTCGGCGGCGCAAACGCCTTCGGGCCTTTCCTGCAGGGAGTCGCCAAGCCGATCAACGACCTGTCGCGCGGCTGCAAGGCCAAAGACATCGTCGGTTCGATCGCAGTGACGGCGCTGCAGGCCGGTTAGCCCCCCTTCGGGGAAGGACCGAGTTCCGAGTTCCGAGTTCCGAGTTCCGGGTTCGGAGTTCCTCAGTACTCTTAATCGCAAATACGATGACGTAAACTCATCGCAAATGCTCATGTAGGAAGAGGAGATTCATGCGGATAGGAGCGGCGCCAGCTCTTGGAGTAAGGTGGCTTGCCGCCTTCTTTTTTGCGCCAAGGCCATTGAAACGCCAAAAAGAAGGCGGCAAGCCACCTTACTACAAGAGCTGGCGCTGCTTCCGAATGCATTGCATTCATCCCCAGGAAAAAATACGTCGCTGAATTTATGACTCAAAGCGCTAAGCCCGGATTTCGGGCTTCGGGCTTCGAGTTCTGGATTGCAAGTATTCCAGGCGATTGAGTACTCTCTTTCTTCAAGGGAGAGAATCGTGAAGCCCATCCGATTTTCAGCGCATGTGCTTGGCAATTCTGCAAAGCGCGGCTTTAGCGGGAGACAGCTTTATGAAAATTTCCTATGACGCTGAAGTAGATGCTTTGAGCATTACTTTTCGCGATACGACAGTTACAACAAAGCACTTGGATGAAGGCATCGCGGCAGACTACGATGCCGAAGGGCATCTGGCTGGAATCGAAATTCTCGATGCCATCAAGCGTTTTGGCGATAGCACCACGCTGCGGCAGATTATTGTCGAAGGGGTGGGCTTGACGCGATAGCATGCAGGGCTATCTTTGGGAATAATGAGCGATAAAACAATGCCGTCATCGAACGCATCTGATCCCAAACCCAAAGGGACGCCGGAAGAGTCGGCGCGGGAGATGATCGTTCGGGACTCGCGCGTGCAAAAACTTGAAAGCCTTCTGGCGATGGCCGGCGGCATTACGCATGACTTCAATAACCTGCTTCAGGGCATCCTGGGGCGCTCCGCGCTCCTTCTCATGGATATGCCGGCGGATTCGCCCTGGCGCGAGGGCGTGCGGGAGATCGAAAAATCCGCGCAGCAGGCAGCCCAATTGACGGCTCAGATGTTGACGTTCACCGGCCGGAGTCAGCTGTCACTGCGTCGCGTTCATCTGCCGGATTTGGTCAATCAAGTCCGTCCGGCGCTCGAGGCCGTCGCCCCGCAGCGAACCCGGATAGAATATCGCGTGGCGCCCAATACCCCCATGGTCGAGGCCGATGCGGCACGGATACGGCAGGCGTTGATCAATCTGGTGGTCAATGCCGCCGAGGCCATCGGCGATCAACCGGGAACCATCGTCATCGCCACCGGCCCGATTCAGGCGGATCGCGCTTATCTGACCGCGCGGTATCATGAAGGCGCCGCGCCGGAAGGGCTTTACGCTTTTTTGGAGGTGTCCGACACGGGATGCGGGATGGATTTGGAGACGAAATCGCGCATGTTCGCCCCGTTCTTTTCGACCAAGCATCCGGAGCGCGGATTGGGTCTGTCGGCCACGCTGGGAATCGTCCGCGCGCATCATGGCGTGCTCAAAGCGCAGACCGCGCCGCAGGCCGGCTCGACGTTCCGCATCCTGCTTCCGTCCGTCGAGCTTGCCGCCGCCGCGCTGGGACAGGCGTCCATAGCGGCTTTGGCGCCGGCCGTCAAGCCGTCCGCGAAGCCTCCTGAAAGGCGCGGCAGGCCAAGACACGCGGCCGAGATTGAGCCGTGCGGCAAGCCCAAGATACTGGTGGTGGACGATGAAGAGAACGTACGGATGGTGGCGCAAATGGCTTTGGAGAAGTTTGGATTCGAGGTGCTGACGGCTTCCGGCGGGCGTGAAGGTTTGGACGTTTTCAAACGGCATTCCAGCGAGATATCGGCGGTGCTGCTGGATTTGACGATGCCGGATTTGAGTGGAGAACACGTCTTCGACGAGATGCGCCATATTCGCGACGATGTGCCCATCATCCTATCCAGCGGCTACAAAAAAGAAGACGCCCTGGCCCGTTTCGATTTTGCGGAACTGGCCGGTTTCATTCAAAAACCCTATACGCCGATGAGCATGGTTGAAACCATGCGGCGCATCACGGGGAGAAGCGAATGAAAGACGCGGAGAGGCGGAGACACTGGGAGCGCCACTGGGAGCGCCACTGGGAGCGCCACTGGGAGCGCCACTGGGAGCGCCACCATCCTGGTGGCGAGTGAAGCAGACATAAAAACGCGGAGACGTGAAAAGGGAGAGGCGGAGATACTGGGAGCGCCACTGGGAGCGCCACCATCCTGGTGGCGAGTGAAGCAGACATAAAAACGCGGAGACGCATAGATATAAAGAAATCAGTTTAATTTGGCGCCGTTTCTCCGCGTCTTTGCGTCCGCTCCACTCGCCACCAAGATGGTGGCGCTCCCAGTGGCTCTCCCAGTGGCGCTCCCAGTGGCGCTCCCAGTGGCCTCCCAGTGTCTCCTACAAATATGGCTTCAACTTGTTTCGATATAATCGTCGTTGGCGCGGGACATGCTGGGATTGAGGCGGCTTGCGCGGCGGCGCGGCTGAGGATGCGCGTCGCGCTGGTGACGCTCGAACGCTCGGCGGTGGCGCGCATGTCGTGCAATCCGGCCATTGGCGGGCTGGCCAAAGGTCAGATCGTCCGCGAGATTGACGCGCTTGGCGGCGTCATGGCGCTGGCCACCGACGCCACGGGCATCCAGTTCCGGATGCTCAACACGCGCAAAGGGCCGGCCGTCCAGTCGCCGCGCGCGCAATCCGACAAGCCGCTCTATGCCGCGTGGATGCTGCGGTATCTCGATGCGATTCCCGCCATCACGATCATCGAAGGCATGGCGATTGATCTGTTGACGGATGGCCGCGACACTGCGGGCGTCGCGCTGGCGGACGGCAGCCGGCTCGAGGCCCGCGCCGTCATCCTTTGCACGGGCACCTTTCTTGACGCCCGCATACACGTCGGGCTGGAGCAATCGCAGGGCGGCCGCATCGGCGAACGCGCCGCCATCGGCATGGCCGGCAGTCTTGAACGGCTGGGTCTGAAAACGGGCCGCCTCAAAACCGGCACGCCGCCACGCCTTCACAAAGATTCGATTGATTATGCGCGTTGCGAAGTCCAGCCCGGCGACGAACATCCGCAGCCTTTCAGTTACATGACGGACCGCCTTGAAGTGGACCAGATTTGCTGCCATCTGACCTGGACGAACGAGGCCACGCACAAGATCATCCTCGGCAATCTCGACCGTTCGCCGCTCTATGCGGGCGTCATCAAGGGCATCGGCCCGCGCTATTGTCCGAGCATCGAAGACAAGGTCGTGCGATTCAAAGAGCGCGAACGCCATCAGGTTTTTCTTGAACCCGAAAGCCGGACGACGGACGAAATATACTGCAATGGCGTTTCCACCAGCCTTCCGCGCGACGTGCAGGAGGCTTATATCCATACAATCCCCGGTCTGGAGAACGCCGTATTCCTGCGCTATGGCTACGCGGTGGAATACACGTTCGTCCCGCCGACGCAATTGCGCGCGACGCTGGAGGCCAAGGACGTTCCCGGCTTGTATTGCGCCGGGCAGATCAACGGTACTTCCGGCTACGAAGAAGCGGCGGGACAGGGGCTGGTCGCCGGGATCAATGCGGCGCTCAAATTGCGCGGCGAGGGTGAATTCGTCCTCGGGCGCGATGAAGCCTACATCGGCGTCATGATTGACGACCTTGTAACCAAAGGCGTGACCGAGCCTTACCGCATGTTCACGTCGCGCGCCGAGCACCGCCTCGTGCTGCGCCAGGACAACGCGGACCTGCGCCTGACGGAGCGAGGTCGCGCCATCGGCATGGTTGACAATCCGCGCTGGGCGCGCTTCTGCCGCTACAAAGACGCGCTCGAAAAAGAGCTGCGCCGCCTGCGCGAAACGCGCGTGCGCCCGATTGAGATATCGGATGAGTTTCTTGCTGCCGCGAACATGGCGCGCCCCGACCACGGCCTCAGCCTCGCCGATCTCCTTGCCCGCCCTGAGATCAAACTTGATATGCTGGATCAGATCAGGGGTCAGGGGTCAGGGGTCAGGGGTCAGGCGTCAGGAGCCGGGGAACAGGGGATAGAACTCGGAACTCAGAACTCGGAACTCGGAACAAAAGATTCGGAACTCGGAACTCGGAACTCGGAACTAAGAACTCTCGCGCGAGCGCGCGAGCAGGCCTCCATCCAGATCAAATACGCCGGCTATATCCAGCGCCAGCGGGAACTCATCGAGCGCCAGCGGCAAATGGAAGAGCGCCTCATTCCCGGTGATTTCGATTTCAAAGCGATCCGCGCGCTCTCGAACGAATCCCAGGCGCGCCTGTCGGAAGTCCGCCCGCGCACCCTGGGCCAGGCCTCGCGCGTCTCCGGCGTCACCCCCGCCGACGTCGAAGTCCTCATGATCCACCTCCACGCCCGTGGATAATCGCCTGGCGATCTTTCGATATTATCTTGAGCGCCTTTTTCGCGATTCCACTTGAAATTGGTTTGATCGTCTCCGCTCTTATACTCCCAAAGCTGGCGCCATTCCCCGCCGCATAGATTCAAGGATATATCGGGCATTCAAAACGGTCTCGTCATCAATCCGCGATCTATGCGATTTGCCATGACGAGATCAGGAGTTCTGAATTTGAAAAAAAGGCCCCTTCCTTGAAAAAGAAAGGGGCCTTTTTGTGTTTCGGATACTTCTGGAGCAGCGCCGATTTGAGAGCGAATCTCAAATGTCGAAATACAACACGAACTCCCAGGGATGCGGACGCAGGTCGAGGGCCTGGACTTCGTTGGTCAGCTTGTAGTTGATCCAGGTGTCAATGACGTCCTGTGTGAAAACGTCGCCCTTGAGCAGGAAGGCATGGTCTTTCGCCAGCGCTTCGAGCGACTCGCGCAACGAGCCGGGGGTCTGTGGGACGAGGGCTTTTTCCTCGGGGGCCAGATCGTAGATGTCCTTGTCCAGCGGCTCGCCCGGATGAATCTTGTTCTGGATGCCGTCAAGGGCAGCCATGAGCATCGCCGAGAAAGTCAGATACGGGTTCGAGCTCGGGTCCGGGCAGCGGTACTCGACGCGCTTGGTTTTGGGCGAGGCCGAATACATCGGGATGCGGCAGCAGGCGCTGCGGTTGCGGCTCGAGTAGGCCAGGTTGACCGGCGCCTCGAATCCCGGTACCAGGCGTTTATAAGAGTTGGTGGTCGGATTGGCGATGGCGCACAGGGCCGGCGAATGCTTCAGGAGGCCGCCGATGGCGTAGAGAGCCAGTTCCGACAGGCCGGCGTATCCGTCGCCCGCGAACAGGGGCTGGTTTTTCTTCCAAAGCGAAATATGAACGTGCATGCCCGAGCCATTATCGCCGAAGAGCGGCTTGGGCATGAAGGTGACGGTCTTGCCATGCTTGACGGCGGTGTTCTTGAGAACGTATTTATACTTCAGGACCTGGTCCGCCATGGTAACGAGCGGCGCAAACCGCATGTCAATTTCCGCCTGGCCACCGGTGGCCACTTCGTGGTGCTGCGCCTCGATCGAGATGCCGATGTCTTCGAGGGTCAGCATCATTTCGCTGCGCAGGTCCTGCAGGCTGTCGGTCGGAGGCACGGGGAAGTAGCCTTCTTTGTAGCGAACTTTATAGGCCAGGTTGTTGGGAAAACCGCGGCTGTCTTTCTCGTCGCGTCCCATGTTCCAGCGGCCTTCATCCGAGTCGAGATGATAATAGCCTTCGTTGACGCTCTGGTCGAAGCGCGCCGAATTGAAGATGAAGAATTCGAGTTCCGGACCGAAGAAGGCCGTATCGGCGATGCCGGTGCCTTTCAGATAAGCCTCCGCCTTGCGGGCGATATTGCGCGGATCGCGCGTGTAGGCCTCGCCGGTGATGGGGTCATGAATGTTGCAGACCATGACCAGCGTTTTATCCTTGGTGAAGGGATCAATGAACGCGGATTCGGGCACAGGTTTGATAAGCATGTCCGATTCATTGATGGCCTGCCAGCCGCGAATACTGGAACCGTCGAATCCTTTGCCTTCGACGAATGTATCTTCATCAATTTCATGGGCAGGGAACGAGCAGTGTTGCCAGAGCCCTGGGAAATCCATGAAACGTAAGTCCACAACCTTCACGTCCTGGTCTTTCATGACTTTGAGGACGTCTTGCGGTGTTTTGCAGGTGAGCATTTGAGCCTCCTCGATGGGGTTTATAAAATATTTAACGGCTAACCGATCAAAAAAACAACTTTTATGGCGCACAAAACCAAAATGTCAATCCAAAGTTTTTTTCGTGCCTCTTTTGGGGTGCACTTCAGAATTCCATTGCCCTTCGCCACCACCGGGCCTTGCGCCGGTGGAGCGATGATTTTGCTCTAGAAAGGTATATCCATTTTACCCTCCGCCACCACCGGGCCTTGTGCCGGTGGAGCGATGATTTAGCGTCGGGAGCGAGCAATTTTGGCGGACAATCATCGCTCCACTGGCACAAGGCCCAGTGGTGGCGGCGGTGAAAAAGCGTTCGCTGCTAGAGCAA
>JAPLSP010000548.1 GCA_026398575.1 Candidatus Sumerlaeota bacterium | reverse complement strand
GGTGATTTGTTCCGTCATGAGACGGACATTACATAAAGGCCTCACGTCACAATAGTTAAATTTTCGGGTTTATGAAAATTATTTTCATCACCTACTTCAGGCGGCTAAAGGCATACGATCTATCGGATATTCCCAGACTCGATGCCAATTTTTTCAGGAAGGCGGTCCTCCGCCTTCCCGAGCCGAAGCGCGCCGTGTCTATCCGGCTCGATCCGGATGTGCTGGACTGGCTCAAGAAGCAAGGGAAGGGATATCAGACGAGGATTAATACAATTTTGCGGATGTATGTGGAAGCGCAGTCGCCCCGTTATAACCAGACAAAGACCTGACAAGGTCTGGGGTCTCGTGTGTGCTGAATCGTAACGCGTAATTGCTACGCCATTAGTTTTAGAGGTAATACTTGAGTTGCTGGAGGCTCTTCAATGCGACGAATCCATGTGTTTTCCGCTATCGCCGTTCTTGTCATTGGCGCTTGCTTTTTGTTTTCAGCCTGTGACCGCCATCCCACTCATATTTGGGGTATGTGGAGCGAGGATCGTATCCAAAGATTGGTGTGTGACGGGCAAGTGTTTCTGGTCTTGGCAATTAATGACTCCTTGGAGAGCGACGTCAGTGGCGGGAATGTCAGCAGTTCCTCTTGGGCGGCTCGGGGAAAGTGGCGCGCGCCAGACGGAAAACGCATGATTGAGTGGTCCTGCCACGCAAAAGACGGCGCGACGGGCATCGTAAAGGTAAATGGTCAAGCCTTCGACCTCGGCAAAGGAGGGCTTCTCCTTATCTCGGCGAACGACAACAAGACGAAGGTCGAACAGCTCACAGTGGATATGTCGAAGTTGCAGGATGCGGTGGCCATTGACGGATTGCAGGCGCTGGCCAAAGCAGAACCCCGGATTGCGGAATTCCTCAAGGCGCCCAAAGCGGAAAAGTGACCTCGGAATTCGATTATTTGAGTGGCGGCTGTGAGCCGAGGCGTTCCTTGATGAACTCCCGCGCGCGAGTCATCGCCCTGGCGATCATTTGCTTGTCGCCCCGGTTTAGCCCGTGGTTTCCGCCGGGAATCGTGAACAACTCATAGCGCACGTTGTTCTTCTTCAATTGCTCCGCCATATCCAGCGACTCCTGACACGGGACATCCGTGTCTTCCGTGCCGTGGAGCATGATGATGGGCGGGTATTGGGGGGTGATGTTCCGCGCCGGGCAGAAGGGAGCGATCTTCGTCCTCTCGGTGGACGGATCGAATCCCGTCACCTCCTTTGTCCAGAGGCCGTTCTGGCGGAAGTAGAGATAAAGCCGTCCGCGGTTGAACGGCCCTTGTACAGGCTCGGTTACGACTTCCGATGTCATCCCCTTATACGCCTCATCCTTCGAGACGAGCGGCTGCTTGCGATAGAATTCCGAGGGCGTCGTGTACCACGGTCCGTCCACGTCGCCGTAGCCATAATAGGCGACCAAAGCCTTGGGACGCGGCTCGATGATGCCGGTCATCATGGTCAGGTATCCGCCCGCGGATGATCCGGCCACGACGATCCGGCTGGCGTCCGCGTGGAAGAGTTCCGGCCCCTTCTCGTTGATCCACTTCATGAAGTCCCGCAGGTCGCCGATAATCTCCGGCAGCTTCACCTGCGGCGCGAGCCGATAATTCGCCGAGACGAGGCAGTAGCCTTGGGCGCGGCTGAGTTCCAACAGGTCCGGCTGAACCCACTTCTTCGAGCCCATCATCAGCGCGCCGCCGTGCAGCCACACCAGCGCCGGTCGCGGCTGGGAATCGTTGGGACGATAAACATCCGCCTGAATCTTCAGATCGCCCACGGTCTTGTACGTGTAGGTGTTCATCGGGTACGGCGCCTGCGCGGAACGGGCGGGCGGGGTGGACGAGGTGGACGGGGTGGACGCGGTGGACGCGGTGGACGCGGCTGGGGCTGAGGGCACAGCGGCCAGCGCCCGATCGGTTGGATATAAATCATTGCCATACGCGCTAATGCCGCAGGCAATTATTATCGCAGTAAACAATCGCGCGGCTTTGCGCATGATAGGCCCTCCTGATCCGGCATATCTTTGGCTTGGTATGATCCATAACCATCGCAATCTGCCGTTTTCCACAGAGCCTTCAATTGGCGCCGGCCTTCTTCAATATGTCGCTGATGCGGACGGGCTGGCCGCCAAGGCGTTTGCTTTCGCCGGAGGCTTCCATGAAGGCGAGAATCTCGATGGTCTCCTGCTCGGGCACGGGCGAGACGCCGGTCTGGAAAAATTTCATCACCTCGACCAGCATCGGCGCGTAGCCGTCGTAGCCGCCAACGGGCGTTTCGCCTTTTTCGCCCTTGGCAACGCCGCCGTAACTTTTATTGTCGGACGATTGATGGAAGACGCCGACACGGCCTCCGCTCCATGTCCCGGTTACTTCGATTTTTCCGTCGGGCGTCGTTCCGCGCTTGACCGTCTCGCAGCCCGGGCCCATCACGGCGAACAGCGCTTCGATGCCGTGAATGCCGTACCAGAACAGCTCGGGATGATGCGGCTCAATGCTGACCGGGCTGGAGGTAGCGGCGCTGAGCACTTTGCCGATCGAGCCGCCGCGCACGGCCTGCGTCGTTTTGCCGAACCGCAGCGAAGAGCAACTGAAGACCGGAACTTTCTTTTCGCGGGCGAGGCGGAAGATTTCCAGCGCGTCGCGCAGCGATCCGGCCATCGGCTTGTCAATATAGAGCGGCTTGCCGGCTTGGATGACGGGGCGCGCCTGTTCGAGGTGCGGGCGCCCGTCCACGCTCTCGATCATCACCACGTCCACCTGCTTGCAGAGTTCCTCGATCGAATCCACGATCTTGACGCCGTATTTTTCCTGCAGCTCCTGCGTGAACTTGTCCATGCGGTCGCGGCTTGCCGCGATGTCCGGACTCCCGCCTTTGAACGCGGCCACAACGCGCCCGCCAGGAACGTGGTCCTTGGCTTTCGGGTTGTTCAGCGCTGAAGCGAACGCGGACACGTGCGACGTATCCAGCCCGATCATGCCAATGCGCAGATCAGCGCCGGCGCCATCGGCGGGTACGAGCATGGCGGCGGGAGTGAGGAAGGCGGCCATGGCGAGAATGGAATTCAAGGTTTTCATTTTTTGCCTCTTTCTTTCTGTCTCTGGATGTCGAGCATTGGACGTGTCGGGCATTGGAAGCCGAAACAATTTTTAGCCTATCAGTTTTGGCGGAATTGCGCGAGCGAATATTTTCAGAAGAAATTTTCACCGGATACATCACACGCAATTGGACAGAACTATTTAGGACAGGACTATTAGAGGCAGAATAAATTAGAGGCAGGATAAATTAGAGACAGGATAAATTAGAGACAGGACCATTAGAGACGAAACGGGGTAGGAAATTGCCCTGTCCATAATAGTCCTGTCTCTAATAGTTCTGTCCCTCGCAATTTCGGTGGAGGATTGTATTGATTATGAGCTTTGGGCCGCGGCTTCTATTCCTCTAATCCATTAATCATTCCGTCAAAGTCCATCAAAACCACCAGCGCTTCCTGGGCGTCCGGAACGCCGTCGAATTCCCGCATGGCATAGACGGCCACTGCGCTTTCGTCTGGAAATTCGCCTCTCTCGGTAACGATCTCGCGCACGCGTGGGATTAATATCCATGCCAGCCACTGCGTGAACGGCATGTTCTCACAGCCGAAGGCGCCTTTCACTTCCGCTGGTTTTCGGGGCGGTTCGCCGGGCCACAGCCCGTTTGCGCGTAGCGCCGCTTCCAGTTTTTCCATGTATTGCGTCGCGCGCTTGTATGCCTCTTTTTTCGAGGTCTTTTTCCTCGAGGCTTTTTTCTTTAAGGCTGCTTTTCCTGCGGCGGCTTCTCCTGCGGCGGCTTTTCCTGCGGTCTCTTCCATCGCGACCGCGTCGTTCGATGGCGCGTCCTGCGGCTTGGGAGCAAGCAGAGCCTGGATTGCGCGAATAATTTCATCCCTGGGCGCAGGCATTTCTGGCGCCAACGCCATGTGCGCGACCAGCGTCGTATCCGCCAACATTACGCCGCCCGCCTTGCCTTCTTCGCACAGTCCGATCACAACTCGTCGCACAGATTCGCGCAGCCGAGTCTGCGTCGCAGGACTGAATCCGACGCTCACTATCGCCTCCAGCGCGCCGGCAATGACTTGGTGAATGAATGGCTGCATTCGCTCATACCGCCCGCCCAACGAATCCCAATCAATCACCAATTCGGCTTCATGCCCCAGAGCCAGCTCGATCTGTTGTCGCCAGATCGGCTCCATCGCACGCAGGCTTTCTATCGCGCTTGCAAAAAGATCCGCGTTCTGTTTCCCATCATCAGCCATAGGGTTCACTTCTTATTTAGCTCATAGTGATATGAGCCATAAATTCAGTGACGCATTTTTGCCTAAGAGACGAAAGTAATGCGCTCAGGAGCCGCACCAAGCAACCGCACTCCAAAAGCTGGCGCCTATCCTGTCTGCATTAATCTTCGCTTCAAACAAACTTCTCCACCACCCCGCGGAAATAGCGGCAGTTTTCGATGAGGTTGGGGCCGTGTTTGAAGAGGCCGCCGCCGATGAGGAAGATCACATCGCAGCCATAAACCTCGAACATCTCCGGCACGCGCCCGAGGCTCATGCCGCCGCCCGGGCTGGGGAAGGCGGGCTTGATGTGGCCCATTTCTTTGCCCGAGCCGCGCGCGATGCTCTGGCATTCATCGCGGCTGAAGGAAAAACGCCCGCCGAAATTCGGATAAACCACCGCGTCCATTCCCGCGAGCCGCGATATCTGGCCGAACAGGCAATAGTGCGAGATGCCCGCGTCGGGATGGATCACATAAACGCCTTGGAAAGCGGGATGGCCGAAAAGCGGCAGCGCAATGCTGTCGTCATCGGCCAACGCCCGTGCGGCGTCGAGCCCCGTCAACGCGGCAGAAATGATGAGACCGCGCGCTCCGGCGCTTTTCGCAAAGCGCGCCCTCGTAGGCGCCTCCCCCGCTGGCGCCGTGACGTTGGCGACGTAGATGCAGTTCTGGCCGGTTTCGCGGTTGGCCTTGGCGACCGCCTCGGCGCACAGTTGAACGCGCTCCTCGAACGGAGCATAGCGCTGGTTGGTCAGGCCGTGGTCGTCTTTGATGATGTCAATGCCGCCCAGCGCAAACTGCCAGGCCAGATCGGCCAGCGCGCGCGGGGTCAGGCCCATGGGCTTCAACGCCGTATGCAGCAACGGACGTTTGGGAATGCCGAGCAAATCGCGTAATCCCTGCCGGCCGAAACGCGGTCCTTTGAAGGCGTTCAACAGCGACGGCGGCAGCGCAAAACTCTCGACGCGAATGCCGGGCTTGATGCTGATGTTGCCGTAGATGACGTTCAACAGTTGCGGGAGTTCGCCAGCCGCCGCTTCCACGGGGAAACTGATCGTGGCCAGAAATCCGCGTTCATCGGCGCGATGGAAGCTTTCGATCCGCCCGACAACATGATCGCGGATGAATCCCTCCGGCACCAGGTCCTCGGGGAACTCCACCGTTTGCTCAAAGCAGATATCGCGCGCACGGGCGTAGGCTTCCTTCTCGTCGCCCGCGACGCGATAGATGACTGAAAAGCGTTCGTCCGCCGCCATCAGAGCGCCTCCGCCTTGGCTTCGCTGTGGATCGGCTCGATATGCGCCTGCGCCAGATTTTCTTCCGTGATGTTGAACCGCGCGCTCAACATTTTTCCCACTTCGCGCACCAGCGCCATGGCGTCAATGCCGTATTCCTTCATCAGATATTGCCGGCTGGCGCCGTGCGGATAAACGTCCTTGAGGCCGATGCGCACGAGCCGCTTGCCGACGCCATGCTCGGCCATTTTCTCGGCGATGATCGTCCCAAGGCCGCCGACGATCGTGTGATTCTCCATCGTGATGACGCCGTATTTGGCGCGGGCCGCGGCTTCGATCGCCTTGGGATCGTCAAAAGGCTTGAGCGTTGTGACATGGATATGGTTGATCGAAACGCCCTCATTTTTCAACGCCTGCGCGGCCCGCAGCGCTTCCTCGGTGCAGATGCCGCTCGTGAAGAGAGCGATGTCGCTCCCTAAGCTGAGCGTTCTCGACTGCCCGAGGCGCATCGGATTCGAGGGGTGGAAAAGCCTTGGGATTTCGCCGCGCAGCATCCGGATATAAACGGGGCCGTTGACGGAATACGCCACGTCGAGAACGTTCTCCACGTCGGTGGCGTCGCCGCATTCGAGGATCGTCATGTTCGGCAGCGCGCGCATGACGGAGATGTCTTCAATCGCCTGATGGGTCGCGCCGCCGGGCGTCGTGATCCCCGGAAGGAACCCGAACATCTTCACCGGAAGATTGGGATAAGAGATGGACATCGCCACCTGATCGAATGCGCGGCGGTAGATGAAAACCGCAAAGGTATGCACGAGCGGAACGAAGCCTTCGCGCGCCAGTCCTCCGGCAAAGCTCAGCATGTTCTGCTCGGCGATCCCCAGCGAAATGAAACGATCCGGATAGGCGTCACGAAACTGGTCCGCCTCCGTCGAATTGGTGAGATCGGCGGAAAGCAGCAGAACCTCGGGATGCGCCTTCCCAAATGCCACCAGATTTTTGGCATGTATCTTGGACAATATTTCCATCAATGGCTCCTGGAATTTTCTTAATCCTTTATCCGTTTTTGTAAAGCCACCACAGAGACACCGAGACACAGAGAAATTCACAAAGGACTTTTTTCAAATCTTTCTGGAAGCATTTCTCGGTGTCTCTGTGCCTCTGTGGTGAACTCATCATATACGGCCAAAGCCTCTTAATATATCATAGGAATTCTTTGAGGTGAGATTGGTATTCGCGGCGTTCGTCTTCATTGGAAAAGCGGACATAATGCAGCTTCGGCGCCCGCTTTTTCAGGAAGGGCATGCAGTGGCAGGGATCGGTATCCGCGAGAATAACGAGGGGCCGTCCATCCGGTTCGAGCGACGCCAGTCCCGCCATCGCTTCGATGTTGTGTCCGTCCACCCGAAAGACGCGCGCGCCGAACGCCTCCCAACGCTTGTCGAACGGCTCGATATTCATGATCGTGCGAATTTCGCCGTCGCATTGCTGATGATTCATGTCAATGATGATGCAAAGATTATCGAGCCGGTGGAAGGACGCGGCCTGAATCGCCTCCCAGGTCTGGCCCGATTCGCATTCGCCGTCGGAAAGGAAAACCCAGACTCGGGCCTTTTCGCCGCGCAGTTTGCGCGCCATCGCGATGCCGGCTGCCTGGCTGATGCCCTGTCCGAGCGAACCGGTCATCACTTCCATTCCCGGCGAATGCTCGGCGCCGATCATCTCGACCGTGCTTCCATCCTGGTTGAACTCGGCCATGCCCTCGGGCGCCATTCGTCCGGCTTCGACAAGCGCGGCGTAAAGAACCAGCGCGTATTGCGCGGGCGAAAGAATGAACCGGTCGAACTCCGCGCTTTTGGGGCCGTTATAATAGGCGCCGGTGAACGAGTTTGAATTCCCAATCTGTCCCCACCGCGAACTGTCTGCCGGAGGAACGATATTTTTTAGAATGGCGCAGACGCAATCGGATTTCTTCAAGGATCGGCCTTGTACGGACGGGCACGGACGGACACGGACCATCACGGACGGTCACGGACTAACACGGACATGGCGCTGAGGCAATCGGACTTCTTCAGGACCAGCGCCATGTCCGTGCTAGTCTGTGTTCGTCCGTGTTCGTCCGTGTAAAACCAATCAGCCGCCGGGTTCGCTATGAAGCTCTTTCAGCAGCCGGATGGCCAGGTCCGTCATCATCTCTCCGCCGCCGGGCGCGATCCGGGAATTGACGGTCTCATAGCTGCCCTCGGCGAAGGCTTTCTGCGTCGGGATGTAACCGGGGCAATCCTCGCAGAGCTCGATGACCAACGTTGTGGCGAACGGCGAAGCGCGCTTGATCGCCAATCCAAAATCCACGAAAACTTCTCCCGGCAATCCCACAATGGCCACGTCGCCGCTGAGTTTGATGACCTGAACTTCGAGGGGAATGCTGTCGCCGCCCAGTTGCTTCACTGAAAGAATTTTATATGCCTCGACCTGCTCAAGAAATGAAAGGTCCCTGCTTCCAACTTTGTGGATGTTCTCCTTCGCCCAGGCGAGTTTTTCATCCGGGAAGCGCTGAAGCGGGACGCGCACGGCCTCGCTTCGCATCGCCAGAGCGGGCGCAGAGACAGGCGCCAGGCCGGGCAGAGCGGCCTTCAGGGTTTGGGCCAATGACGTTCCGATTTCATCCGCCTTGGGCCGCTGCTTTCGCGTGATGTCAATGTGATTGATGTCGCCGCACGTCCCGGTTCCATAGAGAAGCATGAAATCCGCGCCCAACGTTTCGCGCAGAGAGCGCTCCACATAAAAAGGATAATCCGCCGAATACATTGTCCCGCCGGTCGTATCGAGATGAAGCGCGAAATTGACAAGGGCGGCTTTTGCCGCGCCGTCCGCTGCGCCGCGCACAAGCACGATGCCGGCCTGCGGATCAATCGGACCGGCGGCGCGGACAATGTCGGGGTTGAGCGGACCCGGGTTGAAGCGCACCGAGCCGTCTTTCATGTGAAAACGCCGGTTGAACGACAGCCCCTGCTGCTCCGTCGTTCCCGCGGCCAGACGCGCAGACGTCGTTGCGGCGTCCGCCAGCGCAATGGCGTGGACAATCTTTGAAATCAATTGCGTCGGATAGTCCACCGTCTCATAAGGATCGCGCCCGAGCTTCGAAACGGCCAGTTCATGAAAATGCTGGCGCAAGGCGTCGTTATAAAGCGGCCCGGTGTGCGTATGCGTGGCGGCGAGGAGAATGTGCGTGACGGGGATGCCCGTCTTTGCCGACGCCTGCTTGCGCGCCTCGGATGAAACTTCGCGCGGCAGGCCGATCAGATCGCAAAAGACCATCGCGATGCGCTTGGAGCCTTGCCGTATGACAATCGCCTTGGCCTGCAAAGGATTGTCAACCCCGGTGCTCAGCCGTTCGCTGAAGTAGCCGCTCATGCGATACGGCACAGGCGGCGTGATGTCTGCGACTGCAACCCCGGCCTGGATGTCTTGCGCGGAAGTGGGCGTCATCGTCAAAACTCCGATAGAAGAATAAAATAAGAAAGCAGCCAAGGCCGCAATTATATGGAATATTTGTCGTAACATAGGCGCCCCTTGGGGTTTAGTCCCATTACAAGTTAATGATGAGCTCAGTTTGGTTACAAAGTTTTTCATGATATCAATTTTTCAGGATTGAGAAGTCTGGCGCCATGATAGACTGTCAGTATCTCGACTGCGTCTGTTAAAACCCGGTACACTATTCGATAATTGCCAAGAATAACTTCGCGGAGGAAGGGAAGTCTCGCTTCCGGGACAATCCTTCCGATTTTGGGAAACAATCCGATTCGATCTACAGCCGCAAGAACATCAACGGCAAAAATACTGGCGTATCCCGGAGAATCTTGAGCGATGAATTCCGTAATGGCTTCAAGGTCGTCCGCCGCTTGTGGCGTCCACCTCACTTCAGCCATTTTGCCATCCTCTCTTTTACTTGATCGTGTGAGATCGTTTCTCCAGCGTCTGCTTGACACAGGCCTTTTTCAATCTTTGCCAAGAACAAGAGTCGCTCCATGGCGTCCTCGATTGGAAAATCGTCAGGCAAGTCCTGCACCGCCTGTAAGACTTTTTCTTTTGTTGTCATCGCCATTACCTCACTTGTCTCTATCATTAGGACCTTGCAAGTTTACATGAGCTCAATTTGGTCACATGAATTCTATGATGAATAATTGCGATGCGCCGATTTCAGGGCATTCAGGAATATAGGCGCTACAGTTGCGCCACAAGCTTTTCAATAAACGCCCGCGCCTTTTTGGCCTCGGCCAGGATTTGGGCCGCATCGCCCGGCGCAAGCGTTTCGACGATAAGCGGGCCGCTCTTGAAGCCTCCCTGCTTCAACCGCGCCAGGACAGCGGCGAAATTAACCTTGCCGTCCCCAGGCGTGACCGAGACGCTTTTCGGCGGCTGAAAGTCTTTGACCGACATCCCGACCACGATGCCATCCACTGTGGCGGCGTCATCAACGGGGTCCAGTTTCCCATCCGAATAATAAAAGATATTCCCCGGATCATACCACAGGCCGAAATTTTTATGGCCGACCGTCTCGATGATCTTGCGGCATTGCGGGCCGGTGGAGTTGAGCCCGCCATGCGGCTTGACGCTGATTCCGATCTTCTTCTCGGCGGCGTATCCGCAACATTCGGCGATGGCTTTGTAATATACCTCAAAGAGTTTTTCGCCGGTTCCGCCCATGAGAAGATTGCCGGCGCCGACGGCCGCGCAGTTATCAATCAGTTTTTTCATTCCTTCGATGCCGGCTTCGAGCGATTTGGCGACAGGAATATCGCCTCCATATACGGACGCGACAATCAGTTTGCGCTTCTTGATTTCTTCCGCGATTTTGAGCGCCTCTTCCGGCGTCGTCGCAACGGATATCACAAACTTCATCGGTGGCTTGGTGGTCATTAGCCCTACGTATTTATAGCCTGCTTCGGCGATGGCATCCAGCGCAACCTGATATTCCTGCTGATCCCAGGGCCGCGTATAACAGCCAATCTGCCATACGGGCGAAGCGCCGGATTCAGCCCCAAAACTCGCGCCGGATCGAACCATGCCGGCCGCCGCGCCCAATGCCACTGCGCGTTTCAGAAAGTCGCGGCGAGGGTAAGCCAATGTGTCAGTCATCGGAATTCTCCACTATTGAAAATAGCGCTGTCTGAAATATTCCTGTCCTAAAATATTCCTGTCGAAAACAAACCTGCTTCTTACCCTTCCCGTATCTCGCGTTTCTCAGGATCATAAATCTGCCGGCGCCCGGAGTCGAACGCCTTCATACCCATGATGACGGCCACTGCATGCTGATAGCCGGCGTCAATCGAGGCGTTCGGCGTTTTGCGCGAGCGCAGGCACTGGAGCCAATCCAGGAAGTGATCGGGCATGGGGACTTCCTCGACGGGCTTTTCTCCGCGAATGACGCCGCGGTTTTTGTCGCCGCCGCCTTCCGCCGTCAGTTTGGGCGCGTTCCAGTTCACCATATCCAGAACGCCCTGATTGCCGAAAATCTTGAATGAATTGCCGCTGCCGTTGCCGAAGTTCGTAGAGTAGCTCACCATGAATCCTTCCGGGTATATCCACAGCGCCTGAACGTGATCGGGGCAGGTGAACTTGTTTTCGTCCTTCCATGTGTAGGTTCCGCCCAGGCAGACGCAGCTCGTCGGGAATTTCGCGCCGGTGATGTAGTGGACGAGGTCAATGAAGTGGCTGCCCAGGCCCGGGACAGGACCGTCGGAGAATTCCCGGTAGCCATACCAGCCCGAATATTTCACCGCGTTGAACGGCTGATCGGGCGTGTCGCCGAGGAACTCCTTCCAATCCAGGTCCTCCGGTTTGACTTCCTTCACATAGTGGTACCAATAGGGCTTGGTCGAATTACGGCACTGTTCGATGCGCCCCACCGTCCCAAGGATTTTGCTTTCATAGAGTTTTTTGCATCCGGCGAACGTCGGGAAACTCCGCAACTGGGTGCCGATCTGGCAGACGACGCCGGCGGCCTTGACCGCGTCGCATGCGGATTTGAGTTTTGCCAAATCCATCGCCAGCGGCTTCTCGCAATAGACGTCCTTCTTCGCCTTGGCGGCGGCCTCCAGGTGCTTCGTGTGCCAATGGTCGCACGAGGCGATCGTCACGGCGTCCACCTCGTCCATGGCCAGCAGATCGCGATAAGTGACGAACTGCTTCGGTTCGCGCCCATACCACTCCTTGGCCTTCGCGGCCGCGTTTTCGCGCGCCACACGCCAGGGATCGCAGACGGCGATCACCTCGACGTTCTGCTCTTTGTCGTGTTTGTGTATGCCCGGCATGTGAGCGTTCGTGCCGCGATCGCCGCACCCAATGATGCCAAGGCGGATGCGATCATTGGCCCCGACGACGCGGGCATAGCTCGCCGCGGTCAACGTCAGAGCGGCGGCGCCGGCCGATGCTGTTTTGATGAACTGTCGGCGGGATAAATCAAGACTCATGGCAAAACCCTCCCATCGAAAATAAAATAATCCAGCGGGATAATTGCGTTGCGCGCTGTTTATGCTCCAACAAGCATTAACGCAAACAGCCTATGACCACCTCCGGGAAAGGTCAACCGAATTCAAAGGCAGGCATGGCCGCACGCCTCAGTTGATGAATTCAGCCTCAATTCCCAGATGCAGGAGCTCGTTTTTCACGTATTCGCGCATCGCCGCATCGTGGAATGCAAACCACTGCTCGCGAAGCGAACCCATGTCGAACAACGCATCCTTGAAGCCTCTGAATGGCTTCTTGCCTTGAAGCGCATTCCACAAGGCTTCTTTATTCTCGCTTTGCGGAAGCGAAGTCACGAAGTCCTCCATGATTCGATAGCCTTCGCTTGATGAGAGGGGCTCGATCGCAGGATAGCGCTCGGGCTCTGCTTCGATTTTTTCCCGAATCTCTTTTTCATCCTCCAACGTGTCATATTCCATCAGCGGGATCACGTCTCCGGTTTCCTTATCCAGAACCGTCATAATGTCGCCGCTGCTATTCTCAATGTTAAGCGCGATTTCTTGAAAGTCCACTCTGAGTTTGCCCATGGTGGATGCCTCCTTGTTTTTTCACCGATTACTTTGGCGCCTGATTGGACGCCTTGACCGGCAATCCCGCCGCCATGATCGCGCGGATTTCAAAAGCGTTGCCGCCGCTGCCAGCCGCTTTGTCGCTCAGCAGTTTGATTCGCAGCTTGTGCGCTTCGGGCCCAAGATCGCGGGCGATCACGCTGAAGGGCGTATAGCCGCCCCACGTCTGGTCAAACCAGCCGTCGAGCTTGACGGGCGGAAGGTCATCCACGCGGGCCTCGGCGATGCCGTAAGGGCCTTTGATCCGGAAGAACATCACACTCAGCACGGCGCCTCGAACCTCGAACTCGAGTTCGCTGCCGGGTTGCTCGGCGCGCCAGCCTTCCTTGAACTGGGTCCAGCCGGATTTTTTCAAGGGCTGAATGTCCTTGAAGCGATAGGTTGCCGTCCGCTCGAAGGTGTCGCTGATGAGCGGCGCCGGAATCGCGGCGATAGGCGGCAGATTCTTGTCATCAGGCGTCTGCTTCATGATCTGATCCAAAAATGCGATGATAAAATCCGCGCAATATTTGTGGCCGCGGTCGTTGGGATGGACAGTGTCGGGGCTGATGTCCTGCCAGGTCAGGCGTTTGGCTTCGATCTCCGGCCATAAGGCGTCGCGATAGCTGATCATGGGCAGGCCGTAATGCTTCCCGATCTTCGAGTGCCACTCCTGCGCGTTGCCGCCGTTCTGGTTCATGGTGAACAGAAGCAAGAGGGTGGGATGGTTGGGCGCCTTCAGGATTTGCCGCGCCATCCCCTCGAGCGTTTCCGCGGCCAGTTTCGTATTGCCGTCATTCACGGCGAATTCAGCCGCGACGAAATCCGGCTGTTGCCTGAGAAGATCGGCGCCGACGCGATGCGCCGCGATATCCGACCCGGTGGCGCCGATGCCGGCGTTGACGAAGGTGAACCTGGTTTTCGGGAATGCATCGCGCCACCACTGAACGACGCGATCACCCCAGCGAAATTCAGACTTCGAGGCGGCTGCGCCCTGCGTAATCGAGCCGCCGATCACTCCTATCACCATGTCTTCTCCTCTGCGCGCCTTGGCGAGCGCATGTTGCAACCGCGCGATGTCGCCCTGGCTGACCATGGCTCGCTTGATGAGCGTATTCATGTCGCTCACTCCCGTCGTCACGTCCTCTGCAGAGCAGAGCCGAGAACACAATGCGATGCTTCCCAGAAACATGCATAGGGTGATCTTCATAGTATTCTCCATTTATCGTAGCTACGCACTTTTGCTCTTGATATAACCACCTTCAGTGTATCATCTTTCTTGCGAAATCAAAAGGAAATTGCCATGATTTTCGATCTTGTGTCCGCTGAGTATATTGATGATTACAAAATCCGCGCATATTTTGAAAATGGACGAAGCGGTATCGTAGATTTGAGGGTGATTATTGGGCAAGGGGGTGTATTCGCGCCTCTTGCTAATTTGGATAGATTTAGGAAGTTTAGAATTAACCAAGAACTTGGGGTTCTTTCATGGGGAGATGATGTGGACGTGGCGCCCGAAACTCTCTACAACTTGGCCACAGGAGAACCGCTGCCAGACTGGATGGAACCTTGATCGTGAGTTTTTTTCCGCGTCAGCATCATTCCACACCAAAGCACCAGCACGCCGATAAGCAGAACGGGCAGTAACAGCGGCGGCAGCAGCCAGCTCCAACGGGCGCGGCGTTCATAGATTTTGACGATCCATTTCCCGCGCAGCGTATCGAGCGCCGACGCCAGTGTGTCGCGCTCTCGCTCTAATTCGGCGACGCGGCGCGGCAAACTCTCCCACGCCAGGCGCGCGGCTTCCTTGTTCAGGCGTGGGGTAGGCGCGCGGCAAAATTTCGCCAACGGTTCGATCGTGCGTTCCCAGTTCATGCGCTCGGCGACCAGCGCCTGCGCGGCCTCGCCCCGGCGCCGGACTTCATCGGGCGAATCGAGCAGCGAACGCACAAGCTGTTTGACGCCCTCCGCGTCGCGAGGATCGAGCGTCCAGCCGGCGCCGCCATCGCGGATGATCGCCGAGAGTTCGGAATAATCATTGTAGATGACCGGCAGACCGCAGGCCATATAGACCACGGTCCGCGTCGTGAAGGCCAATTCGCGCTCGGGATTGCGCGCCATCAGATCCACCGCCACTCCGTAGGAGGAATATTCCCGCAGGAGTTGGTCAAAGGGCGTGAGATTATGCACGATGGCGCGCGAGGCATTGGCGCTTAGGTCCCGCCAAAGCGAATCGAAGCGCCCGCCCGAAACATCGCCCTGCGGATGCGGCCCGCCATAAAGATGCAGCGTCCCGCGTCCAGTCTCATTCATGGCGGACAGCGCCGAACGCAACGCGATCTCCGGGTCCTGCCACGGAAGAAACACGCCGCCATAAACAAACGCTGTCTCATCACGGCGCTCAACCGCAGCCGGCAGAGTGGGGGAGAAAGAAAACGGAATGACGGGGCAAACGTCCGCCGCTGCCGTGATGTCCCATCCGGCCATGCGCATGTAGGACAGGAAGTAATGCCGCTGCCAGGCGCCGGAACAGACGACGTAGTCCGCGCGCGCCAGGGCGTCTATCTTTTCCATCAAGTCCGCATTCGGATCGGGGGACTTCCAATACAGCCGCTCCAGCAGATGCGGCCCGGCCAGGTCAATCGCAAGCGGACACGCGCACGACTCGAGTTCGCGCATCAATCCCCAATGCTGCATGACGACGCAGTCGGGATTGCGCCGGCGAACAAATTCCGTCAGCGCACCGCGCTCGAATGAAAACACCTTGAGCGGGATTGACGATTGACGATTGACGATTGACGATTGTGTCTCGGGACTCGGAACCCGGAACTCGGAACCCGGAACTCGGAACTCGGAACTCGGAACTCGGAACTCGGAACCCGGAACCGCGCAAGCGGTATTGGGCATGGCGATTTCAACGTCGCGGAAATGCGCCGCCAATCCGGCTGCCAGTCCCCAGGCGCGCAGTCCGGCGCCGGTCGTGACCTGTCCCGGCAGCGGCAGCGGTTCGGTTGTCAGTACGAGGATCGCCATGAGATATCCTGAAGCGTAGTGCGAGACATGCGCCCGAAAGCGCGCCAGTGACTTGTTCAATCGTAGCCTCATCCGCCGGACGGTTCAATCTAATAGCGCCGAATCGAATTCAGCTGGGCGCATCCCAAAGCAGCCACTGGCAGGGCGCGGCGCCTGTTCTGACAAAATAATGCCTGACAAAACAATGAAAACACGTTGCCGTTGAATCAGGCAGGAATGACCTTGTGCTATTATTTTGTCGCACATTATTTTGTCAGACCTTTTCCAACAAGCCAAGGTAGCTCGGCTGAAATGCGCCCAATTCAGCTCCCAAAACCCCTCCTGGCAATTTTTGGGCGATAGGAACGGGGGAAGTATTCCCTGCCTCCATTTTTCGATGCGCGGCAAAAATTTCCCACATGAAAAAAGACGTGGACCTACGCTGTCTTGGTCGCAAAGCCGTGCGAACATGAACCTTATTGATTCATCAAGGTTATTCCAGAAATGCTTATCATCGCGAAATTCATGAAAAGACTATTTTGCCGGGAGGGCGATGGCGCAGTTCTTGCTCCCTGAAACTTGTTTCCTTGCGAAACGCGCATTAATTCTTTAACGAGGCGTGTTATGGACATCTCTGCGATCAGCTCGATCATGTCGTCCTCCGCCACTGGCTTGATCCAGCAACTGCGTTCCACGGCTTCGAGCCTGCTATCAGGAGTGGCCAACGGCATCTCCGATACAGGCTCTTCCACAACGAAGATATCGAAGACGGCGGATCTTTTGAGCCGGCTCCAAAAGCTCAAAGATGAGAACCCGGAGGAATTCAAGAAGCTGATGACAGGAATCGCGGACAAGCTCAATGCCGCTGCAAAGGCTCAGGGAGATACGCAGGAAGGAAAGCTGCTGTCGGGGCTGGCGCAAAAATTTCAGGACGTCGCCAACGGCGCCGACCTATCCGAATTGGCGCCGACCAAACTGCTTTCATCCCTGGGCGCCGCCAAACAGGCTTCCGGCATCGGCTCGCTGATCAGCTATGAAAGATCGCATCAGACCGAGCGCCATCATCGTTCTCATAATGGCGTGGATTCCGCAGCGTTGCGGGACGCATTGCAGAGCATTTTCAGCGATCTGAGCGCGGCGCTTCCGGCATAATGATTCATCGCGCCCTATTCGCCCAGGAATTGCCTGGCGAACGCGGGAAGCGCAAAACTGGCCCGATGGATTTCGGGCGTGTAGTAGCGCAGGGCGCGGCGCATGGCCGCATGCGGCCTGCGAACCGGCTTGCGCGGGTCCGCTTCGTCGGAGGCCACGAGCAACCCGATCTGCCCGCTCGGATACGTCGGCACGCAGGCGTAACAATAGGCGACGCGCCGGAATAACTGCCGCGCCATCCGATACAGCGGCTCGATCAAATCTTTATGCAGCCAGGGCGATTCGGCCTGCGTCAGGATAATCCCCCCCGGCTTGAGCGCGGCGCGCATGTCGCGATAGAATTTCTCGCGATAAAGAACCTCGGCCGGCCCGACGGGGTCCGAGGAATCCACAATGATGACGTCATAGGCCGCCGGATGATCGGCGACAAATTTGGCGCCATCGGCCACATGGATCGCGACGCGCGGATCGTCCAGCGAACCGGCCATGAACGGCAGGTATCGGCGCGACACCTCGATGACCTGCGGATCAATCTCGCACAAGTCAATCCGCTCGATGCCCGGATGCCGGGCGATTTCGCGAACGACGCCGCCGTCCCCGCCGCCAACCACAAGGGCGCTGTGCGGATCGGAATGCGCGAACAACGGCACATGCGCCTGCATTTCCTGATAAGCGAACTCATCGCTTTCGGTCAGCTGGATGACGCCGTCCAGCGTCAAAACCAAGCCCACGCCGTCGCTGCGGAATACGCGAATGTGTTGAAACTGCGACTGCCCTTCGTAAAGGACTTCCTTGATCCGGAGCGCCAGCGCGCGTCCGGGCCAGAGCTGCTCGTTCACTTCGCAAAACCAATTCTTATCTAGTACGGGCATAAATGTTATGCATTGAGATAGCGGGATATCAGGTTCAGCAATCACCAAAGCCCTGTTCTTTTAAGAAACTCTGACAGTATCTCATAAGTATCCTTCGGAGGCACGAAGGGAGGTTTTCTTGCCTGGCTTCTCCCGTGCGCGATCCAATGACGAAAAGCGCGAACTGTTCCGACTTGGGAAACTATATCCTGATCAAGTTTGGCGCCGAAAACAAGAACTGCTTCATCCATTCGCAGGTCATCTTCAATCCATTTAAGGGCTTTTTGCGCCAGTTCGGAATCCCAATAAGGAGGATCTCCATTAGTGTCAATAAAGCCCAGTCTTGGCTTGCACAATGCTTCTTTAATGATACGCTCGAATGCGGCGTAAAGCGACAAGACTG
>JAPLSP010000620.1 GCA_026398575.1 Candidatus Sumerlaeota bacterium | reverse complement strand
GGTCAGCTGCAGCAGGTAGTGCTCGGTGATTTGTTCCGTCATGAGACGGACATTACATAAAGGCCTCACGTCACAATAGTTAAATTTTCGGGTTTATGAAAATTATTTTCATCACCTACTTCAGGCGGCTAAAGGCATACCCGAAATTGGGAAGAATCCATCGGATTTCCGGAATTTCTCCTCAAAACAGAGTTGTTGTTAATCCTGATAAATCAATGTGCTGCGTTAAATGGCATGCAGAGAAAACGGCAATGGAAATATGGCGCTATTATTGCTAAATAGGGCTAAAGCGAGATTCTCGCAAACAAATAAAATCAAGGAGGCAATACAATGAGAAAAGGCTTCACGCTGGTGGAAATCATGATCGTAGTCGCGATCATTGGCATCATCATCGCAATCGCGATTCCTGGCTTCTTGCGCGCTCGCGAAGTTTCACGCGCCCGTTCATGCCAGGAAAATCTGTCCAAGATTGAAGGTTCCAAGGAACAGTATGCTCTTGAGAACAATGTTGACCCATCAACTACGCCACAGTGGAGTAATTTGATTGGCAACACGCTGTACCTGAAGCGCACCCCTGTGTGCCCGGGCGGCGGAGCTTACGGCCTCAACGACCTCAATAACGTTCCGACGTGCAGCTACACGGCGCCGACGTGGCTCGGCAGCGACGCCAAGTTCAAACATCAAGTGCAGTAACATCTGACATCGGTTTGTGGTTTGTGGCGGGGTGGAGGGCAAATAACTCTCCACCCCCTCTTTTCTTTGAAAGAACGCCCTTTAATATTCCCAGCCGTATTCAGAGAATGACAATGAATTCAAAAACCAGCGGTCGCGCTTTTACGATGATAGAACTGATGGTGGTCGTTGCGATCATTGCGATTATAATCACGATTGCATTCACTGTCTGGATGCGGGCTCGCGAAGTCAGCCGCTCGCGCTCATGCCAGGAAAACCTGACGAAAATCGAGCATGCGAAAGAGCAATACTCCCTCGAAAACAATATCGCGCAAAATGCGACACCTTCCTGGAGCGCCATTATTGGGAACACGCTGTATATCAAGCGCACGCCGGTATGCCCGGGAGGTGGCGCTTATACCCTCAATTCGATTGATAACCTGCCCACGTGCAGCTATGTTCTGCCCCCCTGGCTGACCGATACAAAGTACATCCACAGCGTTCATTAGAGCGCGTCGAGAACCCCTTCGAGATCCTTGATGGTTTCACTGATCTTCGTGCGCTGTTTTTCAGGCGGCGCAGAAGTCCACAGTTTTTTAAGCGCGTCTTTGAGCCGGCTGGGATGAATGGGGATGTCGTGAAGACGGTCATATTGCTCGGCGGCGGATTTGGAAAGCAAAAAGCGCCGTCCTGAGATCATTTCGTAGAGCAGAATGCCCAGGCTGAATTCATCGCGCGCATACGCCTCGGCGATATTCGCTTTCGCCATCAGCCCCTCGCATTTGAAAAAGCGCTCCATGGCCGGATTACACAATGCCGATGTGGAAAAATCCACGACTTTCATCACGCCGTCGCCGCTGAAAAGAATATTCTCAGGATGCAAATGGCCGTGAGGGATTTGGAACTGGCGCATGAACTCCAGGGCGCGGGCGATGGCCAGGAGACGCGGAATCATCTGATCGCCTGGCGCCGGTTGCCCTGGATTGAGACGGTCGGCCAGACTCCCTCCGTTGAGATACTCCGAGATCGTTATGTAAGACTGCGAATCTTCGCCCAATCCCAGGATGTCGCCGATATGGGGATGCTTGACGCGGGCCAGGATTTTCGCCGTCGCCAGCCCTTCCTTGTTCTCATAGCGCTTGATGACCACCAGTCGCTTGAGCGTCTTATGCTCGGCCAGAATCACGCGCCGGCGGTCATCATCGCGCAGGTTCGAGACAAAGGCGTAATGATCTTTCAGAGCGATTTCGCGATTGGGAGCAATGACGTGCCGCAGGCAGGCGTCCAGGGAATCGCCGCTCATGGCGCCGGCCAGCCGGTCGCGCAGTTCCAGCAGGGAATCGCGCAAAGCGGCCGCGCTCGAGGGGCGGTCGCCGGGGTGATCCGCCAGACATTGCAGGATCGTCGCGGCCAGGCTCTCGGGCAGGTCCGGGACGATTTCGCGCGGATCGCGCGGCGGCGAGGCGACGCCCAATGTCTTGGTGAATACCTCGTACATGATGACGCCCAGGGAATAAATGTCCGCGCGTTCGTCCACGTCCCGCATGTTGCCGCGATGCTCGGGCGCCATATATTGGGGCGTTCCCATGACGACATTCGCCTGCGTCAGGCGCGCTTCCCGGATTCCGGCGCCGGCGGGCGCTACGGAGGTGTCCCGGAGCAACGCGATTCCGAAATCCAGCAGATGGGACAGCCCGGACGAATCCACAAGGATGTTGGAGGGCTTGATGTCGCGGTGCAGGACGCCTTGGCTGTGCGCATAAGCCAGCGCGTCGGCCACCTGAATCATGATGTCCAGTTTTTCCTCGAATGGCTTGTCGTCCAGATACTCGTCCATCGGGCGCCCGTCAACGTATTCCATCACCATGTAAAGCATCTTGCCGGCTTCACCTTGTTCGATCATGCGCACAATGCTGACGTGATTAAGGCGGGCGGCGATCTTGCCCTCGCGCCGGAAACGCTCGATCACTTCCGCCACCGGCATCTTGTTCTTGTTCAAAGTCTTCACGGCCACAAAGCGGTCCAGGGAGCGCTGAAGGCATTTATAGACTTGCCCGAATCCGCCTTCTCCCAGCCGGCCGATGAGTTTATAATCATCGAGCACGGCGAATAGATCGCCGAGCTCCTCGCGTTCCGCATCGGAGGCGAAGGCGAGCGACAGCGGAATTTCGGCCTTGATTCGCTGCCGTGCCAGCGCCCGCCGCATTGCGGACTGGCACGCTATCACGGGATGGACTTGCAGGTTCGACCGCCGTTCGACTTCGCGGATGGTTTCCTCGTCGGACGGATCTACCATCCCCAGCGTCAGCGTCCGGCCCGCGCGCATGATCGGAACGACTTCGCGCTGAACCATGAAATCCATGTCCAGGAGGCTGTCCACCTCGGCGCTGATGGCGCCGGCGTCCAGGATGATGGACGGGACGCGATACTGCTCGGAAAGAAAGCTGACCAGATTCTCTTCCGTCAGATAATTGAGCGAAATCAGATTATACCCGAGCCGATGGCCCTCGATCTTCTGGCGCGCCAGGGCTTGTCGCAATTGCTCGCGTGTAATAACGCCCGCTCGCACGAGCCGGTCGCCCAGGCGGTCGGATGGAAAAAACGGCAGACGCAAGAGCGTGATCCTCTGAAGTCTGAAGCATGAAAGCGACAACCAAACTTGAGCAACAATCTACCTGGCCGCTGCCGCTTCGGCAAGAGCAATCCCTCGCAAGGAAAGAGAATCGGCGCATCCGGGAAAGGCTTGCCGTTCGTAGTCCCGTCTTCAGACGGCGCTCGTAGTCCCGTCTTCAGACGACGCTCGTAGTTCCGTCTTCAGACGGCGCTCGTAGTTCCATCTTTAGATGGCGTTCGTCGTTCCGTCATTAAACCAACGTGAATCTATTTATCATCCGAATTGATTGCCAGCGCTTTCGCGATTCGTTTCATGCCGCCCTCAGGCATGCGCTGGGCAAGCGCCTCAAGCCGCGCACGCAAAGGCCGTCCATCGCGCGGATCGCGCGCATCCGGCAGGACATCGAGCAATGGGCGCAAAGCAAATGCGCGCTCATAAAGGCGCGGATGCGGGACGCTCAGGCGCGGATACTCGATGAATTTATCGGAGATGAAGAGAATATCCAAATCCAACGCGCGCGGCCCCCATCGGATGGATTCAGCGGAGCGGTCACGTCCGCACGCGCGTTCGATGGCCAGCAGCGCGTCCAGCAATTCCAGCGGTTCCAGGGTGCATTCTATGAGCACAGCGGCATTCAGGAATTTCGGCTGCTCTGCCATACCCCAAGGCTCGGTTTCGTAAACCGGCGAAATCGCGCGGATGGTAGCGCCAGGAATACGGGCGATGCCTGCGACTCCATCCTGAAGCCTTTGCAGCCGCGGTTCGATGTTTCCGCCCATGCCGATGACGATGGGTTCCAGGTTCCGAGTTCTGCGTTTCGTGTCTGGAGTTCGGAGCTCAGGACACGGGCCTTCGGAATCTGAATCTGATAGATGGAGGCTCGCTGTCATCCGTCCCTCCGGGACTGAGGATTTGAGCGTGCTGCGGCGCCGCCGTTTCGACACGGTGGGCTATTGTCAATCATCCCTCCCGGATGATGCTGTAGGCCGTGGGCCTTGGCGCCAAAACCGAATTCACGAATCACGTGGCCTGAATCCTTCGCTTGCTCCGCTTCGCTCCGCGGCGCTTTGCCCTTGCCCCCTGCCCCCTGACCTCCGCCCCCTGACCCCTGACCCCTGACCCCTAAGCTTCTTCCTGCTCCTCATCCTCCAGTTGCGGCGCTTTGGCTGCGGCTTCGGCATGGGCTTGATCCAGATAGGCATTGATGCGCGCCAGGGTTTCCGCGGCCTGCTCGTCACTCAAGCGAATATCGGGGACCTCGAATTTTTCTTCCGTCTGGCGAATCTCAAAAATGATCCATCGTCGCCGCTGCTGTTCATCCACGCGAGAGCCTGCCAGCATCAATACTTTGTATTTCATGAGCAGATGCGATACGATGAATTTGGCCGGTTCGTCAATCGTGTCGCTCTTCTGAATCAAGGCGCTGAACAAGCCGAGCAGAATTGTGTTGCGCTCCTGCCGCGTCATTTTCGGGGTCACCGGCGGTTCGGGGCGCTTGGCCAGCCAGAACGAAAGATAGTCGCCCTTGCGGACCTGCTTCCAGCAGTCGCGATGATAATCCGTGCGCACCAGGTTGTCGTCGCTCTCCTCCGCGCCGGTCGCATCGGGG
>JAPLSP010000607.1 GCA_026398575.1 Candidatus Sumerlaeota bacterium | reverse complement strand
AAAGCGAAATCGGCAAAGCCGATCCGCCCAAGGAAATCGAAACCCTAAAAATCACAAAAGCTTGATCTGGCGTTGATGTGAAGCATTACGCCTGATTTTGAAGAAACTCTTCACGCGGTTATTATTGATTCGCGCGGCGGGGTATATTGTCATTGCCATCGTTCTGAGGCGCAAAGCCTCACCTGGTTAGCGCCGGGGCAAAACGGGAACTCTAAAAAAAAGTTAAATCTTCGGGCTTCCCGCTGCCCGATTGCCCCCTCGCTACCGGCCCTTCAGCCGGACGGGGGCATTTTATTTTTAGGGGTGTGCATCATGGAATCATCGCAGAAATTCTTACTGGAAACCGAGGCCGCTGATTTATTGCGCCTCAGCGTGAAAACGATGCGCTGCTGGCGACTGCAAGGCCGGGGGCCGCACTTTTCAAAATTCGGCCGTAGTGTCAGATACAGCGCACAGGCGCTTGCGGACTTCGTGGCGGATGCTGAGCGCACATCCACCTCCGACACGGGCGCCGCCTGCAGCAGCGGCGGGGAGTGTCGGCCATGAACAACCCCACTCTAATCATTGACCCAGAATTTCACGCGCTGATTCCGCCCCTGTCAACCGAGGAACGCGCGCAGCTCGAGGAAAACTTGGCGGCGCACGGCTGCATTGATCCGCTCGTCGTCTGGCAAACCGATAAAGGCGACGTTCTGCTTGACGGCCACAATCGCCATGAGATTTGCGAGCGGCGCGGCATACCGTTCAAGGTTCACGCCTTGACGTTCGACGACCGCGAATCTGCCGCCGACTGGATTGACGCCAATCAACTCGGGCGCCGGAACTTGACGCCGGACAATTTCAAATTAATTGTTGGGCGGCGATACAACCGTAAAAGGAAAACGAAAGCAGAGGCCGGGGCAAAAGGTGGGTCAAGCAAACCGCAAGTTGCGGTTTGCTTAGAATCCACGGCGGCCCAACTTGGGAAAGAACATGGCATATCTGCTGACACCGTAATGCGCGCCGGGAAGTTTGCCGAAGAAGTCGCGGCAGACCCCGAGCTGCAGAAAGCGGTCAAGAACAAGGTGCCCGTGGCGAAGGTGAAGAAAGAGCGGAAGGCGAAGGCGGCAAAGCCAGAAGAAGAAAAGCCGAAGGAGAATCGGAAACTGTATCCGGTAACCTACGCCAAACAATACGCGCAAATGGCGATTGAGACATTGAAAAGAATTTTGCCAGACGATACGGAGCGGAAAGACGGGCTTGCATACGTCGCCAGCTGGATCAATACGCAGGTCGGTCAGACGACCAGCGCGTCATCGGTGAAGGCCAAGCCTCTATCGCTCCAAGAGGCTCAGGCGATGATGCGGCGGCGGCGCGTGAAGCCGGAGGGTTACAGTCTGGACGGCAAAACAGCCGAGGCGATTCGGCGTCTGATTTCACGCGCGGCTTACAAGGCGGATAAATGGAAATCTGGCGAGCTGGCGTCTTTTCTTTGGGAACTCTGGTATATCGAACTCCTCGCCCGCTATGACTGCGACCGCACGAATCGGATTCTGCGCGGTGAGGAACCGATGCCGACCGACGGCGTCATGGTCGTCGAGATTCCCGTCGAGCAGCAGCCCCAGGTGGGCATCGTCGTCGCGGGCGCCGCGCCGGATGGAGGCAAATTATGAACGCCGCCGATCCTGTCGAGATGGTTTTATCACACGTCGCCAACGTCCGGCAGAATGGCACGGGCTGGAATGGAAGCTGCCCGGCTTGTGGCGATACCGACCACCATCTTCATATAGCCAACGGTGACGATGGGCGCGTTCTCCTTGACTGCAAACACGGCTGCGACATCCGGCAGATTGTGGCGGCCTTGCAGTTGACCCAGGCAGACCTTTTCCCAAGGCGGACGGCGCCCGCGGTCAACGCCGATCCCATTGAATCACTCGCACGTCTGCGCGGCTGGAAGCTCGAGGCCATCATTGCAATGGGCGGCGAGGTAAGCGGCTCTTGTGTGAAGTGGCCAATGTATGACCGCAGTATGAAGATCATCGGCCACAAGGTCAGGCATGGCGACGGCACACCGTTTGCGAATGGCAAGAAGACACTGACGGCGAAGGGGGAGAAGTCCGGGCTGCATATTCCAAAGCAATGGCATGGCGACGGGCCGCTCCTGATTGTCGAGGGAATCGCCGATGCTTGCGCAGCGTCATCACACGGCTGGACTGGTGACATCGTAGCGACGGACGGCGCGAACATCGTCAAGGCCGCGCGGCTTGCGA
>JAPLSP010000431.1 GCA_026398575.1 Candidatus Sumerlaeota bacterium | reverse complement strand
GCGTTTGGAGTTCAACCTTCAGGTTGTGTTTGGAGTTCAACCTTCAGGTTGTGTTTGGAGTTCAACCTTCAGGTTGTGTTTGGAGTTCAACCTTCAGGTTGTTTTCGGAGGCCTGCTTTTATGCGGCCTCCAAAAAGACAGGGATGCCATCAAGGAGAAATGGTTATGACTAGCCTAAGGGAAGCGATCCAGCGCTTGTGGATGATCCTCTTGGCAATGGCCATCCTGATCTTGGCCGGGCAATCGGGAAACACATTCAGTGATTGCCGCGGCTCGAGCCTATATTTTGCGACAGCGAAGATTGGCCATTTCGAGGGGGGCAATGCGTACTTCCCAGTTGGCAGTCTGAGCGCATTTTTGGGGTCCAGCGAATCCAGTTTGAATGATTCTCCTAATGCGCCCTCCAATGTGACGCCGACCTCGGGAGCAATCAACGTGGCCTTGACGCCGGAATTGCAGGCGTCGCCCTTCAGCGACCTGAACACGACGGACGTGCACACCGCTTCGCATTGGCAGGTCTGCGCCTCAACAAGTCCGCTAGATTTTAGCGTGACGGTCTATGACTCGTCCACCGACACGGAGCATCTGACCTCGACGACCATCCCCTTTGGCCGCCTGATCTACAACATAACCTACTATTGGCGCGTGCGCTATTGCGATAACTACGACGCCTGGAGCGCGTGGTCGGATCCGACTTCCTTCACAACGATAGCGGCGCCATCGCCCAGCCCAACGCCGAGCGCAACACCACATATTTCGCCGACGCCCAGCCCGACGCCCTCGCCTACGCCGACTCCGTCGCCCTCGCCTACGCCGGCTCCAGTGAACCACCCCCCATCACAACCCGCGAATTTGGCGCCGCCGGCAGATGCGACGGGCGTATCACTAACGCCGACGCTTCAGTCCTCGGCTTTCAGTGATCCGGATACAAGCGACACCCATGCCGCGAGCCAGTGGCAGGTCCGCGCGACGACCAGTTCGGCGGATTGGTCCTCGCTGGTCTTCGCCTCGGCGACGACCGACACCGTGAATCTGACTTCAATCACGCTGACATCGGGGATTCTTGACTATGGAACGACTTACATTTGGCGCGTGCGGCATTGCGACAATTATGAGGCGTGGAGCAATTGGTCGTCGCCGACGTCCTTTGTCACAATCGCCCGCTATACGGTTATCTTTGCCACGGATGGGACGCCCGGCGCCACGCTTTCGGGCGCCACTTCCCAGTTGGTGGTCAGCGGCGCGAATTGCTCGCCTGTGACCGCGAACGTCCCGGCGAACTATGCGTTCGTTCAATGGCTCAAAGACGGCGCGCCTTTTACGACCTCTAATCCTCTGACCTTGATGAATGTGACCGCCGATACTACTCTGACGGCGGTCTATGCCATGCTTCCGGCGCCCAATCCGCCTTCAAACCCCGGCGCAATGAATGTGGCGCAGAATGCCATTACTTGGACGTGGGCGGATGACTCGAACGATGAGACTGGATTCAAGGTCTATTCGGGCTTGGGGGCCACGGCGCCGGAGGCGGTGACCTCGCTCACGCAGGCGGACGCGGTTTCTTATACGACCACCGGTCTGGCGGTGAACGCGCAATTCGCCTTCCAAGTGGCGGCGACCAACGGCACAACCGACAGCGTTATGACGGCCAACTTCACAACCTGGACGCTGATCGAAGCGGTCAGCGGGTTGTCGTTCAGCGCCGTGGGGACAAACACCATCACCGTTGTAGCCACCAACGCCGGCTTTAGCAATCTGGCTGTCAGCGCGTCAGGTATTTATCTCGCCAACACAACCGCCGGAACGAACGACGGCTGGCAGCAGAGTAACACGTCCTGGGCTTCGACCGGTCTGACGCCGAACACGCAATACTCGTTCTCGGGCAAGTCGCGCAACGGCGGCGCCAACGAAACAGCGGCGGCGGCGGCGGCGAAATATACGCTGGCCGGCGCGCCTTCCATCGGAAACAATGTAACCTGCGATCGGACGCCGGGCATACCCTATCTGGCGGAGACGGCGTTCACATTCTCGAATCCAGCGGCTTTTGGAACGGGAACTCACAGCGGCGGCGCATATAAAGTTTCCAAGTTCAAGTATGCCTGGGACGCCTCGGGGACGCATTCCTTCACGGGAACGGAAGCTGACTGGAACGGCGGCAATCTGATTCAGGCGCCCTCGGCCACGAGCTCCTATTATCTGCATCTACAATCGTTCAACGCCGACAATGCCGCGACAGCCCAGACACTGGATTATGGCCCATTCATCTATGACCAGGATCCGCCCTCGACGCCGGTGGTTTCGGGCGCGACAGCGACAAGCAATACGACGCCGACATGGAATTGGGTCTCAGGCGGCGGCGGCAATGGGACATTCCGCTATCAGTTGGATTCGACGACAGGCACATGGATAACCACAACGGCGCTTTCATTCACGCCCCCTTCACCGCTGCCGGAGGGCGTATATCGGCTTTATGTTCAGGAGCGCGACGCGGCGGGCAACTGGTCTGGCGCCGGAAGTTTTGCAATTCTGATAGACATCATTTCGCCAACCGTTGCGATCACGGCGCCGACGAGCGGACCCGTCTGGGCAACGAATGACGCCTCCCTGGCCGGGTTGGCTGGAATCGCATCCGATACGGGCGGAAGCGGGATAGCCTCAGTGACATGGTCCAACAATCGTGGCGGGATGGGAACTGCCCTGGGAACAACAAACTGGACTGTGCCAAGCATCGCGCTTCAGCCTGGCGCAAATGTCATTACCGTGACAGCGGCGGACGCAGCCGGCAATGTGGCGCATGCAGTTCTGACAGTTATCCTGAACAGCGCGCCAAACGCGCCGTTAAACTTGGCGCCTTCGGATGGCGCGACCAATATCTCTCTGACTCCCGCTCTGCAATCGTCCGCCTTCAGCGATCCGGATACGAGCGACACTCATGCCGCCAGCCAGTGGCAAGTGCGGCGCACCTCCGATCCATCGGATTGGTCCGTGACAGTCTTCGATTCGACGACTGACACCGCGAATCTGACTTCAATCACCATGGGCGCAGGCACGTTAGATTATGCGACGACCTACGTCTGGCGCGTGCGATATGCGGACAACCACAACGCTTGGAGCGCTTGGTCGAGTGCGACATCATTTACAGCTATGAATGGTCCTATCATCATTGCACGCTGGAATTTCAATGGGAGTTTACTGGATGACACAGGTAATCATAATGGCACATCCGTTGGAACCACCAACTTCACAACGGGTGTTTCTGGATTAGCTGCGCAATTCAGCGGTTCGAACTATGTTACGGCGCCTCCAGGAGCGGATGTGAACGGAATGACGGAATTTGCTGTAGAACTATATGTGTATATGAACACAACCACCGGCCGTCTGCCTTTGATCAGCAAGTTCGGCGATGGAGATTCGAGCGATGACGAATGGTTTTTACATGTGGTTGATGGCAAAGTCAATTTTTCCACTTTCTGGCCAGGAAGCAGTGGCTCAATTCAGGATACATTTGGCGCGACAACTCTTCAAACGGGAAAGTGGTATAAGATTGCTGCTGTTTTTAGCCATAGCGCTGCTGAGCGCAGAATATATGTAAATGATCAGCTAGACGGCATAACCACCAATGTCACAAGCGCAATCCGTGTCTCTACAGAACAACTCCTGATAGGAGGGTGGAGATACTACTGGGCTACGGATCCTTGGATCTATTTAAATGGAGTGCTGGATCAGGTGACCATTTATGGCGCTGGCTATCAGCCGGCATCAAACAATGCGCCCTTTGTACCCAGCAATTTATCTCCTGCCGACAACGCCACGAACGTGTCCTTGACGCCGGCCTTGATTGCATCGACTTTCAGCGATACGGATAAGAGTGACACGCAATCAGCAGCTCAATGGCAGGTTAGGCGCGCCTTCGATCCGCCAGATTGGTCCATAACGGTCTTCAATTCGACGACTGACCTGGCAAATCTGACTTCGATCACGCTTGAAATAGGCGTTCTCGACTATGAAACGGCATATATTTGGCGCGTGCGGTATGCGGACAATCATGGCGCGTGGAGCGCGTGGTCCTCGCCGACTTCGTTCACGACCGTGGCGGCGCCTGGCCCAACGACATGCACGCTGACCTTCCAATCCTCGAATCCCGACAGCGGCGTTTTAATCACGGTCACTCCCGAAAGCGGCTCGCCGGTGGTCATCGCCACGCCGAACACGGGCGTATATGACGACGGCACGAAGCTGACCATCGCGGCGCCGCTGATGGCGCCCAACGGCAACACTTTCGCTGAATGGGATAAGAACGGGGCGTTCTTCTCAACCAACGCGACGCTTTCCGGATACATCGCAAACGCGGATGCGACGCTGCTGGCGAAATATGCGACGGTGTATCCCGTTCTCAACCGAGGCGCATGGGAAACCGATGGATCGGTCGAAGTCATCGCTCATGCAGGCGGCGTAACTTATATCGGAGGCACTTTTAGCTATGTTGGCCCCCACACGGGGAGCGGCGTGCCGATTGATTTGGCTACCGGCGCCGTAGTTGGCGCATTTCCAGAGATCAATGGAGACATATATGCTTGCGTCTCCGATGGCGCCGGCGGATGGTATATTGGAGGCCAATTTACTCAGGTCGGCGGGCAACTGCGAAACAATATCGCCCATATCCTGTCGGATGGATCGGTAAGCGTTTGGAACCCGAATGCGAATAACACGGTCCGCGCCCTTGCGGTCTCTGGCGATGGAATGACGATCTATGCGGGGGGGGTGTTCACGAGCATCGGCGGGCAGACGCGCAACAACGTTGCCGCGCTTGACGCTAATTCAACTGGAGCCGCCATCGCCTGGGACCCGAATGCGAATTCTGATGTATGGGCCCTTGCAGTCTCCGGCTCGATGGTGTATGCGGGGGGCTGCTTCACAAGCATCGGCGGGCAGGCGCGCAGCTATATTGCCGCGCTCGATGCTAATTCAACCGGTACAGCCACCGCCTGGGACCCGACTGCGAATACCACGGTCAACACTCTTGCGGTTTCAGACGATGGAATTACGGTCTATGCGGGGGGCTATTTCACGAGCATTGGCGGGCAGATGCGCAACTACATTGCCGCGCTCGATGCTAATTCGACCGGAACCGCCACCATTTGGGACCCGAATGCGACTAGCGCTGTCTTGGCCCTTGCAACCTCCAGCTCGACGGTCTATGCGGGGGGCTATTTCACGGGCATTGGCGGGCAGGCGCGTAACAAGATTGCCGCGCTCGACGCTAATTCGACCGGAACCGCAACCGCTTGGGACCCGAATGCGAATTCTGATGTATGGGCACTTGCGGTCTCCGGCTCGACGGTGTATGCGGGAGGAAAGTTCACAAGCATCGGCGGACAGACTCGCATCCGTATTGCCGCGCTTGATTCCACCGGTACCGCCACCGCTTGGAACCCGAATGCGAATAACACTGTCTGTGCCCTTGCAATCTCCGGCTCGACGGTCTATGCGGGAGGACTTTTTACGAGCATCGGCGGGCCGACTCGCATCCGTATTGCCGCGCTCGATGCCACCGGCGCCGCCACCGCCTGGAACCCGAATGCGGATGGCGAGGTCCGTGGCCTTGCGGTCTCAGCCGATGGAATGACGGTCTATGTGAGTGGCCTTTTTACAAGCATTGGCGGGCAGGCGCGCAACAGGATTGCCGCGCTGGATGCTAATTCGACCGGAACCGCCACCGCCTGGAACCCAAACGCAAATAACATGGTTTACGCCCTTGCGCTCTCAGGCGATGGAATGACGGTCTATGCGGGAGGCACCTTCACGAGCATTGGTGGGCAGGCGCGCAGCAGGATTGCCGCGCTGGATGCTAATTCGACCGGAACCGCCACAGCCTGGAACCCGAATGCGAATAGCACCGTCTGGACCCTTGCGGTCTCTGGCTCAACGGTGTATGCGGGGGGCGGGTTCATAAGCATTGGAGGGCAGGCGCGTAACAGGATTGCCGCGCTCAATGCCACTGGCGCCGCCACCGCCTGGAACCCCAATGCGAATGACGTGATCCGATCCTTTGCCTTCTCCGGCTCGACGGTCTATGTGGGGGGCCCTTTCACGAGCATTGGCGGGCAGTCGCGAAATCGTATTGCCTCGCTCGACGCTATTTCGACCGGAACCGCAACCGCTTGGAACCCGAACGCGAATGATTATATCATATCCCTTGTGGTCTCTGGCTCAACGATCTATGCGGGGGGCTATTTCACGAGCATTGGCGGGCAGGCGCGTAACTATATTGCCGCGCTTGATGTCGCCGGCGCCGCCACCGCCTGGAACCCGAATGCGAATTCCCGAATCCGGGCCCTTGCGGTCTCCAGCTCAACGCTCTACGTGGGAGGCCTTTTCACAAGCATCGGCGGGCAGCCGCGGCGAGGTTATGCCCAGTTTGACATTCCAGTGGCAAGCGCAACGCCTTCTCCCACTCCGCATCCAACGCCGTCTCCCACCCCGAGCCCGACGCCGTCTCCCACGCCCTTGCCTGTGCATCCGTATTACGTGGACAAGGATGCGACCGGGGCGAACAATGGCGCCAGCTGGGACAATGCCTTCATAACCATCCAACCGGCGATAGACGCCGCGTTTGCGGCGGGCGGAGGCGAGGTTTGGGTGGCGGAAGGCGTTTATGGCGAGACCCGCGCCGATTCCGATGGCTCCCTGGTCATGCGCGACGGCGTTGATCTTTATGGCGGATTCGCAGGCGCGGCTTCCGGCGGTTATGAAACGCAACGGAGTCAGAGGAACTGGAGCGATCATCCGACGACCATCACCGGCGCTGTGGCGCGTGCGGGTAGTGTGGCTTATCATGTTGTGAAGGGCGCCAACGGCGTGCTGGACGGTTTCACTATCACGCAAGGCAACGCGATTGGACCGGCAGACGAGAGGAACAAAGGCGGCGGGATGTTCAACAAGCTATGTGCTCCCACCGTTGCGAACTGCGTCTTTACCGCCAACCAGTGTAACAACACCGGGGGAGCCGTCTGCAACTACAACCTGACATCGGGCACATTCCGCTCCTGCCGTTTTTATCAGAATCATGCCGACAGCGGCGGTGCTGTCACCGCCGCCGGGGACCCAAACACAGATACTTCTCTGTTCGAGGACTGCGATTTTGACTCCAATACGGCTAGCTGGGCGGCAGGCGCTATTTTCCTTGGCAGTCAGACTTTCCGCAGATGCAAGTTCTTGAATAATCATTGCAGTGTTAATGGCGGCGCATGCTTTTTCCAATGGCAGTCAAATGCTACTCTGGAGAATTGCATCTTCGTTGGTAATTACGATGGAGGAGAAGGCGCGATTACTTGTTCCGATGGCGCTCAGAAAGTTATAAACTGCGTATTCTATAATAACTTGGTTCCGGCAATTGCGATCCGCGTAGATGAAGCGATCATTACTAACTGCATTATCTGGGGTAATGCATCGAGCTTTAATGTTATAAACGGCTACGCGACTGTCACTTACAGCGATGTACAGGGGGGATATGCCGGAACAGGCAATATCAACGCCGATCCGCTTTTCGCGAATCCTGTCGTGAACGATTTCCATTTGCAAGCTGGTTCGCCCTGTATTGACGCGGGGACCAGTGTTTCATTGACCGTGGATTATGCGGGGAATCCGCGCCCGGTGGACATCCCCGGCGTTGGAGGCGAAGGGCTGCCCAATGCGTTCGATATGGGGGCTTATGAATTCATTGATCTAGGAAATCATGCGCCCGCCACGCCTGTCAACCAGTCGCCTGCCGATGGCGAGATTGGCGTCTCCTTGACGCCGACGCTGCAATCCTCGGCTTTCAGCGATCCGGATGCGGGCGACACGCATTCCGCCTCGCAATGGCAAGTGCGGCGCGCCTCCGATCCATCGGATTGGTCCGTGACGGTTTTTGACTCGACAACCGACACCGTGAATCTAACCTCGATCACTTTGCCAGCGGCCTTTGACTATGGAACGACTTATGTTTGGCATGTCAGGTATTGTGACAACCATGGGGCGTGGAGCGATTGGTCTTTGCCAACATATTTTTCTATCCGCGTGGCTGCAATCTCTACCACGCCTGACTGGACGGCGGAGATCAACATCGCAGGCGCATGGTTTGGGGTCGCGGCAGCCTCAGCCGGTGACGTCAACGGCGATGGTTATGACGATATCATTGTCGGAGCGCGCTATTACACAAATGGCCAATCCCAAGAGGGCGCGGCATTTCTTTATTTGGGTTCCGCTAACGGGATGACAAACACTCCAGCATGGAGTTTTGAAAGCAATCAGGCGGACGCTCAATTGGGCTTCTCCGTCGCTTTCGCCGGCGATGTCAACGGCGATGGCTACGCGGACGTGCTCATTGGCGCGCCTCATTACGACGGCGGGCAGACGGATGTAGGGAAAGTTTTTCTCTT
>JAPLSP010000585.1 GCA_026398575.1 Candidatus Sumerlaeota bacterium | reverse complement strand
AAAGCGAAATCGGCAAAGCCGATCCGCCCAAGGAAATCGAAACCCTAAAAATCACAAAAGCTTGATCTGGCGTTGATGTGAAGCATTACGCCTGATTTTGAAGAAACTCTTCACGCGGTTATTATTGATTCGCGCGGCGGGTTATATTGTCATGTCCCCGTTGCGCAGACAAAAGCGCACGCCGGCCGGGAACCGGTGATTGGCTGAATCCAAAAACAGATTGAGCATGGGCGTTCAGCCGCCCGCCGCCGCTTCCCGCCGATTCGCAAGAATCGGACGCGGCGGTTTTTTTATTTCAAGGGGGTTGACATGGAGTCTCAATACTTACTCGAACAACAGGTTGCGGAACGGCTGGCGCTCAGTGTGCACACCCTTCGCCATTGGAGACTTTCGGGCGGTGGACCTCGGCACTTCAAATTTGGCCGCGCCTGCCGATACCTGCTTTCAGACGTTGACACCTGGGCGGCTGGACAAGCGCGCACGTCCACCAGCGACACGGGCGCCGCCTGCCAATGTGGGGGCACCTGCCAATGAATCCCACTCTCATCATTGACCCCGAATTCCGCGCCCTGATTCCTCCGCTTTCGCCGGAAGAACTGGCGCAACTCGAAGAGAACCTTGTGCGCGACGGCTGCCGTGATGATCTTGTTGCATGGCAATCAGATGACGGCGATGTACTTCTGGACGGGCACAACCGCTATGAGATTTGCACACGTCGAGGAATATCATTCAAGGTTCACTATCTGACTTTCGATGACCGAGACGCCGCCGCCGATTGGATAGATTCCAATCAATTAGGGCGCCGGAACCTGAAGCCGGATGATATGAGCAAAATCCGTGGGCGGATATACAACAGAACAAAGAAAAAGGAAGGTGCCCAGCCTGGCAATGCGAACCGCTCAAAACAACTAGCTCAAAATGAGCCACGGTTAAATACAGCAGAGACTCTCGCCAAAGAATATGGTGTTAGCGTCGCCACGATCAAACGAGACGGCCAATTCGCCAGCGCCGTGGAAGCCCTGAAGCCCGTGGCGCCGGACCTTGAATCGCGCATCATGGCCGGTACGGCGCCCACGAAGGTGGCTATAGTCAAGGCGGCGAAGGTGGCGAAGGATGACCCCGAGGAATCCAAGCGCATCCTCAATGCGAAAAGGCGCCAGCAACGGCTGCAGCTAAAACGGCGCCAGCGCGGCGCGCGCAAAGAAGATGGTGAACATCCCACGCAAGAATTGAGGCCGGTGACTTATGCGAAGCAATACGCGCAAATGGCGATTGAGACGCTGAAAAGAATTCTGCCCGATGACCCGAAAAGAATCGAAGCCTTCAAGCGCGTTATGGCTTGGATCGAATCTCAGCTTCAGGGATTTCTACTTGACTGGATGGAATCTGAGAAAGGGAAAAATCACACTCTGGCGGAAAGACGGCGATCATTAGATAGGATGGCCAACGTCGAGACCGTCGAGCAGCCCCAGGTGGACAACGCCAATGTCCTGCCGGTGGAGGCGAACCAATGATAACCGCCCCGACTACCGCCCCCGCGGCCGGCATTTCCGCCAATCCCGTCGAGATGGTTTTATCACACGTCGCCAACGTCCGGCAGAATGGCACGGGCTGGAATGGAAGCTGCCCGGCTTGTGGCGATACCGACCACCATCTTCATATAGCCAACGGTGACGATGGGCGCGTTCTGATGAACTGCAAACACGGATGCGACTTCCGGCAGATTGTGGCCGCGTTGGGATTGACCGAGGCAGACCTTTTCCCGAGGCGCACGGCGCCAGTGAGCAACGCCGATCCCATTGAATCGCTCGCTCGTTTGCGCGGCTGGACACCGGAGTCAATAAAAGCAATGGGCGGAGAAGCCAGCGGCTCTTGCGTCAAATGGCCGGTGGTGGACCGCAATGGGAAAATTACAGGCCGCAAAAGCAGACGTGGCGACGGAAGACCGTTTGCAAATGGCAAGAAAACTTTGACCGGAAAAGGTGAGCATTCCGGGCTTCACGTTCCAAAGCAATGGCATGGCGACGGGCCGCTCCTGATTGTCGAGGGAATCGCCGATGCTTGCGCAGCGTCATCACACGGCTGGACTGGTGACATCGTAGCGACGGACGGCGCGAACATCGTCAAGGCCGCGCGGCTTGCGA
>JAPLSP010000275.1 GCA_026398575.1 Candidatus Sumerlaeota bacterium | reverse complement strand
GCCTGGGCACGCCGTGGCGGCGCAATATGGCGACGCGAAAACGAACGTCGAGAGGGAAGGGGAAAGGCAGCTAAAAATGTCATACGGTTATGGCGGCAAGCCACCTTACTCCAAAAGCTGGCGCTGCTTGTAGCTGCATTGCGTTCGTCCTAGAAGCAAAATATGCCGCTGAATTGGCGACCTGGAAAATTAAGGTAGTGCTATTTCCCTAAGCAACAACGGCGCCGTCACCCCACGTATCCCTATATTCGGAAAATTTCATGCCGGGTGAAACTGCGATTCTTTATTACTTGATAGCCTTCGGACCCGTAGGACTGATCTGCGTGCGGATGATGTTGCCGTAGCTGATCGTGCCGTTGCTGGGGTCATAGATCACATCGCTACCCCTGAGTGGCGTCATAAACTCCGGGCCACTTCCTGGTTGGCTATAGACGCGGTCTGGCCCTTTGGAAACCATCCGCCAACCGCCATATTTCTGAAAGGCGCCTTTATTGAAAAAAGAATCATCTACAGATTCTTCAGGTATAACAAAGTCATTACCATATATTGCCGGGTACATCTTATTCAGGGCGTCATAGGTATTATAGTCAATGATTTGATTATAAGTGTAATAGAGACTGATGGCAGGAGATCCTAACTTCGGTTTTTGCTCTTGGATCCCAACGGCGAATGGATCTATCAGCTTGCCGGAAGTGATATATGAAACCGGTGTGCTCAGCGAATTAGGAATCGCGGCAAAGATGGGATCGGTCAGGGGATATGAGTTCATGTCAACATAATACGCCTCGAGCGCCGTGGCGATCGAGCGCATGTCGGCCTGCGCGCGCGCCACCTTCGAACGCGTTTGGGCCTCTAGAAAATTAGGGATCGCGATCAGCGCCAGAATGGCGATGATCGCAATCACGATCAGCAATTCGATCAGCGTAAACCCCCGATGGCCGCGCATAATTCACCCTCCTGCAAACAAAAAAATAGATGCTATGATCCTTTAAGCGTCCCATTCTATGAAACCGGCGATATAATACAGCTCTTTTCAGGGCGGTGTCCAGACTTTTTGCGCATTGCCTTCCCGATGCTTATCCCGCGCAGGCGCGCGATTCCTTCAATTATCCAAAATTCTTGAACATCTTCTTTTCCTCTTCTTTCAGCAGTTCGCGGTAGATTGTCCGCCATTCCTCGAATTTATCTTTGGCCGAAAAGCGCGCCGCCACGTCTTTGCGCGCGGCTTCGCCCATTTTTTTGGCCATCGCCGGATCGGTCAGAATCCGAAGCAGCGCCGCCACCAGGGCGTCCAAATCCCCGGGCGGGATCAAAAGCCCGGTCTTCTCATCCTTGATGATCTCCGGCACGCCGCCCACGCGCGTGGCCACGACGGGGCGGCCGCAGGCCATCGCCTCGAGAACGGCGCTCGGGAAAAGGTCCACGTCGCTGGTCAGGGCGCACACGTCCATCTCGCGGAACCAATCCGTGGGGCGCGGCACATTCCCCACGAACTTCACCGCCTGGATGATTTTGAGCTGCCGGGCCAGCGCCTTGAGCTTGTCGTACGCAGGGCCGTTTCCCAGGAGCACCAGCCCGATGGGATAATTTTTGCGCCGCATTTCGCGCACCGCGGCGATCAGCAAATCCACGCGCTTGATTTTCTCCATCCGGCCCGCCCAGCCAATCAGCCGCATATTGGGAGGCGCCTGGATTTCCTTGCGCGCGCTCCAGCCAGCCGGCGGCGGCGGCGGCGGAAAATCCACGCCCCCGTGGATCACCCGGATGCGCGCGGTGGGATAGCCCCATTTATCCAGACGCTCGGCGCCGTGCTCGGCGTTCGTCATGAAGAGCCGCGCATTCGGGATTACGAAACGATGATCCATCCATTGGGCGATCGAGCGCTTCCATCGCGGCCCGCGCTCGAACAACTCGCGGTCGCCCTGCTCGGAAATGAAGAACAGCTCCACCTCCTCGCGCCACGCCGCCCAGCCCGCCAGGTTGTCCGCAAACCATAAAAAACTTTGGATCAGGTCCGGATTGAGCCGCAGGATATGAAGCCACGCGCGGCGCCACAGCAGCGGATTCCAGGCGCGCATGTCGAGCGACCTTACCTCCGCCCCGGCCTCCTTCGCCTCTTCCTTCAGGGCGTGTTTGCCCGGCAGCAGCGTCAGGATATGCGCCTTCCACTCCGGCTCCGCCTCCTGCAAATACTTGATCAGCCGGATCATGTACCGCTGCGCCCCGCCCGTCTCGAGCGTATTGATGACAAACAAAAGCCGCTTAAGCATTTTACTGGGAGCGCCTCACTGGGAGCGCCGGCATCCCTGCCGGCGAATCTCCCTCTTCTCATTGCGCGCCATCACAAAACCTTATTGCAAGCAAACAAATACCCCCGCAACCCCCTGAATTTCAACAGAGAATCGAGACCCGAAATCGAGAGCCGGAATCCAGCTTCTTAACGCCCGCATCCTATGGTCCTTGCGGTCCTTGCCGTCCTTGCTGTCCTTGCAACCCTTGCGCCCCCGCTCTCCAATCCCCTCACTCATACCTGAGCGCCTTGATCGGATCGAGCCGCGCCGCAACCACCGCCGGCCATAATCCAAAAACCAACCCCACCGCCGCGGACCCAAAAAATCCGAAGAGTTCCGCCCACAACGGCGTCGCGACGGGCAGCGACGGCAGCAAGCGCGCCACCGCCCACATCAGCGCCTCTCCGCATGCCACGCCCAGCAGCCCTCCCGTCCCGGTCATGATCATCGCTTCGAAAAGAAACTGCGCGACAATGTCGCGTCGCCGCGCTCCGAGCGCCCGGCGCACGCCAATCTCGCGCGTGCGCTGCTTGACCGACGCGAACATGACGTTCATCACGCCGACGCCGCCCACGAGGAACGCCACGGTTGAAAGCGTGAACATCACCGCCAGCGCGGCAAACACGATCTTGTCGAACGTCGCGATGATCGAATTCGAGGTGCTGATCTCGAAGTCGTTCGGCGCGTTCCAAGCCACGTGCCGCCGCCGCCGCAAAACGCTCTCGATCTGGTCCATCGCCTTGTCAATCTCGCCCTCGCGCGTACGCGCCGCAATGACGTGGTCGCGCTGCTCGGGGAACATGTCGCGAAAGGCGTAATACGGCAGAAAGATCATCGAGTCTTCGGGATTCTCGCCGCCGAACGGCGCATCCAGCCGCTTGGCGACCAGCCCGATGACTTGGAATTGCTTGCCCTTGACCAGAATCGTTTTACCGAGCGCGTCCTGACTGCCGAACAGCGCATCCACGACGTTGACCCCGATGATGCACACGCCCACCCGGCTGCGGTTTTCTTCCGCCGTGAAAAACCGTCCGGCGATGATGTTGAGATTCAGCACCTCGGCCATCACGGGGAAGACGCCGCGCAAATTCGGGCCCACCATCTCGCGCCCTTCATAGCGCGCCGTCGCCTTGTCGGGCATGACCCAGAGCGCCGGCCCCACCGCCTCGACCGCCGGGCACTCGTCGCGGATCGCAAACGCGTCTTCGAGCGTCAGATACTTGCGCTGCCGCACGTCGCCGCCCGGACGCATCATGTGAAGCATCGGCATCCGCATGACGTAGATGTTGTTCGCGCCGAATTCGCGGAACCGGTCAATCACGCGCTGGCGGAAGCCATTCAGCGCCGAGGCCACGGCGATGATAATGACCACCCCGATAAAGACCCCGAGGATCGTCAACAGCGACCGCCCGCTCCGCATCCCCAACGACTCAAACCCCTGCCGAAGGTTCTCCAGCAGATCACGGCGGAGCTTATCTTTAAGGAAATGAAAAAACATATTACTGGTGTCGCGAAGATGAATCTGAAATGGCGATAGGCAATAGTCTGACCCGAATCCTTGATTTTTCGATAATGACGATGCAACCTTCGGCTAAATCCTTTTCCAAAGCGGGGAGATTCGTCAAAAGGAGGGACAGCAAATAGACTGGTTTGCGGGATTTCATCCTTCTGAAGATGATTACGGAAGGCTTTTTCTGATGGCGCAGAGCTAACAGCGCTCCAAAGTCAGTATCCGTGGAGACGATAATACGATCTTCTGTTTCAGCACGAGCGAAGATAACCTCATCGTCAGCGGCCTGCATTGCATATTCCCGGACATGAGCCGCGTCATAACCGGCATTTCTCAAGCCTGTGGCAAGCAAAGGCGATAGCGCATTGTCAACCAAGAACTTCATACGGCTTCCACCAGGGGAAGCTCGTGTTCACGAACCGCCTCAGCCGCGTATAGGAGCGCTTCATGAATATCCGCCTCTTCCAAATCAGGATAAGCGTCAAGAATCTCTTCTTCACTCATCCGCTCAGCAATCATATCCACAACAGCTGCAACCGGAATGCGCAAGCCCCGTATGCAAGGCTCACCATTCATCTGACGGGGATTCACTGTTATTCGGGAAAAATGCATCAAAGAATCTCCTTCACTGTGTTGTTTAAAACTTATCAGATGCTCCGCCTTATTGTCTATCCTTATCAGCGCATTTCAGGTTTCTTCCCTGCGCAGCGCTTTGCATTGACATGGGCGCGCTGTTCGGGAAAATTTCATGGCTCAACCTATCCATTGCTGACGCTCAATCGCCTTGACATTCACTTAGGATCGGAGCACCGTTTCATTAAAATTATTCGCGTAGTTCATCGGATAGAAAATTATCGTGAGATATGAAATAGAATTCGCTGAATCGGTCAAAGATCAGATCAAGAGATTTCCAGCGCGCCAGCGCGCTTTGATTCTTGATCAAATCGAGGAGCATCTCTCGCATCAACCCGTCATAGAAACCCGAAATCGCAAGCCATTGCGCCCAAATCCACTCGCTAGTTGGGAATTGCGCATTGGAAGCGTCCGAGTCTTCTATGATGTCGTGTCTGAAGCAAGTTCGGAATTTGGCGAGCCAAGTCTTGTGCAAATTCTCGCAATTGGTCAAAAAAATGGAAATAAATTGCTGATTGCAGGCAAAGAGGTGTCATTATGAAGACCATTGAGCTTTCCACAGCTTCACAGTCGCTATCGGAATATGCCAAGGATTTTGACGAGGAGCCCATCGTTCTGACTTCTTCAAATAAGCCCGTCGCCGCCATCGTTTCATTAAAGAAAGTTGACCGCGAATCCCTTGCGCTTAGCACGAATCCTGAATTTATGGAAATCATTCAAAAAGCCCGAAAAGAAATCAAAACCGGACGCAAATTGAGCCTGAAAGAGATGAAGCAGGAAGTAATGTAAGGAGCAAATTGCGCCTTGCCTCTCCTACGCGGATGGTCAGATATTGTGTATCCTCAGTTTGGCTTTCTCCGCTAAATTTCCTTCGCTAGGTATTTCTTGTCGGGCGTTTCCTGTTGGATATTGGATATTGGTTATTGGTATGCCTTTAGCCGCGCAAAATGGGCACATAAAATTCTGTTCGGCACAGGCAGCGAAGGCAAGGCGAAAACATCCTGCGGCGCGTGGATGACGCGGTAATGAACGAACAGGGATGACTCGATGGTAGTCTGGCAAGA
>JAPLSP010000040.1 GCA_026398575.1 Candidatus Sumerlaeota bacterium | reverse complement strand
GTGTTCCAGAAGATGCTGGAGAAGCCGGCCGGGATGCGGCCGTTCTTGTCGCCCTTGATCGCAGAGGGAGGCGGCGCCAGCAGGACCTTGCCGCCTTCTTTCAGCTTCGCGAGCGCTCCCTCGTCCAAGTTTTCGCTGATCAGGATGTCCGTCGGACCCGTCAGACCCGTCGGACCCGTCGGACTAGTCGGAGCAACCGCATTTGTCGAACCGGCTGGACCCGCCGGATACACCCAAAAATCCCAATCATTGGCGTAGGCCGTTCCAGCGAGCGCGATTTCAACGTTTAGTTTCTTCGCTGCTTTGATCGCGCTTAGCGGAAATCTCATTTCACCCACCGGCGTCAGCATTCCCGCTGGAATGGCTTTCCACGGCAGCAGGCCCAAAGCGATTACAGCGCCGGTCGCCTCCCTTATCTTCCAGGAAATTTCCGGTCGGGAAAAGTCTTTCGGTCCATAGTGCGCGATTTCAATTCTCGCTGTGAAATCCTCATCGTTTGTCCACACTCGCTTTGCCATGCGCGCCAGCGGAACCGTTTCGCATGCAAAACGGTGATACTCCTCCGGCGTGACGTAGCCTTTGGAATCCCAGAAGGGATCGAGCACGCCCACAAGCGCCGTGCCTTGTCCGGGGAAATCATGCAGGTCGAGCAGCTGGAATCCGCCCATGCCCGCGGTGCGCAGCGCGGACTCGATATCTTCCTTATAGCAGAGCGTTTGCAGCTTGCCCGACGCCATCAGGAAGTCATGCGCCTGATCGAGCATTCCGCGCGCCTTCAAACTTTCGCGGAAGATTTCAAAATTCTTCGGCTTCAGGTAGCCGGTGTACTTCGGGATTTCGTCGAAATTGGGATATACGCACCACTCTCCGATTTCGTGGCTGATGACGGGAACGTTGCGGGCTTTGATATACTGGCTATAGTCAGTCTGTGTTTCCGGCGGACGCCCGTTGATGCGGCTCTTCAAGCCCTGCCCCCAGCCCTGGATGCGCGGCGCGGGAACGACATGAAACTGATTCTCTGGAATCTCCGGCCAGCCCGCTCCGCTCGTATATAGGCGGCGCGAATCCTTCGCTTTATAGTTGCTGACCCATTTCGCAAGATAGGCGGCGTGCTTCTTTCCGCCCGGCTCATTGCCGTAGGGCATCAGCAGGAAGGAAGGATGATTGCCGTAATATTTCAACATGCGGTCCGCTTCGTCATAAAGCCACTGGTCAACAGGTTTGCCGTCGCCCAGCGAAGTGGTGGAGTTGGCCCACGACGAGCACTCAACCTGGTAATAAAATCCCAATTCATCGGCGGCGATGAAGGCGGCCTCCGGCGGACACCAGGAGTGGAAGCGGATGTTGTTCAGCCCGTGCGCCTTTGCGATGCTCACGATTCGCTTCCACGACGCGACATCCGTCGGTGGATGGCCAGTCTTCGGGAAGATGCAGCAATCAAGCGTGCCGCGGATAAATATCTTGCGACCGTTCACCGCGATCTGTGTTCCATCAACCGAAACCTCGCGCAATCCGAATACGACAGAGATCGTTTCCTTGTTGTCCTTGGCGTCCTTGCTGTCTTTGCCACTGTCCAGCGCCGCCGTCAGGCGGTAGAGCGCCGGAGTGAACTCGCTCCAGGTTTGCGCCGTCGCGCCAAGAGCGATCTCCGCCTCGAAAGCGCCTCCCTTTTCATCCCAGGAAACATCCACGGATTTTTCGACGGGCACGGGCGCCACTGTTGTTTCGACATTGAACAGCTGCGCCGAAAGTTTAACGGCGCCGCGTCCGGCTTGCCCCGACGCATTGCCGATCTTCCCCTTCACTGTCGCCGATTTCGTTGCGACGTGAGGGAAGACCTGCAAATCTTCAATCCAGACTGGCGGCGTCGCGCGCAGCTCCATCCGCCCCACAATGCCGTTCCAGTTTCCCTGTGTATGGTCGCTGACGCTGTGCGAATCGCGCCCGACGTCCACCACCATGCGATTATCCACGCGGATGGTGAGGCGGTGTTTGCCCGGCGTTAGCAGTCCGAGATCGTATTCATGCGGTGTGCCAAGGGAGTTATTCGAGCCGAAGGCGCGGTCGTCCACCCATACGCGCGTTTCCCAATGCGGACGCTCCAGCGTGAGAACGACGCGCAGGGCTTTCCAGGTAACGGAGACATCAATGTCGCGCTGATACCACGCCGCGCCGGCGTAATACTTATCCGGCTGAAGCCAGAAAGGAACCTTCACGTTGCCCGGCTGGCGATACTTCTCATATTCCGGCGCCGTGAACCATGACCGATCCACAATCCCGCCCATCCACTTGGTATCCACCGTCACATCATCCCCAATGCCGCTCAGCGAAAGCGATCCGGGCAGCGGGATAGAGGCGTCCGGCTTTGGCAGCGCGGCGGCGAACCATTTGCCATCAACGCCTTTGTCATCGCGGTCGAGCTGAAGCGCCCACTTACCGGACAAATCCAGTGTGTTGGCGCCGTCCGCCGCAAGCGTGCAAAATGGCGCAAAACAAAAATGCATTCCGATCAGCAATATAAGCGCATGCGCGCCCATCCGGATGAGGTGGCTGGGTGTCATTGACTGCTCCTTGGATTTGTGGATTGTCGCCGGATTTGATGGGTAGCATTATTTGCGCGGCATTTCGACTTCGAAAGTGCCGGCGGCGAAACAGGCGACTTGATATGGAGGGAAGATTATCGTGATTGAATCGCGCGTGAAAGTGAAAATCTCGAAGTTTTTCGCTTTCGGCGCCACGCCGTCGCCGACCCATATCGTATCCACCCGATTGTCGCTCGATGATTCTTTCATCGTCTTGAGAAGATCGGAATTACAGAAAGCGGAAACCTTTTTCAAATAGTCTGCGTCCTTCGGAAACAAATCTGCCAGGTTGACTTCCTTCCTCTTCTTCAAGTCGTAGTTGAACGATTGATAGATGGGCATGCCGTGCACGCCGCCGCAATACTCATAGCCTGTCAGCAACAGACTGATATAGTCATCGCTGACCTGCGCCACTTGGTAACCCAGAGTCAACTCGAGGTCAATGACCACGTGCATCTCGCTTTCGGATACTGAAGTTCTGGCGTCTTGAAGCATGGTCCTATTCCACTCGGCTACCGCCTCGCGGCGCAATTTGACCTCTTCAGTAGCCTTTCTCTTGAAATCTGCGATGATTGCTTTCGCCATTCCTTCGATCTTTTTGTTGACCTCTTTGGGCGCGTTTATGATTTCCGGATAATTCACGTCAATCGTTCCAAAGTCTTCAGTCTTCTGGATTGTATGTGTGGTCACCTTGACGTTCGAAGTTGTTCTGCCCGACTTTGAGGCTGGAGTTTGTTGCGATCCATCTGCCTGCTCAGCCCGTGAATGGATAAGGCCGTCTGCAAGGTAGAGTACCGCGGCGATGCCCAATGCGACTGCACGAATGCTTCCATAATGGTGATGAATGCGCTTCATGCCAAGAACTCCGCTTCGGAAATACGGTGTCGTATTTTGCCAAGGATGAATGCAACGCGGTCAGAAACGGCGCCAGCTTTTGGAGTAAGGTGGGCTTGCCCCCTTCTTTTTCGCGCCATGGCCATTGAACCGTCAAAAAGAAGGGGGCAAGCCCACCTTACTCCAAAAGCTGGCGCCGCGCGTGTCCGCATGAATCCTTTCTTCCGGTATGAATTTTTACGAGGTTTATTTCTTTTGTATTTACGAATGTGAGCATCTGGCAGTGTTCAACTCTTTCTGAATCCAATTTGCCTGGCCATCAGCGCTGGATGATCTTTGCGAAGATTCCTTCCATTGGGATAGCCTTCATTTGCCCGTGATCATAAGCGTCTATGCGATCCTCGGCTTCTTTTGCCCAGAGCGCGTCAATCTCTTTTCGGGATTGAGCATCAAAGCTGGAGATAATCTCTTCAATCAGCTCCGCTCTATCCAAAGGCGGCAATTGCAATGCTTGACTGAGGATATGTTGGCATGCGGCAGTCATTTTTTGTCTTTGGGCAACGGAAACACAAACGCCGCCCTTACCGGCGCCGGCATCACGGAGTTTGCGCCACGTACGTTTTTCCAGATGATTTCATTGAAGCGGATGTCGTCGTTGGCGTCTTCGATCTCCAGGTTCAGCGCCAGCGATTCCTTGGCGCCCCAGGCGTCGGCGCGGTTCATTTCGTTGACGTTCACCTGAGCCGGGAGGCATTTATAGGGCGTGAAATCCGGCGTCGCGGTGAAGGAGGCGAACATGGGGCGGGCCGCGGCGTCGAATTGGCTCATGGGCTTCAGGCCCAGAATCAGTTCCATCGTCCGCAACATGCTGCACGTCGAATAAAGGTTGCTGTCCACGGCGCCGCGTTTGCAGTAGGGGCTGATGACCATCGCGACCGTACGATGCGCGTCCACGTGGTCCGGGCCGTTTTGAGCGTCATCCTCGACAATGAAAATCGCCATCTCTTTCCAGAACCGGCTTTTCGAAAGCGCCTCGATGACCATCCCCAATCCCTGATCGTTGTCCGCGACCATAGCCGTCGGGGTAGGGTGGCCTTTGCTGCTTCCCGCCGTGTGGTCGTTCGGCAGGCGCAGGACGATGAATCGCGGCAGGTCGCCGCTTTTTTCAAATTGCCTGAGTTCATAGATGAACCGCCGCGCGCGCAACACTTCTTTATATTTCATGTCAAAGCCGCGATAGTATGGATCAAAGTGTCCTTCAAGGGTTTTCACGGCGGCCTTCCCCGGATCGCCTTTCCATTCTTCCTGGTCCAAGTCTTTGCCCGTGCCCGGATCGGCCGGCGATTTGCCATTATTGATGAATTCGCCGTAACTGCGGTAACTCACACCGGCTTTGGCGCATTGATCCCAGATGTATCCGGCGCTGGGCTCCGCGATCCGGAATTTCCCTTCGGAGGGATAGCCCACATTCCATCGCGCGGAATGGCCGTATTCGGCCGGCCATTGCTTTTCGACGAAGTCCGTCGCATAAGCGCCCGTGGTCCATTCGTGGCCGTCGGCGCTGACTTCGGACTCGACGTAGAAGTTATCGAGCAAGACGAATTCGGCGATGATCGCGTGGTGATTCGGCGTCACCTTTTCGGGGAAAAGACACAAGCTCGAATCGCCTTTGCCTTTCTTAACGTCGCCGAAAATTTGGTCGTAGGTCCGGTTCTCTTTGATGATATAGACGCAATACTTGATCGGAGAAGGATCGCCGACTTTGCGCGGGATTGGATTCTTTTCGGCTTCGGCGGGCGGCGCTGTGACCTTGTCGCCCTCCTGATAAGGCGAGCACTCATACGCCGCGCGCGTATATTTCGCCAGCGCCGAAGCGTCGGGCCAATCCAGCACACCCAGCGTTCCCGTGAAAAGCCCCCCAATATATTCCGACGTGCTTTTGGAAGCAATTCCAGGCTGCGGGCCTTTGGGATTGGCTTTGGAGACCATGCCCTTGGCGCTGGCCACGAAGATGCGGTTGGTTTTCGGGTGAACGCGGACCGACGTGGGATACCAGCCGGTGGGAATGAAGCCTCGCGCCGCCGCAGGCTTGCCGGATTCGAGTTCGAAGACGGCAAGGTTGTTGTTATCCGCGTTGGCGATCAGCAGATGCTTCTCGTCCGGCGTCAGAGCGAGCGAGTTGGGCGTGCTGCCTTCGGGCGCCGTGGGATACAGCGCCGAACACAGCGTCTCGACAGCCTTGCCGGCGGCCACGTCAATCACGGAAACCGTATTCATGTTGGCGTTCGAGACGAAGAGGCGCTTGCCGTCGCGCGTGAATATCATCTCATTGGGATGATCCTGAACGGCGATCAGGCGGCGGATGCGGGCAGCGTCGGGCGTTCCCGCGGGCGCGGCGACGTCCACCTCGGCGATCTGAGCCTTGCCCCAGAGGCTGACGTAGAGCGTTTTTCCATCCGCCGACAGAAGGCAGGCGTACGGATAGCTCTCCGTTTCGAGAGGGATGAAAGACGCGGTGGCGGGCGACGCCGTCAAGTCAAACACGGCAATGGAATGCCCCATCATGCAAGCGGCATAAAGCGTCTTGCCGTTGCGGCTTGGCGCCAATCCGGCGAGGAAAAGCTTCTTGCCGCTTTTGTAAAGATCAATGGCCTGCGGTTTTTCCAGATGGCCATTTTTGACATCGAAGATGTGAAGGGTATCATCTTTGCCGCCGGCGGCATAGAGCTTGGCGCCATCGGCGCTGAAGGCCAGGCCGTACCAGAGTAACTTCATTTTCGCTTTATCTGCGAGCTCCGCCGGCGCATTGCCCTTGTCGGAAATGGAAAAGAGCAGGATGTCGTTCGAGCCATAGCCGCTGTGGGTGATGGCCAGATATTTCCCATCCGGCGAAAATGCCATGTTCATCGGCAGATCGCCAATCGGCGTTTGCATGCCCGCCGGATTGAGCTTCCACTGATTCGGCAATTGAACTATGCCGTCCTTCAGCGCTCCCGGCCAAGTGGGCGCAGAATCCGGAATCGCAGACTTTGAATTTGCGATTGCGGATTGCGGATTGCGGATTGCCGATTGCGCCGGGGCCTCGGCTGCCGGCGCTTGAGAAGACAAAGATAGGACAAATATAGATAATATTGCGATTGATCGAAGTCCGAGAAATTGACTCATATTAATTGCGCCTTGAAATCAAAGAGTTGGCAGAAATCCCTCAGCTGCTTTTTGCAGTCGCCGTAAAAGAAGACCTGATGAAATCCTGGAAAGGTCAGCACGTCGGGATTGCCGTCGAACTTGACGCGCACCGATACGACGCAGCCGCCCGCGGGAGGCGCGTCAATGTTATCCATCACGGTCCCTGCGGCCACGATAAATTCCGCTGGGCGGACTTTTTTTGCATCGCCGGGAAGAACGTCCAGCATCGTTACGCGCTGGCCGACGCGCCACAGCGTGCGGGGCACGGCGTCGCGCGCGCCATGGTGAGGAATGATGTCGAATGGCTCGCAGGGCTTGTCGAATCCGTTGAGACGCGTCGCGCAAGAGCAGTGCGCGCCAATCACCGCGTCATTCGCCGTATCGGCGACGGGGTCCTGCTGGAAACCGGGACGGTCGAAAAGATACTGGACAACGATATGCGAAGCGACGGCGCCCAGGTCCGCCTCGCACGCCGCGGGGATTCCGTCGTCGTTCATGCGCGACCAGGCCAGGCACGGCAGGCTGACTTTCGTCGCACCGAGCGCGCCCAGGCAGTCCATCGTGATGGCGTCCGCCTTTTCGCGTTCGAGGAAGGCGCGCGCCACAGCGTAGCTCTTGGCGCCGTTGATGACGTCTTCGCGCGTCGCGCCCGCAACCCGTCGCGCGCGGCGCATATAGTCGTCCGCCATCGCCAGCACGTCATTTGTAACGGGCATCTTCTGGTATTCATCCAGGAACGTCCGGGCCGGAACGTATCGCAGCGCAATGCCCAGATCGCCCAGCGTCCCGTCCTTCTCTTCGGTTCCCCGGATGACGACGCAACGGGCGCTGCGCATTCGCGCGCCGGCCTGCAGCATCTTCATCCCATACGCAGGATGGCTGAAGTCGTCCGTGGAATAAATCACACAGCCGGGTTTGCCCGCCAGTGGCGCGGTGTTGGTCGTGAAGGAAGAGCCGAGCGGCGAAAAGACGATCGTTGGGATGCCGCTGGCGGCGGCTTTTTGCGCCGTAGGCCAGGCGTGATCCTGGCGGTCCAAAAGAACCACCATCAGCCCGTCGGCGTTGGCTGCTTTGGCGTCGGCGAGCCTTGCTTCAGCCTCGGCTGCGTTATAGATGGGCACGGGACGCAAATCCAATTTCGCCCCGATCTTGTTCGCGGTCTCCTGCAATTGCGCCGCATATTTTTGATGCGCTGCTTTGCCATCGTAAATTTGCCCCGGCCAGCGCACGCCATATTCCCCCTTGCGCCGCACAAACGCCGCTTGGACAAGGGCCGCGCGCTTGGAGGCGGGGCCGCAGGGCTGGATCGGCTTGAGCGGCGAGCCGGCGCCGGGCCAGACCGTCGCGCATCCGCTCAGAAACGTAGCGCCCGCAGCGCTTGCAACTACCGCCGCGCCCGCCGCGCCTGCTGCGCAGGCGCCCAGGAATTTTCTCCGTGGCATTAATCCACACCCGCCGCAACCACTGGCCGCCGAATGAGCCGCCGGATTGCCAGGGCATTCGTTTACTGTTTCCATATCCATCTTCCTTTCTTTGAAAGGGCGCAATCCTCTATGGTCTTGTCGCCGTTAAATGAAATCCAGAGCGGAAACAATAGTCTATTCCCACTAACCGCCCAAATTCAATGCAAAATTCCGGAATGCGAAATGCCCATTCGCCTATGGTTGCGCAGGCGGCGGCTCGGAAACACAAATCAGGAGCCGGTAACGATTGGCGCCGCCGTCTTGCTCTTTGAGAAGATTCAGCTGAACGCAGCATCGCGTTTGATCCTTCCCATATTCGATACAAAAACCGCCAACGTCAGCGTACTTCCTGCCAGGCTTGTAACAGATTTTTTCTCTACCCGATTGCAGGTTCGCGCCCGGGATTCTTTTCCCGATGACTCCGTTTATATTTCCAATCTCCTTCTCAACCTCCGTTTGCATGGCCTGGATCAGCTCATCGGGATTCCGTAATTCCTTGGTGAATTCGCACCAGGCGTAATCGCCCTTCTCCTTGGGATTGCCCGTGGCGACGGCAATTGTGCCAGTGGAACGGGTTTTACCGGGCGTCAGAGCTTCGGCACGAAGCGCTACTGCTTTGTCTATAATTCTGGCGCAAAATGACTGTGGATCAATTCCCGGATAAAATGTCTGTGGATTGTTCTGCGAAATTTCCGCCCCTGGAGCGATTTCCTGTGCGCTCTTGGGTTGGCCTGCAAGATTGTATTCCTTTGTTATTTCTGACGGCGCATCAAATGAGGTGTGAACCTGCGCCGGCATGCGGTCTACCTTATACAAAAAGAGAGCACCGCCTAAGGCGAGTAACACGAGCGCTGCCAGAATCACAATAATCGCGATGATCGTCGCAATCATCCCCAAGACGCGACCGGTGTATGTGTGCTGGTACCCGCTTTTATCCATCCTGCCTGCAGCCATCTCCTTTAGGTCTCCGCTCCCCATGATCCACGCTGCGATCCCGAGCGGAACACAGGCAACGATCCCAAGAATCCCCAGGATTAAAATGAGCGTTCCCCGATGCGGTTGCATATCATTGGCCTCCTCCCCGCTGGATAGTCTTGCATTATTTTTGTATT